>CACYTU010000014.1 GCA_902777355.1 uncultured Lachnospiraceae bacterium | reverse complement strand
CTTATCCAGTTTGTCAAGATAGATATTGGACAGGACGCAGGAAAGGGGTCCTCCCTGCGGCACACCTTCTTCTGTGGGACTGACCAGTCCATCATCCATGACGCCTGCTTTCAGAAACGAGCGTATAAGGTGGAGAATGGTCGCGTCATTCATTCTTTCTCTCAGTATTGAAATCAGCTTGTCGTGGTTCACAGTGTCAAAATACTTTTCGATGTCGAAATCCACTACCCATGTGCGGCCTTCGTTCAGGTATCCCAGCGCCTCCTTCATGGCCTGATGGCCATCCCGGCGTGGCCGGAATCCGTAGCTGTGGTCGCTGAAATACGGGTCGTATTCCAGTATGAGTATCCTTGAGACCGCCTGCTGGATCACTCGATCCACGACAGTAGGTATCCCAAGCGGACGGAGCTTGTCAGAGTTCGGCTTCGGTATATACACCCGCCTCACCGGCTGGGGTCTGTACTGCTTATACCGTATCTGCGTTCTTATCTCATCTCCGTGGACTGCAAAATACCCCTGCAGTTCATCAACGGTCATGCCGTCAATGCCGGGGGCTCCTTTGTTCTGAGCCACTTCTTTAATGGCTTCATTGAAGTTCTGGACACTTAGAATCCTGTCAAGCAGATTCATCCGTTGCTCCTCCTCTTTTGTAAAGGTGCCAGGAAACTTCTTCCTCCATCACAGCCCCCGCGACATACGATTGCACTTGTTGGGCTGCTACAAGGTGTAGTACAGAATATCCTGACCTTGCTCAAGTGATTCACAATACAGTTAACATTAGACCCTTCGGGAATTTGCATTCCCTCGATGCTGTCATATGGTCTCAGCTGACTCCCAGGCATAGGCTTTATATCGCACGTGTATAAGATGCCCGCCGCAGCATCGGCGGAATGTATCACTCCTTTCCTCTAACACGCTGTCTGGGTCTCCCGGGGTAATTCGCAGTTCTTTCGCCACACAACCTCCTGATTTACTCTCTTGGTTTTACGCTTACCACGGACTTCGGATTGTTTTGCATCCTTGTCCACCATTTAGCCTCATATCAGGTTTCTGTCCGTAGGCTCATGGCTTTGCTACGCGCTTCCTTCACCCCACCGTTACCGGCTTCGGCTTGCGTTTAACTACATGGACGGTAAGTTACCCATGACCGGACTTTCACCGGCAAGAACTGTGCCATGCCCGGCACACATGATAAAAACAGGATGGCCTCTGCGACCATCCTGTTTTATATACATCTATTCGACAAGAACCTCCTGATGGCTTCTTCCATCAGCTTCCTGTCAGCCTTCATATCACCCGGTTTAGGAAAGTTTAGGAAATCGGGGTAAAAAACTGAAATCCCATTTTTTCGCGTAGATATCGCGTTTTTCGGCCTTTTTAGCCTTTTGAACTGTCAAATACGGGATTATACATGTGCCTTCCGCTAAAAAAGCGTCAAAAATTGTGCAATTACAGGAGACTATTTGCTTCATTCTGTCTTTTCGATGCATTTCTAACGTTTTACCATTTGCTTCATTTCCCCACTCTCCTGTTTAATCCATTTTCCCATTCTTCTGTTTGCTTCATTTTTCGTTCCTCTGCATGATTCATTTTTCTATTCTTCTGTTTGATTCATTTTTTCAGGGGATCATTTAATGCTCATTTTCTCAGGGCATCTTTTAATAAAGTGAGCAAACGGTGATTTCAATGCTCCATCACAGTTCTTACAAGATAAAGAAAAAAGCCGGCCTTTCAGCCGGTTTCTTTTCTTCGCTGATTTATTCATATCCCACTGCGCAATTTATACCTGCTGCTTTATTCATACCTGATTTGAGCTTCTCCAGGCACCCGGCTGAGGATGTAACCCCGTACAAAAGACATATCCTGCTCTGGGGCATAGACACGAGGTCCGCCGAAGCGGCCCCTGAGTTCTACATATTTTCTGGTGACGATCACCTTCCTTGTCCTCCGGCAGCTTGTTTAATCCCCAGCAGGTCAGGAGGGAGATCAGCAGGAAGACAGCGACGCATCCTGCCACTATTGCAAACGACGTGAGATCATCGTACATCACAGCGAGAAAACCGCCGAAAACCAGGATGAAAGCGGCAATAGCAGCGCAGATTATCATGGTTGTTTTGTATGTCCTTTGCTCGTATTCCTTCTCGATATCGCATCTCCAGCGAAAGGAGCCGTCTTCCTGCCGCGTAAGCTGATCAGTATATTCATACAGTGTAAACGGTGTTGTAGCCATTTCAATTCACCCCTTCTACAGCAGTTTCCCCTCTAACAGTTTACTGACTGGAACACTTTTATCTTACCATATAAAAAAGTCTGCTGACAGTAACTTCTTAATCATCTATAGGGCGGTCTTTCAGTCTGTCAGGCCATCTGTTGGGCGGTCTATGAGGCTGTCGGGCTGTCTGCCAGACATTCGATCCATCTGTTAAACTATTGGGTCATCTGATAGGCCGTTTGCCGGACTTTTGGCGGCGGGCCAGCCTCCGCTGCAAGATGGAAAGAAAAACACATTACACGAACTCCGGCATAAGAAAAGCCGGTTCCTTTTGTGGGACCAGCTTCTCTTATCTTTCCTGCTGTGCGCTTCCTTTTTTTGAGGTTGGCTTCGCATGCCTTTTTTAGTATGCTAATCTTCTTTTGGAACCAGCTTCTTAAACTGTACCCAGTAGATTGGACACCAGTATTTTAGGGTCATCCCCGTCTAGTGGACAGCTTTTTAGGGGCGATAACCTATCTGCCTGCCATGAGACAAAAAAACCGGTCCTGCAGGATGATCAAAACTGTGATCAAAGTTTCTGCAGTGCCGGTTTTAAGTAAGTATTACTGTTCTGCTTCCGCCCTGGCGCGCACGGTCACTGTGACCTGTCCCTTCCGTCCTTTTCCGCCCAGGGCATCGCTGATGGTGAGGGAAGACCCATCCGCCCCTTCGCCTTCTACCACTTTCCCGTTGACCTCCCAGCCAGTCAGGCGGTATCCCTCAGCCGAATGAGCTGTCACGGTAAAGGAGGTGCCACAGTAATAATCATTGGTCCATGTGCCGCCGGGAGAAAGGGTCATATTGTTCCAGGTTACAGAGACTCCTTCACCTGCCTCAATCCCGATGCTGTAGCGGTCAGTCAGTTCCATATATTTGGTGATGTTTTCGCGGTAGAGTTTCTCTTTTTCACGCACATTCTGCTTAGTCGTCTCTGCCGTGTCCTCCATCTCCTTCCAGAAAGCATCTCCGTAGTCGAGGATGTATTCCCTTTTCATCTCCCCATAAAGTCTGTCCAGAACCGCACAGGCATGTTCGGGTTCAAAGGACGTGCGCAGCAGGTCATCGACATAGGTGAGGAATTTGTCTCTGTACCGGGTGCACTGCATGACATGGTAAAAGGTGTTTCCCTTCTCCTTCATCAGGTAGTCGATCAGCTCGGTTGACCACCGGGTTGGATCCCCGTGCAGTCCGTTGGTGAGGATCTGGTCCATATCCTCGATCAGGAAGCGAATCCGCCCGTCGGTATAGGGATTGTCGGGATCCTCTTCTCCCAGATAGCGCCAGACGGTCACATTGTTGAAGGGCCAGTCCGCATTGTTGAACAGCACCTCGAGGGCAAAATAGAACAGGTAATTGTCCATATCCACTTTCTCCTCAAGAGCCTTCTGATTGGCTTCCTGTGTGAGATCCGCGGTAAAAAGTTTGATGATCTTGCTCCTGGTATAAACGTCTACGTCGCTGTTGCTGTATTTTTCGATCCCGTCGGGAACGTTCAGATTGAAAAGCCTGCAGACATAATCCGATGTCGTACTGGGCGTGATATCACAGACTGTGTAAAACTCTCCGTTCAGAAAAACAACACCCAGCCTGTTCTCCGTAAGCCCCGGGAAACCGCACTCATCCGTAAGCTCCTTGGCGTACTGATTGCGCACACTGCGGATATGGTATCCGGGGACACCGTGTGTGCGGAACTTAATCTTTTGAAAAATCTCCATTTCCGGATTTGAAACCGTCTTTGGATCTTTTCCTTTATCTTCCCCGGAATCCGTTCCTGAGTCCTTCTCCGAGTCTTTTCCTGAACTCTTATCCAGATTTTTTTTCGATGCAATTTGTAAATCTTTTCCCGATGCGTTTCCCGGATCCTTTTCCGGATCAGAAAAAATTCCCAGATGGAAATAGTCATCTGAAGTTCCGTATGCCTTTGAAGCCTCAATGCGAAGGGTGCGGGTCGGAATGATCCGGGAGCTGTAGCCTGCTACGGCGATTCCGGCGTCCTCCTCCAGAAGGACCTCTCCACGGGGAGAAAAAAGAGTCACGTGGCCGCTCTTGATCCACTCGTCACCCCGCTGATAGAAATTGCCTGCGCGGTCTTCCCGCACACCTTCGGCGACGTCTGACTCGTAATGGCTTCCGGGAATCATAATCCCGTTGTCATAATCAAAGAGGTTATAGGAGTCTGTCACCAGGCTGGCCACGTAGACGTCATAGCGCTCGTCCACATTCTCCCCGATCACATAAGTTTTGGTCACGATCGGGCTTTTGTCTTCGCCCTGGACAAGACAGGCCCGTACCGGCAGCACGCAGATCCCGTCTTCAGTCCGCTCCGGACGCAGACCTGAATCTGCCGCAACAGTCCATTTCGCCCGTTCCCAGGTCTCTCTTCCATCTTCAATCGTGGGCCTTGCAGCCTCCCCTGAAGCCTCCGCCTTCTCCGCAGTCTCTTCTTTGGTTTCTTCTTTAGGCTCTTCTTCTGCCTGTCCTTTGGCCTCTTCTTTGGTATCTTCTTCTGCTTGTTCTTTGGTCTCTTCTTTAGACTCTTCTTTGGCCTGCTCCTGAGCCAGGCGGGCCTGCTCAGCCGCCTTTGCCTTTGCTTCCGCATCGGCCTCCCGGATGACCTTTGCTTTCTTCGTTTCTTTGGCAGCGGCCTCTTCCTCCGCCTGCAGAACTGCCATTTTCAGGTCGATCCCGTCCTCATACAAAAAGCTGTCCGCGGTCGGTTCGTCTCCGTTCAGGGTATATCTGATCTCAACATCTTCGGGAATATCGGGATTTCTGCCCAGGTACAGGGTAAAACCCTCCCTGAAAAAGCCGCTCTCTTCACTGAATAAAAGCGGGTCTCCTCTCAAATCCTGCAGGGCCGCGCGTTTTATGTAGAAAAAAAGGAGAAGGCAGAGCAGGAACACAGTCAGCGCGCCTGCGCCGATGACTGCTCTCTGTCTCCCTGTGTTTTCTCTCTTCATACTTGTGCCCATGACCTTATCTTCACAAACATATATGAATAAACTACGCATTGCTCCGCGCTCTGGCGCTCCCGCAATGCTCCACACATTAGCGGATACTGTATCCTATTGTATATCTTTTAACTGTATTTTAAAACCCTGCCGCAGTATACAGCCGCAGCAGGGTCCTGTCTGTTGTTACAGCGCACGCCCTCTCGAGGGCGTGTACTCCTATTATGGTTTATTCTCAGTGTAATACTCTCAAAAACAATCTATATAGAGTCAGGTTCAGAGCGGGGGGCCGCCGTGTTCCATTCCTCCTCCCGGGCGCTGGCTGTTCTGGATCCTCACCCTGGACTCAGTAGTCCGCAGGTATTGGTCGCTGTGGTGGCTGAGCTTAATGCCTCCGTGGACGACGTAGGCCGCCGCGCGGCTCTCCCGGGCAACCGGTTTCATCTGTGAGACCAGTACCATGTTGACAATGCCCGTCATGACGATGGCAAAGACCGCCGTGATCAGGTAGGATGTGGAATCCACATCTTCTCCGGCGATCATAAATGATCCGAAGACCAGCATGGAGAGAATAAAGACAAGGATGGAGATGAGCATCTGCTTGCCCTTGGCAATCGGGAGATTGCCGATCATTTTTCCGGTCTGTCCGTTCATGGCGAAGAGGAAATTCTGTCCCTCCCATTTGGTGCTGAGCAGCCAGACAGGGAGCACTGCGTACTCCGTTTTTTCGTTGCAGATCGTTTCTTTATGGGCCGATGTCGAGACGCTGGTGTACCCCTGTACAGTGCCTCTCAGAGCATCCTCCGCGGTCCTGCGGGCGCGTTCTCCCGCATGTTTTCCGCATTCTTTCTGGCTGACATCATATTTATTTGCAAGAAATCCCGGCATATAGGACAGGGAAAACTCCGTGATCGTCCTGTAGTCAAAGGGTTCTATGCTGTCCATGAGGTCATCTGGCATTTTGGTGGACGCATCCACCGGTATGCGGGAAAAGCTGATGGTTCCCTCGCGCTCGACCGCGTAGTGCTCGGAACGGGTGATCTGATATTCACCCTGGCGGAAGACCTGGTCTTTCTTCGCCTCATATCTTCCCTGGGCCTCCACATCTCCGCTGTAGAGCCAGAAGGGGACATAGACACCCTTGATCTCCTCCAGATGATTGTTGTTGCTGAAGGTCCCGGGGAGCAGGACTTTGCCTTTGTAATAACTCTTGAGCGCGTTGACGGCGTCCTTCTTGTCACTCTTGAAGGGGATGACCCAGTCGGGGCGCTGTGTCCCGGCAAACGTGCCGGGTATGATTGTGTTGTTGCCGCAGTAGGGACAGCTGGTCGCCGCGGTCGTTTCATCACAGATCAGTTCGGCGCCGCAGGAGGTGCAGTTGTAAGCCCGCATCTTGGCGGCGTCTTTGCCCCATCCGGAATTATCCCCCGCGGAAGACGTCGGGGAGGCTGAGGCATTTGTCTGCCCGGCGGTGTGAGATCCCGAGGAACTCTGGGCACTCTGCGATCCGACAGAGCCTGCTGCGGGAGTCCCCGAAGGACCATGACCATGAGCGCCGGCAGGTCCGCCTGCATGAACCCCTGAAGAGCCGGCAGATTGGGCAGCAGGCCCGGAGGACGGAACCCCGGCGGAAACGGCAGGCTCTCCAGTCTCCGGAGCGTTCTGCGCCGCCTGCATTTCCTGTTCCAGAGCCGCCGCCTCGGCGGCTTCCTTCTCTGCTTTTTTGTCAGCCTTCTCTTTGGCCGCTGCGGCGGATTCGTTTTTGGCCTTATAGAGTTTTTCTATCTCCTGGGCCGTAAACGTGCTGCCGCAATAATCACATTTCAGCTTCCCGATTTTCCCGTCAAAATGAAGTGGACCGGTGCATGCCGGGCACTGATAGTTTGTAACCTGGTCCGCCATACTAACCTCCATAATTGGAAAACGCGGATTCCGCAGCTTTATGTCACGGCGGAATCCGCAAAGTATATCACTATTTTTCCCGTTTGAAAAACAGGAATCCCGCAATCATGCAGCACAGAGAAATATCCGCTTAGAACGCAGAGAACGCCTCTGTTATCCACAGCATCTTTCAGCATTCGGCAGCCCCGGGGCCTGTTCCCATGAAACGAAACAGCCGGGAATCAAATCATGCGGGATGAAAGACCCTGATCACTCACGGGCAATCACTCGCGGGGCTTGCCGCAGCCTGCGCAGAATTTGCCGGTGTTGTCTTTCTGGCCGCAGGTAGGGCATTCCCAGGAAGCGCTGTCCGCGGGCTTGGGAGAACCGCAGCCGGGGCAGAATTTGCCCTTGTTGCCGGCCTGACCGCACTTAGGGCAGGTCCACTCTTCGGGATCGGCGGGTTTGGCCGAACCGCAGCCGGGGCAGAACTTGCCGGTATTGCCGGTCTGGCCGCAGGTGGGGCAGGTCCATCCGCTCTTTGCCGCGCCGGGCGCCTGCATCTGAGGAGCCGCCTGCTGAGCCTGTGCCTGCTGCAGCATCTGTCCGACGTTTACGCCGCCGGCCTGCTGTGCCATCCCAAGGCCTGCGAAGCCCATCATGGCTCCGTTGGCATTCTTGGCAGCGTCTTTCATGGCCTGGGCGTTTGCCTGAACGGTCATGCCGGCCGCGATCGCCGCGTTGCTGCCCGCCGCAAGGCTGAGCTGCAGTTCCTTGATCCTGTTCTCGTCCTCTTCGGAAGCCTTGACGCTGCTCACGCCGCAGGTGACGATCTCGATGCCGTAGACCTGTCCCCAGGTTGAGGACAGTTCAGTGTTGAGAGCCTCGGAGAGCTCTTTAGTATGTCCGGGCAGGGAGCTGTAGCGGATTCCCTGTTCGGAAATTCTGGCGAAGGCGGGCTGAAGGGCTGTGAGGAGCTCGGAGCGGAGCTGGTTCTCAATCTTGTCGCGGGTATAGTCCCTGTCGACATTGCCGCAGACATTTTTGTAGAACAGGATCGGGTCTGTCATCTTGTAGACATACTCGCCAAAGCAGCGGATGGAAATATCGAGATCAAGGCCGATATTTCTGTCCACGACACGGAAGGGAACCGGGCTGGCGGTGCCGTACTTATTGCCGATAATGTTCTTGGTATTGAAATAATAGACGCGCTGATCGTGAGCGGTCACTCCGCCGTAGGCGACACGGGCGGCGAACTTCTTGAAGCTCTCCATGATACCCTTCCCAAGGCCGCCGGCAAACACGCTGGGCTCCGAGGATGTGTCATAGGTGTAAGCCCCGGGTTCCGCGCAGATATCCACGATCGCGCCCTGGTCCACGATGATCATACACTGGCCTTCATTGACCACGATCGTGGATCCGTTTGTGATGATATTATCGCTGCCGCCCTTGTTCAGCAGGCCCGATTTGCCGTTGTGATGCTCGCCCTTGCGGACGAGGACGCTTGTCGGCATTTCAGAGCAGTAAAAATAATCTTTCCACTGATCTCCAAGTATGCTGCTGAGTGATGCTCCTGCTGCTAAAATAAGTCCCATCTTAAACCTCCCTGAAAGACACTTTTTGATTCCGCCAAGCTGTTATCTGTTCAGCTCACTTTTCATAACTGTTTTAATGACAACGTTTATGATTATTCGATTTCAAGACACACCCATGGGTCTTACGCGATCAAGAATAAAACTGTATTTTGCCTGTTTCATGGCTGTTTCATGACTTTTCAATGAAAATTACATAACACTATTCCCGGCTGATCCATGGCGGTTTCAGGAAAAATTATTCCCGGCTGATCCATGGCGGTTTCAGGAAAAATTATTCCCGGCTGATCCATGGCGGCTTCAGGAAAAATCATTCCCGGCTGTCCCATGGCGGCTTCAGAAAAAATCATTTCCGGCTGTCCCATGGCGGCTTCGAAGCGAGATCCGCGTCCGGTGGACGGCTTTATCCGCCAGAGCCTGGCGAGACATCCCGTACCCGCAGGATAATCGCTTCTGAATCCTGTCCCGGAATGTATCCCGTTTTACATCTGGTGGCGCACCACCGCGTACTCATCCCCGTTCCGGTAGTAGGGGCAGGTATAGTGCGTATCTGTCAGAAAGCGGGCATATTCGTCCTCATCCATGTCGATCTCACAGATGTAGTCGCCATATTCCTCATCGTATGCGCAAAAAGCGCAGCTGTCACATTCGTTCTGCATAAAAATCCTGCCTGGGAAAAAGTACTTTGCTTTCCGGTCTCGGTTTCCCTGGTCTTCCGGCCAAACCAATTATTACTTTCCGGCTGCGGTTTCCCCATCCTTCCGGCCATGATCTGTTTTATTTTCCGGTCACATTTTCTTCTGCCATGCGGGCGTGACCGTTTTTTACTTTCCGGTCACGATCTCTTTTGCCTTTTCGAGCTGATTGTCCGTGCCGTCCTTCTCAAATGCCTCTGAATCATATTCTACGACAACATCAGGCTCAATACCCACTTTGTGAATATTGCGTCCCGCGCGGGTGTAATAATCCGCCACGGTGATCTTGAGCGCAGTGCCGTCATCCAGGGGATAGAGGTTCTGGACGATGCCCTTGCCGTAGGTTGTCACTCCGACAAGCTTGCCGATTCCGGCATCCTGGATGGCGCCCGAGAGGATCTCGGAAGCGCTTGCCGAGTACTCATTCACGAGAACTGCCAGAGGCAGGTTGAAGTCCGCGCCGGGGCACTTATACTCTTCGCGCCTGCCGTTTTTGTCCTCCATGTAGAAGATGAGTCCCTCGGGAAGAAGCTCGGAAGCGATCTGGGTGACAGCGGAGACGGTCCCTCCGGGGTTGTTCCTGAGGTCGATGATCAGAGATGTCATGCCCTGTTTTTTAAGTTCCGCCAGATTTTCGTCAAACTGGGCGGGAGTCACATCGTCAAACTGGGTAATCGCCAGATAACCGATCTTGCCGTCCAGCATTTTGGAATCAACTGTGGGGACATTGATAGTCCTGCGGGTGGCCGTCACAGTGATATACTGGCCGTCCCGGGAGACCTTGATGTCTACCGTGGTTCCTTCCTCGCCCTTGACCAGGGCAGCCACATCTGACGTGCTCATAGACAGGGTATCGGTTCCGTTGACTTCGCAGATGATATCTCCGGCCTTCAGTCCGGCTTCCTCCGCCGGCGTTCCGGGCATGATACTGGTGAACATGGGGGCTCCTGTCCCCTCCTGCAGGCCGATATAAGCACCGATTCCTTTATAAATTCCCGTTGTGTCCTCAGTGAGTGACTTGTACTCGTCTTTGGTATAGTACTCGGTATAGGGGTCTCCCAGTGAACTCATGAGCCCCTTGTACATGCCGTTTTCCAGAGTCTCTTCCTTTATGTCCTCCGGCTCATAGTAGTACTCCCTGATATACTGCTCGAGAACATCCAGCTTGTTCATGGAGTTCCTGTTCACCACGGATCCTTCTTCTGAAGAATCTCCCCCCTGCGTGGCAGCAATATGCATGGGGAACAGACGCGAGGCGATAAAGAGCAGCGCGATTCCCGCTGCCAGTCCCAGAATAAAGAATCCCGCTTTTCCGGCCCATCCGCCTTTCTTCCTCTTTCCTTCAAGGATCTGCCTGTATTCAGGGTATCCGCCGGACTGCGGCTGCGGGATACCGCCCGGAGCCTGTCCAAACTGCTGAGGCTGCTGTCCCTGCGGCGCCTGGCCAAACTGCTGAGGCTCCTGTCCCTGCGGCACTTGGCCAAACTGCTGGGGCTGCTGTCCCTGCGGCACCTGGCCAAACTGCTGTGCCTGTGGATCCTGACCTGCTGAATACATATTTCCTTCGTCCATATCTGTAGCTAAAACCTCCTGTTAAATGATCTGACATGCCGCGTCCTGACGATGACGTGCCCCCGGCCCGCCGTCCCCGAAAACAGGCTGTCAGATTATTCTGCCGTCCCGAGTCATGACGATGACGCGCCCCCGGCGCGCCGTCCAAAAAGAAGGGCGGTCAGAAATCATACTGCTCCATGTACTTCATGTATTTGACGACCATGAGCGCGATCTTGAATGTGATGGCATCCTCAAAGACACGCAGATCCAGGCCTGTGCTCTTCTGGAGTTTATCCAGCCTGTAGACCAGCGTATTCCTGTGGATGAAGAGCTGACGTGAAGTCTCCGACACATTCAGGCTGTTTTCGAAGAACTTGTTGATGGTGGTCAGCGTCTCCTGATCGAAGTCGTCCGGGTTTTTCCCCTTGAAGATCTCACGGATAAACATCTTGCAGAGCGGGATCGGAAGCTGATAGATCAGGCGCCCGATTCCCAGCTCATTATAGGCGATGACAGTCCTTTCTTCAAAGAAAATCTTGCTGACATCCAGAGCCATCTTGGCCTCTTTAAAGGAGCGGCTGACCTCTTTGATCTCCTCGACGACAGTGCCGTAGGCGACCCTGATCTCAGTGATCCCCATCTTGTGAAGATGGTCCTCGATCCCATGCGCCGTCTTCTCGATCTCCTTTTCCCTGCTGTTGTCGGAAAGCTCTTTGACGATGACGACATTGCTCTCATCCACAGCCGTGACAAAATCAGAGGAACTGACTCCGACATACTCCTGCATCAGCTCCAGGACATTCCTGTCGCGTTCCGAGCCGTTTTCGATGATGATGACCACTCGCCACACATCCGGCACTATACGGAGCTTTTTCGCACGGCTGTAAATATCGACGAGAAGGAGGTTGTCCAGAAGCAGATTCTTCATGAAACTGTCTTTGTCATAGCGCTCCTTGAAGGCCGCCATCAGACCGCGCAGCTGAAACACTGCCATCCGTCCCACGAGCAGAGTATTGTCGCTTTCCCCCTTGATGACCAGGACATACTCCAGCTGCTGCTCCTCCAGTACTTTAAAGAACTGAAAAGGTCCTGCAGACTGTGAATCCGCGGGTGATACTACAAAATCCGGTATTGCATGAACTGCATCTGAAAATACGGGAGCGGTAGACACAACTTCTCTTCCTTCCGCATCCATGATACAGATTTCCAGACGTGTTATATCTTTAATTCCTTCTATTGTATTCTGTAAAACCTGATTAGAAACCATCTTGCCCACTCTTTCCTGCGGACTCCCGTCCGCATGAAACAAAACGATATACCCCGCCTAATATTTTAATGTAATTTGCGATAATTATCCACAAATTTTTTAACTTTTTTTGTAAAAAATACACAAATACATTAATCTCGTTTCAGGGATTATCAGATGGCTCGGGCGCAGGGAAAAGCTGCCTGTATCCGCAGTGGGAGGGAAAACACCCTGCGGCAGCCGCCTCAGCGCGAATCGCGCCGGGCGTGTCACGCAGATAAACCGGCCGTGTCTACGTAAATCATACATGCCGCCTCAGCATGAACCGCGCCGGGCGTGTCACGCAGATAAGCCGGCCGCTTCTAGCGTAAATCACACATGCCGCCTCAGCGCGAATCGCGCGAGGTATACTGTGCAGATAAGGCCGGCCGCGTCTATGTAAATCATGCAGGGTAAATCATGCAGGCCGGCTGAACGTAAAAGGAGGACCCCGCAAAACCGGTGTCCTCCCAGTCATTGATCACAATAGTATGATCCGGTCTTCTTCGATGGAAATTTTGTTTTCCTTCAGCAGATGACCGACCGCGCGCTTGAATTCATTTTTACTCATGTGCACTTCCTCCCGGATCAGTTCGGGGGAAGCCTTGTCTGTAAACGGGATCACTCCGTCCCGGTCTTTCAGCATCTGCAGGATGGTCCGGGCGTCTTCCTCGATCTGTAGGAATCCCTTCTCCCGGATGCTCAGGTCGATCTTGCCGTCGGGTTTAATGCCCGTGACTCTGGCCTGAACCACATCGCCCGCCTTCAGCTCCCTCACCAGCTCCCGCCTGGGGATCAGAGCGGAATAGATACTGTCCACCGCGACAAAGGCGCCGAAATTACGGCTGGTCTCATAGACGATGCCCGTCACCTGATCACCGGTGTGATAAGGGCTGTCAGTGCGCAGCCAGGGGTAAACATTCATGGTAGCGCAGAGCCGCTCGCTCTTATCGATATAGACTGCCACCAGAACGGTCTGTCCCTCTTTGACTCTTTCCTTGGGCTGTTCATGATAAGGAAGCAGGAGGTCCTTGTCCAGCCCCCAGTCCAGGAATGCGCCTATACGGCTGACCTGGATCACGGTCAGGTAGCCCACCTGGTGAAGGGTGAGCTTGGGTTCCTTGCGGGTGGCGATCAGTCTGTCCTCGGAATCTTTGTAGAGAAAGACTTCCAGCTCATCTCCGATCGCCGCGCCTTCAGGTACCTGGGAGCGAGGCAGAAGCACACGCTCATTCGGAACATCTCCGGTGAGATATACTCCAAACGGAACCTGCTTATCTATTTTTAGTACTTGTTTTTCTCCAATTTTCAGCATAATTGCCCTTTCCTGAATTATCATCGGAAAATCATGATGACTAATAAAAGTCGTCCTCTTTCCCACATGGTACTTTAAGAAAGAAGGCCTTGAACTGCAATTAATAAACTACAGGGTATCCAGATGATCTTCTCATCTGGAGAATCACTATCCTGTTCTTTTTGCAGAATCATTTATAGATGATTTCCAGAACCGCGTAAGGCAGTCCGTCTTCAACAGCATTGAGCGAAATACAGGCTTTACGGCGTGTCCGCCCCCGGGAGAAGGCTTGTGCACAATCCTCCATGGGCAGTTCGTAAAGCACCGGAACGATCACATCTCCCAGCACTGCCTGCCGCCGGTATTCGATCCGGAAAGTCTCCGGAACTGCTCCCTCAGGGAGAAGTCCTGCAGCCAGTCTGACATACTGACCGTTATTGACATGTCTGTTTGTGTCCAGATGATATTCCTTAATGGTCATCTCCGGCATCATAGTACCCGGCTCTTTCGGAATCCGTATCTTCCTGGAATCATAGTGCATGTCGATCCGCTCTTCGAGCAGATACTTGTCCCGTATTTCCGGCGGGATACGAACCGGCCTGGATGTCTTCGTATCGATCAGGGTCCAGACGGAATTGGCATTCGCAAGCCTCTCTCCATCAGGTGTCTCCATCAGGAAATTACGAAGTCCCATCCCCCCCTTCATTTCATAGGGGAGTGTCCCCACCCTGATTTTTTCACCAAGACCGGGCATTCTCAGAATCTCAGCACGCCAGTAAACAATGATCCAGGCGAGATTTTTGTCACGCAGGTATTTCACACCTGCGCCCAGGTCTTCCGACTGAAAAGTCGAGCAGTCCTGAAAGTAATCGATCAGTTTTTCCGTTGTCAACCTGCCGTCAGCTCCGATTTCGCTGTAACGGACACGGCTTTCAAATACGTACATCCGCGCCTCCGCTGTTTCAGGCCTTCATAGTTTTCCGTTCAAGAGTCCCCGTCCTTCAGGTTATAGAAGGCAGCCGCATGGATCGCGGCACACATCTATCAATTTTCTGCTGTATCCGTCTCCGGCATACTGCCGATTCTCCGGATTCCTCCGGATTCCGGAGCACAGCTGTATCGATCCGCTGCCCGTCGAAAATCGATCAGCCGCATTTGCTTTGGGAATCAGCCGGCCATATTTGCTTTGAGGACCAACCGGTCCAATCAGCCATGTTTTCCTTTGGGAATCAGCCGGCCATATTTGCTTTGAGAACCAATCGGTCCAATCAGCCATGTTTTCCTTTGGGAATCAGCCGGCCATATTTGCTTTGAGAACCAATCGGTCCAATCAGCCATGTTTTCCCTTTTTAAGAATTCCCTTTGAGTTGAAATAGCACCTGTGCCCGTTAATGGTCTTCCAGCCTGTCGCCATGACATTTGTTTTTCTGTCAAAATAGCGCCACTTGCCGTTCATCTTTTTCCACCCGGAAACAAGCCAGCCTGTCTCCTGGCCGGCATAGTAGACCTTGCCGCGATACCTGAAGAATCCGGTCAGCCGGACTCCCTTGGAGCTGAAGAAATACCTGTGTCCGCCGATCAGGTGCCTTCCGATCGTGTACCTCTTATATGTCGACCTGGAAAAATAGTAGAGCTTTCCGCCGATCCACGTCCATCCGCGTGCGAGCTTGCCGGTGCTGACAGAAGCATAGTACCAGCTGCCGTCAACTTTGAAAAAGCCCGAGGCTCTCTCGCCGGACTTTTTGAAATAATAGCGGCTGCCGTCAATCGTCATAAATTTCTTTTTGACTTTTTTCCCTTTTCCGTCCAGATAGTAGACTTTTCCGTCGATGATCTTCCAGGTATTCTTGTCGTATGAAGACGAGGATTTCCTGTTCAGAAGAATAGTTTGGCGGCTTCCTCCGCTCCCCAGTCTCCAGGGCGCATGGTAGACATTGGTTGTATGGGCATTTACGATCGGCATACCGGAGGAATTGGTTCCGACACACAATGCAGTGTGATCGTATACACCATCTCCCTGCCAGTCGTAATAGACGGGATTTCCGCGTCTGACACTGGAATTGTCCGCGGTGATCTTCATGCCGTACTGGCTGAAGTGCTTCCTGGTAGCCGGCACATTGATCCATGCTATGGAACCCGGGTACCAGTCGCTGGTATGGGGCATACCTCCGGAGGACAGGCACTGCGAGACGAAGTTGCAGCAGTCACCGCCCACATGGCTGTAGTCATAATAACGGTGGTTATAGTGTTTCCAGTATTTGTTTGAATATTTTATCGCGTCATCGGCATCATAGCCGTCATAATAGGCGGTCCTGAGATCGGAAGCGGTTTTCTCTACTTCCGCATCGGCATAAAGGGCGGCTTCTGTCTCCCGCGCCTTACTGAACGGAACAACAGCCGCCTTCTCGTTGATCTCAAATGCCACAGCTGCTTTCTCCGGCGCGGCTCCGTCCTGTTTCCCGCTGTCTCCGGGTACATCCGTAACGATCTGTGCATAGGCGGTCACTCCGGCATCCGCATCCGATTTGACAGGATACAGGTTGTCGGGGGCCTCTGTCGATTCCATCTCCGGATCGACTGCCCTGTGATTGAGCCAGTTGAAGTTCACTTCCGTGTCGTTGACTTCGAAGGGTGTCCAGAGGCCATCCTGATCCCGTTTCAGAGAAAGGGAAAAATTATAGATATAGGAGGAAGCATTCTCCGGACCTGTTCCGTCCGTCTGACCATAGCCCTGAGTCATCCACTCGTCTACGGCGAGCTTCATGACTCCGTCCTCTATCTTACAGGAAGTAATCTGATATCTGGGAATCATCTCCCGGATGGCGGAGTCCTCGGTGATCATCAGCAGGGTGTAATCGCTCTGCTTATCCCACTCATGGCAGACCCCGTCCTTAGAGGACATTTCCAGACCCGCCGCCTGAATGGCTTTAGTCTCCTTCTCGCTTTTGTCCTTCTCGGAAGTCAGCTCCTTGTTGATCCTGGCCATGATATAATCGACTTTCGCCGCCTCATAGGCATCCATGACCGAAAGGATCTCGCTGCTCTCTTCTTTACCGAGTTCAGCATCCAGCGCACTCACATCCGATTGCGTCTTCTGAGCTGACATAAGAATGGCACGATCTGACAGATCACCTGAATCATTGAAAAAAGCCTCGATTCCCTCGTCGAAAGTGACGAGTTCCTCCTTCTCTTCTTTCTTGCCCTTGCCGGTGTCTTTCTCAGCTTCTTTTGTCTTTTCAGCTTTTCCGGCGCTCTCTGCAGCAGAAACAGAAGACGCGCCCGCAGTCTCCGCAGCGGAAACCGGAATAAATGATGTTCCCGCAGCGACAAATACAGCTGCAAGCCCAAGGGCAAATGACCCGACAATTTTTTTCAGAGTTGACGATACCGTTTCCAAACTTCCCCCTCCGTTCTATCCGCGGCCATTCCGGCCCGGAGTTTCTGTCTTTTCTATGACTATCATAGAAGCTCAAATCATACAGCCACTGCCATGTTTCAACACACCGCCCCTCAATCTTTTTTTGCATTACACAAAAGCATCCCTGATCGAGAATAAATTTCTGTCCATGTCTCCGGGAAAGCTATCTTCGATCCAGTCATGCATATCGTGTCATAATAATACAAAAAAATCTGGTGCGCATATATTATATACTCCAACAAACGACATGTCTACCTGTAAAATTTGGCCACATATCGTAATATTTTTGTAACATATTTGCCCACCTGTTGCGACTTTCATAAAACAAACATCTAAAAAGCCTATATTTATGCGGATTTTCGATATTTGAAATTCCGCCCACAAGCCAGGTATTTGTCACATCTGTTGTCCAACAGCTTTTGAAATCGTTTTCTTTTTTACTGTCTCATCATGTGCATGCTGCGGTTCGCCGTCAGGCGACAGACACCTTGCGGCAGCCCTGCGATAAAAAAAAGGTTTATCGCTTCTCATTCAGAGAACGATAAACCCTCCTGTAAAGAGCTGGGCTAGCAGGATTCGAACCTGCAAAATGACGGAGTCAGAGTCCGCTGCCTTACCGTTTGGCTATAGCCCAATGCTTACTGTAACCGTACAACTCTCGGCTACGAATCCAAATTATACTGTATCATTTTGGAAAAAGCAAGCACTTTTTTTCTTTTCCCGCAATTTTTTCTATTTTTCAATACGCTTTGCTGTGCGCAACACACTCTGTGAGTGTGTTCGCGCCATACAACTCGGGTTTTCGCGAAAAAAACACTGCTTCGCATTGTAAAAGCTTCGCATTGCTTCGAAAAACACCTCGGGTTTCAGGCGGGTCTGTACAGTAAAATTTTTCCAAAATGCTTCAAAAAGCATTTTTCAAAAAGAAGAAGCCGTCGGGTTGCTGCCGGGGCGCTGTTTTTGCGCCCGCCCGGCAGCAATCCGACGGCTCCCGGTACATTTTTTATTTGCGTCTGCCAAACAGGTGGTAGATGAGCAGGAGCATGGGATAGAGCTCCAGTCTTCCGGCAAGCATGTCGAACATCAGGACAAACTTTGACGGCAGGGACAGATGTCCGAAGTTGGCGGTGGCGCCTACCGCGGAGAGGCCGGGACCGATATTGTTGATGGTCGCCGCCACTGCGGTAAAGATCGTCTCCAGACTCTCATCTCCGTCAAACGCGGTGACCAGAAGGACTGATGCGCAGAAGATGACGATATAGATCCCCAGATACATAATGACGGAGCGAACCGTCTCGTTCTCAACCGGTTTGCCGTCCATGTGAACGGAGGTGACTGCCCTGGGATGGATATAGTGGTGGATCTCCTGAATCCCCGCCTTGACCAGGATGATAATACGGGAGACCTTGATTCCGCCGCCGGTGGAACCCGCGCAGGCACCGATAAACATGATCAGCACGAGCAGGCAGCGGGAATACTGGGGCCAGAGGTTAAAGTCCGCAGTGGCATAGCCGGTCGTCGTGATGATCGAGCCGACCTGGAAGGCCGCGTGGTGGAAAGCCAGAAACAGGTTGTCAAACATCTTGTGGATGTTGATGGTGATGGTGACGATGCTGAAGGCGATGATCAGGAAGTACCAGCGTACCTCAGTGAGTCTGAAGGCGTCCTTTTTGTCTTTTCCCAGGAAAAGGAAAAAGTAGGCGTTGAAGTTTACTCCGAAGAGGATCATGAACACGGTGATGATCCCCTGCTGCAGGAGTGGATAGCTTGCTATGCTGTCCCCGAGGACGCCGAAGCCTCCGGTACCTGCCGTGCCGAAGCTGAGGCAGAGCGTGTCAAAGAGCGGCATGCCCGCCACAAGGAGCAGGATAATCTCGGCCACAGTCATGCCGAAATAGATGATGTAGAGGATCTTGGCAGTATCCCGGATCTTGGGCACCAGCTTTCCCACGACGGGGCCCGGGCTCTCCGCCCTCATCATGTGGATCTGGTTTCCTGTCCCGCCTTTGCGCATAGGCATTATAGCCAGCACGAAGACAATGACGCCCATGCCTCCGACCCAGTGAGTAAAGCTCCTCCAGAACAGGCTTGCATGGCTGAGGGCTTCCACGTCCGAAAGGATACTGGATCCGGTGGTCGTAAAGCCGGATATGGTCTCAAAGAGCGCGTCCGGGTAGCTGGGGATATCCCCGCAGAGCACGAAGGGAAGGGCCCCGCAGAGACTGATCACGATCCAGACCAGTCCGACACTGATAAAGCCTTCCTTTGTATAAAATGACGCTCTCGTTTCCACTTTGAAATTGATCAGATAGCCGATCAGGAAATAGGCGGCTGCCAGTCCAAGATAGATCAGCCCCTCTTTTTCCCGGTAGATCAATCCGGTCAGAGCGGGGAGCAGGAGGAATATGGCCTCGAACTTCATCACCAGTCCGGTCGTTCTCCGTATAATGGAATAATTCATAAATCTTGCACCTCTTATCAGGAAAAGACGGTCATCCGCAGGCCGGCGTCTTCTGTGTCATGTGATGAGTGCCCCGGTTCTCTCACAGGCATGTCTTCACATGCTTTCACATGTTTTCACGCCGTTTCCTGCCTGCCATGTCTTAGTCGCGCTTTGGTCCGGTCTCCTTGAGAATATCGCGGGCATTCTGGAATCCGATCTGTGTTGTCACAACGATCACTCTGTCATCGACCTCGATCGTGGTCTGACCGTTGGGGACAATGACCTGGTGTTTCCTGTAGATGCAGGCAATAAGAACTCCTTTTCTGAGAGGAAGATTCGCGAGAGGTATTCCGATCACGGGCGATCCCTCCTGGATCAGGAATTCAAGCGCCTCGGCCTTCCCCTCGATAATATTGTACAGAGTCTCGACGTTGCTTCCCATGGAATTTTCCATAGCCCGGACGTAGCGGACGATATATTCCGCCACGATCTGCTGGGGATTCAGTATGCTGCCGAGATTCATCTCGCTGATAATGTTGTCATAGTTGATCCTGTTTACCTTTGTGATCAGCTTGATGTCGTTGGCGGACACCCTGCGCGCGTACAGGGAGAGGAAGATATTTTCCTCGTCCATGCCTGTCAGGCTCACAAAGGACTCGCAGGTCTCAATGCCTTCTTCCAGAAGGATATTCTGGTTTGCGGCATCTCCGCAGATGATCGTTGCCGCAGGAAGCTCCTCGCTGAGCTTCTTGCATTTTTCCGGATCCTTCTCGATGATCGTCACCCGGATATTGCTCTCCAGAAGAATCTTTGCCAGATAGAATCCGATGGTACTGCCGCCGACGATCATGCAGTTGGCAACGCTCCTGCTCTTGAGGCCGACCTTCTCGACGAAAGAGCGGGCACTCTTGGCGCTGGCCACGACACAGATCGTGTCGCCCGCTTTCAGCCTGAAGGCGCCGTCGGGAATCGTGACGTCGTGGTTGGGACCGCGTTCCACCGCGCAGACAAGGACGTCCCCTTTTGTACTCTTTGAGATCTCCGCCAGTGATCTTCCTGCCAGAGATGAATTCTCCAGGACCGGGAATTTCAGCAGCTCAATGTGGCCGCGGGCGAAAGGTTCTATTTTGATGGCCGAGGGGAATTTCAGCAGTCTGGATGCCTCCATAGCCGCCGCGTATTCGGGGTTGACTGTCAGGGAAAGCCCGAGTTCCTCTCTGATAAAGCCGATCTCACTGTTATAGATCGGATTCCGGACACGGGCAATCGTGCTGCAGTCACCTGCCTTCTTAGCGATCAGACAGGAGAGCAGATTCAGTTCATCCGAATCCGATGCGGCGATCATCAGGTCCGCTTCCTCGACGCCGACATCTTTCTGCACTGAGTGGCTTCCGCCGTTTCCCACAATGCCGATCACATCGCAGCTGCTGGAAACTTCATTGACCACCTGCTGGTTTACATCGACAACACTGACATCATGTCCTTCTTCACAGAGCTGTCTGCAAAGGGCAGATCCCACCTTGCCGCAGCCAACCACTATAATCTTCATGCTTCCTCTCAATCCGAGCGCTGTCAGACAAAAACGTTCCCCTCTTGTTTCTCCCTACCGCCGGGAGTCCCGTGCGGCATTACGGCATTCTGGCAGGATCTACGCCCTTTGAGGCTCCTGTACGCAGTCTGCCGCCTGTTTTGTCAGGTCTATGCCGTCCGCAGGACGGGTGCAGCGCTCAAATGCACCCCGGTCCCTGATCCTGTACGTGGCTGCGGATCCGGTCTTACCTCTTTCCTGCTCTCCGACTCTTTTTATTTTTCATTTCTTTATCGCGCAATACCCGTGGCTTCAGACGCGGGATTTCCGCTCTCTTCTTTCGCGGTTTTCTTTCGCGGTTTTCTTTCGCGATCTTATTTCGCGGTTTTCTTTCGCGATCTTATTTCGCGGTTTTCTTTCGCAGTCTTATTTCGCGGTCTTATTTTGCGCTCTTATCTTCGCGGTCTTATTTCGCGGTCCGGATGATATCTCCCGGCTTTGCCTGCACATCCAGTTCCAGCCTGATCAGCTCTCCCGGATGAGGGGCGTCATGCACGGGAATGTTCTCCGCATTCCACATACCGACCACTTTTGCCTGTTTGTCTGTGCCGTCCGGCTGCATGATCTCTATCAAGTCCCCGACGGCAAATTTATTTTTCTGATGGATCACGGCGATACAGTGCCCGCTGTCTTTTCCGGCCGGTTCATCTGCCGCCGGAGATCCGGTCATGCCGCCGCAGGCCGGCTGAACATCTTCTATGATCCCCAGAAATACGGCGTCGCTTGCATAGGTATTATCCGTGTAGACCATGGAAAGCGTATCCGGCTTTCCGAAATAGAAGCCCGTTGTAAAATCCCGGTATGTGCACTTTTTGATCTCGCGCATGTACCAGTCCATCCCGGCCTCATACTTCTCCTCGCTCTCGAGATAATCGTCTATGGCGCGCCTGTAGGCCCTTGTGATCGACGCCACATAGAGGGCAGTCTTCATGCGTCCCTCGATCTTGAGGCTGTCTACCCCTGCCCCGGCAAGCTCCGGCAGGTGTCCGATCATACAGAGGTCCCTGGAATTGAAGATATAGGTGCCTCTCTCATTCTCTTCAATCGGAAAATACTCGCCGGGCCTGGTCTCTTCCGCCACGGCATACTTCCATCTGCAGGGGTGGGTGCAGGCGCCGCGATTGGCGTCCCTTCCTGTAAACCAGGCGGATAAAAGGCACCTTCCCGAGTATGAGATGCACATAGCCCCGTGTATAAATGCCTCGATCTCCAGACTGGCCGGTGTTTTCTCACGGATCTGAGCGATCTCCCTGAGGGAAAGCTCCCTTGCGCAGACCACGCGGGCCGCACCCATGCGGTGCCAGAAGCGGAAGGTCTCATAGTTGGTATTATTTGCCTGTGTGGAGATATGGACAGGTATTCCGGGGCAGTGCTCTCTGGCCAGGGCAAACATGCCCGGGTCAGCCACCAGGACTGCATCCGGCCCGATCTCCTCAAGAAATTGAAAATAAGAAGCCGCCTGCTCCAGGTCGTAATTGTGGGCATAGATATTGGCAGCCACGTGGACCTGAACGCCCCTGGCGTGGGCGTAGGCGATTCCCTCCCTCATATCTTCAGGGCTGAAATTCCTGGCTTTGGCGCGCAGGCTGAAAGCCTCTCCTCCAATATAGACTGCATCCGCTCCGAAATTGACGGCCGTCCGCAGCACTTCCAGATCTTTCGCCGGAATCAGGAGCTCCGGTTTTTCACGGTTTGTATTCCATCTTTTTTTCATAACTCAATGCTGTGGCTGCCTGACGCAGCCAAAAAACAATATTCAATGCCATGGCTGCCTGACGCGGCCAAAAAACAATATTCAATGCCATGGCTGCCTGACGCGGCCAAAAAACAATATTCAATGCCGTGGCTGCCTGACGCGGCCAAAAAACAATATTCAATGCCGTGGCTGCCTGACGCGGCCAAAAAACAATTAATGCAGCATACTGCCCGCAGTCTGCGCGCTCCCACTGGTCTTCACACAGACCGCCGTTCCGTCTCCGGCAGGCAAAAGCAGTGTCTCCAGGGAAGGTTCCTCCGCCAGCGCGCGGACATATTCCCGCATCCGGCTGTGAATGGTCCGGTTTCTCCGGGTGACCGCAAAGCGGGAGGAAAGGACGTCTCCCTCCTGCAGAATATTATCTGTGATCAGGATGCCTCCGTCCCTCAAAAGGCGCAGGACATCCGGAAGAAAGCGTATATACTGACCCTTTGCCGCGTCCATGAAGATCAGGTCATAGGAGGCGTCCTCCCTTATTTCCTTCAGGATCTGCGCGGCATCCCCTTCCAGGACTTCAATCGGGGGCCGGCCGCTTTCCACGGGCTCTGCACGCCGAGCCGCGGCGGAACTCCCGCTGCTCCCGTATTTAGCGATATTCTCTCTTGCCAGAGCGGCCCGGGCAGGGTCTTTCTCAATGGTTACGATCCTGCACCCCTCAGGTGCGTAATATTGCATAAACAAAGCTGAAAAGCCCACCGCTGTCCCCACTTCGAGAATGCGCGTCGGCTTTTTCATTTTTATAAAAAAACGGATCAGATCCCGGGTCCGGGGTCTGATGATCGGGACTTTGCCCTCGACCGCCTCCTCCTCGAGGCGGCGCAGATGCTCCGGTCCCGGGGGCATCATCGCTTCTATAAAGACTTCCATCCGCTGAGGATCGACCGTCGTCTCCTGAAGCTGCCCCTCCGGCACGGAAGCAAGCTGCTCAGTACTGTCCCCAGACATCTTTGTTCTCCTTTTCCTGACCGGCCCCGCCGGTGTCCATGTCCCCTGTCCCGGTCTCATCGCCTTCCGCCTGATCCATCGTCTCAGTGCCCGGCGTCTTCGACAGCTTCTCAAGCATCTGCTGCATAGTCATATCCGAAGAGAGAATGAATGTACCGGGCAGGATTTTGTCGTCATATCCCGAAAGCCTGGCTTTGATCGCGAAAGTAATTCCGCTGCTGATCAGATCCTGCTTCTCCAGGATTCTGCCGACTGCAAGCGCGGAACCTGCATCCTGAGCGGAGATGGTCACCATCTCGCTGTGGGCAAAGCCGGGGGCGTCGAGACTCTCTTCCACAAAAATCTTATACCCTTCGTGATAGGCTTTGCCCGCCCAGGTAATGATAAAAAATCCGCACACAATCGGAATGACATAGATCATGATGCCCATGGCGGCTTCTATAATCCCTATGAAATCAGATCTTTTTTTCATTTCTTAGCTCCATGCGTTTCCTGCCATGCGGCTTTCCACACTCGATATTTGTGTTTATGAACAGGGGCCACATTGCACCGCGCCCTGACAGGGTACAGCCGCTTACCCACTGCAGTCCGGGCAGGGCATATGCTGCCGCTTTTTCGCAGCTTCAGTTACACCTCCAGGATCATGGGCAGAATCACAGGTCTGCGCTGTGTTTTTTTCCAGAAATAGTCATTGAGGCCATCCTTGACCGCGTTCTTGTAGCGGTTCCAGTCAGTGGATCCCGACTCCTGGCACTGAAGGATGGCGTCTTCCGCGACAGCCGCGGCTCCCGTCATCAGGTCATCGGCCTCTTTGATGTAGACGAAGCCGCGCGAAGTGATCTCCGGTCCGGAAAGCAGCCTGCAGCTGCCGGATTCGAGAGCGAAGGCGATGATCACGATACCGTCCTCCGCCAGGTGCTGGCGGTCCCTCAGGACCACATTTCCGACATCTCCCACTCCGAGGCCGTCGACAAGAATGTTGCCGACCTGAACCTTCTCGCGGACCGCCGCTCCGTCCTCGCTGATCTCGAGCACGTCTCCGGAGCCCAGCAGGAAGATATCTTCTTTTTTGTAGCCAAGTTCACGCACCAGCTTTGCCTGTGCCTTGAGGTGGCGGAATTCGCCGTGCACGGGGATCGCGTACTTGGGCTGCACCAGGTGATAGATCAGCTTGACATCTTCCTGGCAGGGGTGGCCGGACGTGTGGACGTCCTGGGAGATGACATCTGCCCCTTTCAGCACCAGCTTGTTGATGACGCTTGTGACCGCCTTCTCGTTGCCCGGGATGGGGCTGGAAGAGAAAATGACCGTGTCATTGGGGCCGATCGTGACCTTGCGGTGCATGCCGTCAGCCATGCGGCTCAGGGCCGCCATGCTCTCGCCCTGGCTGCCGGTCGTGATTATGACCGTTTTATCCCCGGGATAGTTTTTGAGCTGGTCGATATCGATCAGGGTGTTCTCGGGAATATTGAGGACATCAAGTTTTGTCGCCGTATCAATGATATTGACCATACTGCGGCCTTCGACAACTACTTTGCGTCCGTATTTATAGGCGTGGTTGATGATCTGCTGAACCCGGTCCACATTAGAGGCGAAGGTCGCCACAATGAGCCTGGTATCAGTATGATCGCGGAAAATCTGATCGATGCTCCTGCCGACCGCCTTCTCGGAAGGGGTGTGGCCGGGCCGCAACGAATTGGTGGAGTCGCACATGAGGGCCAGAACGCCCTGTCTTCCCAGCTCCGCAAACCGCTGCAGGTCGATGGCATCTCCGTAGACAGGGGTATAGTCTACTTTAAAGTCGCCTGTGTGCACGATGACGCCTGCCGGGGACGTGATCGCCAGGGCAGCCGCATCCACGATACTGTGGTTGGTCTTGATGAATTCAACCTGGAAATCCCCCAGGGTCACCACATCTCCGAATGACACCACATGGCGCTCGGTGATGCCAAGCAGATTGTGTTCGCGGAACTTGTTTTCGATAATGCCCATGGTCAGCCTTGTGCCGTAGATGGGAACATTAATTTTTTTCATTACATAGGGGAGCGCGCCGATGTGATCCTCGTGTCCATGCGTGATCACAAAGGCCTTCACCTTGTCAATATTCTCCTCCAGATATGACACGTCCGGAATCACCAGATCGATTCCGAACATATCATCCTCAGGAAAAGCCAGACCGCAGTCCACGACTACGATGCTGTCCCCGTATTCAAAAGCAGTGATATTCATTCCAATCTGCTCAAGTCCGCCGAGGGGAATAATCTTCACAGAGGGCGCTTTTTCCCTGATCTCTTCTTTTGTTCTCTTCAATATCACTCCTCTTCCGGTCTTCTCATTTCCGGACAGTTTTTTCCGGAATATACCTCCGGCCTTCTGCGTCTGCGCCTTTTCCTTTTCAAGAGCGCCGTTTTTTCCGGAAACAGTACCTGTATTTCTGCCAGGGGCAGATCCCCTGCTTCCGGTCCCTCTGATTTTCAGTTCTTCCTTAGCCGCTTCTTTTACGGCCGGACCTCTTTTCCGGCCCTTCTCGTTCGCGCCGCTCCTGAGGTCTTTATTTTTGAGTTCTTTATTTTTGATTTCCTTCTTTTTGATTTCCTTCTTTTTCAGTTCCTTCTTCAGGTCTTTTTTCTTAAATCCCTGACGTTTTAATTCTCTTCGGGCGGGATCTTTTTTCAATCCCTTCTTAATGATTATCTTCTTTGCCAAATCTTTCTTCTTGTCCTTCTATTTCTTCTTGTCTTCTATAAAATGGTTTCCTGACTCAGGGCAGGAAATCTTCTCTTTTTACTGTTCTTCTTTCGTTTGCTTCTTCAACGCGGCTTCCGGGACCAGGGCCGGAAACCTTCTCTTTTTACTGTTCTTCTTTCGTTTGCTTCTTCAACGCGGTTTCCGGGATCAAAGCCGGATTGTCACGGAATGTCATTTTTATCCGCATCGGATAATCTGTCAGGGAAACGATTATTCCTCGATATCAATGCCGAGCTCCTCCAGACTGTCGCGCATTAAAAGGAGGACCGCGGAAAGTTCTTTTTCATCCTCCACGATCACATATGTGCTGTCAGGATCCGTATCCCCGGAATCCAGTCGAAGGATCAGCGCTTCTCCGTCTCCGTCCTCACTGTCCGTGACCAGAAGATACTGCTTCCCTCCAAGTTTTGCTTCTTCCAGGACAAAGAAATCCACGGGGCGCTTCCCGCCCTCAGGCATAAACTGTACTTTTTCCATGATCGTCTCCATTGAAAGCTGCGCGCCGGAACCGGAGCGGGAATCAGGCTCAGACATCCGGAATGAAAAAATGCATCGACATTATTTTACTCTTATGTCATTGCCCGTAATGCATTTTTTCTCCTGTGTCACGGCCCGTGTAATGGATTTTTCCGCCTTGCGGCGGACACCGGCGGGTCGGGAGGAAAGGGCGGCAGAACCGCCTCTGAACTATTCTTCCTTCTGCTCCCGCGTCTTCTCCAGGTATTCGCTGAGGATAATATTCGCGGCGATCATGTCCACATATTCATGATACTTCTCACGAGGAATGCCCTGCTTCTGCATGATTTCCTCTGCCTCGACCGTAGTCAGGCGTTCGTCGGACATGACAACCGGGAGACCGGTTCTCCTGTGCAGACTGTCCTGGAATTCCAGCGTTCTGCGCGCCCGCTCTCCCTGTGTATCATCCATATTTAAAGGCAGTCCCAGAACAATCAGTCCGACATCATATTCCCGGATCAGTTCCTCGATCCTGGCAAATGTCTTTCGCAGCTTGTTCTCCCTGTCCCTGCGGATAATTTCCTTTGGCTGTGCAGTAATCATCAATGAGTCGCTGATCGCGACTCCGCATGTCTTTGCGCCAAAGTCCAAACCCATTATTCTCATAATATTTTCGCCGGCTGTCCTGACCTGTCAGTCCGACCAGTGGTTTGCCCGAATGTAGCTGCGCATGATCTCCTCGACCAGTTCGTCACGTTCCACTTTCATGATCAGGCTGCGGGCACCCTTATAGTTGGTCACATAGGTGGGGTCCCCTGACATAATATAGCCCACGATCTGGCTGACCGGGTCATATCCCTTTTCGGAAAGTGCCTCATAGACGACAGCAAGTATCTTCTGCACGCCATTTGCGGGTTCGGGCTGAACCCGGAAAAACTGTGTGCTCCCCAGGTCCGTTCCTGTTTTCCTTTTATCTTCCATATACGCCTCACTGCAAATCACACTCCGGCGGCCATTCCGCCGCGAATGATTTAAGCCTATTTTTTATCTTAACCTATTTGTTCTTCTGATTCAACGACTGTTTTGTCCATTCCGGGCACACGCCGGGCGCAAATGCCGGCTGCACCGGGTACGGGGCCGGGTTCAGGCGCCGGGTTCAGCCATTGTGCGAGCCGGGTTCAGGCGCCGGGTTCAGCCATTGTGCGAGCCGGGTACAGGCGCCAGGTTCAGGCGCCGGGTTCAGACGCCGGACGGAGGGACCGGGTGCAGACGCCGGGTACAGGGCCGGGTTCAGATGCCGGACGAATGCGCCGGGTGCAGATCCGGAACGAAGGCGCCGGTCAGGCTGCCCGTCAACTCCTTCAGAGCGTGTCCGGTAACGGGGACAGGGTGGGCGTCTTCAGAATCCGGCCTCTCATTTTTTCAAAAAGAGTATGGCGTCTCCCCTGGAAAAAGGAATGGTCTTCCCTGAAACAGCCCCGTTCAGCAGCATTCCCGGAGCAAGTTCCATGTTCCAGGATAATTCTGATGACTTTTCTGAAGGTTCGATCGGCACTGCGCCGGTTACGTAGCGCATGGTATTTCCGACCCAGTACTGTTTTCCCTTGTACTGGCAGATCTCTTCCAGCAGCAGGGTTTCCTCTTCGCCTGTGAACTGTGCGCGGTAAGCGCTTGCCTGGGCCTGTGTCATGGAAAGCAGGCGGTCGCTCCTGACTGCCTTGACAGGTTCGGGAATCTGGTTCTTCATCTTCGCTGCCGCGGTGCCGTTTCTTCTGGAATAGCGGAAGACATGGATTTCATAGAAACCGATCTGCTCAAGAAAAGCGCAGGTGGTCTCAAATTCCTCTTCCGTCTCTCCGGGAAATCCCACGATCACATCTGTCGTGATGGCAGGCCTGTCATAGTATTGCCTCAGAAGCCTTACGCTCTCCGCATATTGGGCAGTCGTATAATGGCGGTTCATGCGGCGCAGGGTCTCGTCGCATCCGCTCTGAAGAGACAGGTGAAAATGCGGGCATATTTTTTTCATGCCCGATATTCCACGGATAAATCTCTCTGTCATGATCCTGGGCTCAAGAGAGCTGAGCCTTATCCTCTCCAGGCCCTGCAGGGCATTGAGCTCCCCGAAAAGATCCAGGAGCGCCTCCCCTGCCCTGACAGGATCAAAACGGACGGGTCCATCCGCACCGATGTCCAGACCATAGGAACTCACATGAATTCCGGTCAGAACGACCTCCCGGATCCCTTTTTCCACAAGGCCTGCCACTTCCTGCAGGATCTCGCTCTTTGCCCTGCTGCGTATACGGCCCCGGGCAAAAGGAATGATGCAGTAGCTGCAAAACTGGTTGCAGCCGTCCTGAATCTTGATATAGGCCCTGGTGTGGCCGGGACTGGTCAGTCTCATATCCTCAAAAGCGGGAGAACATGTGAGGTCTTCCCTTATAACGGGCTTGCCGGATCGTTTCTGCAGGGCATTTCCGGAAAAAACATCCTGCCGCGGCTCATGCTCAGCTTGCTCAGGGACGGATCTGTCCGCTGCTTTCTCCTCCCTGGAAGCCAGGTAGGAGGACAGGATTCTGCCGACCTCACTCTTTTTGTTGTTGCCGATGACCAGATCCACCGCGTCATCCTTCTCGACGCGCCCGGGGTCGGTCTCCACATAGCAGCCGACAGCAATGACGATGGCGTCGGGATTCTGTTTTTTGGCGCGGTGAAGCATCTGCCGGCTTTTTCTGTCCGCGATATTGGTCACGGTACAGGTATTGACAACATAGATGTCCGCCCTGTCCTGGAAGGAAACTTCCTCGTATCCGTCAGCACTGAGGATCTGACGCATAACATCCAGTTCATAGCTGTTTACTTTACAGCCCAGATTGTGAAATGCTACCTTTTTCATTGACTTTTATTTGAACGGATTTTATATTAATGGTGATTGGATACATCAATCCAGTGACAAGGCGTGAGCATCTGCTGCCCGCTTTTTAACGGAAACTAAGAGATACTGACGGAAACAAGTTCCGCACCATTTTCACATAGGAAAGGATATTGATTATGAAAACTGTTTCGATCTCCCTCAACTCCATCGACAAGGTCAAATCTTTTGTCAACGACCTCACAAAATTTGATGAGGATTTTGATCTCGTCTCCGGGCGCTACGTCATTGATGCCAAGTCCATCATGGGAATTTTCTCTCTGGATCTCTCCAGACCCATCAGCCTGAACATCCACGCCACAGACAATATGGACAAGATCCTCGAAGTCCTCGAGCCCTACATCATCAAATAATATCCGCGGCGGTTCTATTCTGTCGGAAGAATATCGGATATTTTCTTTCGCTTCCGCGGAAGTCATAAGCCTGTATGGTTTCTGTCATTTCTGCCTGTGTGGGTTCGAAACATCAGTTTTTTTTAATTATCAAATACTCCGCGCGTACCGGTCAGCAGCCGGCACGCGCGTTTTTTACTGCTGAGGGCGGTAGTTGCTGATATTGATGATGTCATCGTTTGCGATCGCGCGCTCCACCATCTCTTCAATCTTCTCATCGAGATTGTGCTCGTGCTTTCTGATCACTTCAGCCCTGGGCTTTGTCACGGGGTGCTTTGCGACAAAAATGGTGCAGCAGTCCTCGTAAGGAAGGATGGATGTCTCGTAAGTGCCGATCTTTTTGGACACGCGGACGATTTCTTCCTTGTCAAAGCCGATCAGGGGCCGGAAGACGGGAAGTGTGCATACTTCGTTGGTAACAGCAAGCGCGGCAAGCGTCTGCGAGGCGACCTGCCCGATGCTCTCTCCCGTGATCAGTCCCAGGCATTCGTTCTCCATGGCCAGGCGCTCCGCGATGCGCATCATATAGCGGCGCATGATAATGGTGAGTTCATCGTGCGGACACTGTTCATAAATATAGAGCTGGATCTCTGTAAAATTGATATTGTGCAGGCGGATCGGTCCTGTGTATACAGAGATTTCCCTGGCCAGGTCGATGACCTTCTGAAGGGCGCGCTCGCTGGTATAGGGCGGGGCATTGAAATACACAGCGTCGATCCGGACGCCGCGCTTGGCAACCATATAGCCCGCGACAGGAGAATCAATTCCGCCGGAGAGGAGCAGCATACACTTGCCGCCGACACCGACAGGAAGACCGCCGGGACCCGGAATGACCTGTGAGTAGATATAAAGTTTTTCGCGGATCTCCACGCAGAGAGTTACCTCGGGCGTGTGGACATCCACGGACAGGTTGGGGCAGGCTTCGAGCACTGCGTGGCCCAGTTCCGCGTTGATTTCCAGGGAGTCCTGGGGATATTCCTTGTTCATGCGGCGGGTGCGCACCTTGAAGGTGTGGCTGCCCTGAGGATATTCCTCCCTCATGAAGGCCGCGGCTGTTTTTGACAGCTCTTCAAGGGGCATGAGGTCGTGGACGGCAACCGGGCAGATCCCCCAGATTCCGAAGACATGGGAGAGAGCCTCCGTGACCTCTTCGAAATCAAATTCGCTCTTTGCTTCCACGAAAACTCTGCCGTAAGTGCGGATCACATTAAAATGTCCTTCACAGGGACGCAGGGCGATCCGGATCTGACGGACAAGCGCCTCTTCAAACACGTGGCGGTTTTTTCCCTTGATACCGATCTCGGCATATTTGATCAAAAAAGCGTCGTATCTATTCATTACTATCTATTACCTCCAAGTTGAAGCGCTCTGCGCAGCTTATCTTTGTCCGTGCAGAATGTCCTTGTCTGCCAGGATTGTCTTTGCCTGTTCAGGTTATCTTCTGACAAATTTTCTTAAAAACGGAACTATTTCGGCGACGGCGTCCGCGGCGGCGTCCATTTCCTCCATCGTGTTCATAACGGAGAGACTGATCCGGATGGAATTGTCCATCTCTGAGGATGGAGTCCCGATTGCCGAGAGCGTTGCTGAGAGGTGGGGTCTGTTGGACGCGCAGGCACTGCCGGCAGACACATAAATCCCCTTGTCCTCGAGGGCATGGAGCAGGACTTCTGCCCGGACACCCCTGACACGGACGCTCAGAATGTGGGGAGCAGCTGTCTCATCAGTCCTGCCGTTAAAGCAGACGTCAGGAATCTCTCCCAGCCGTTCAATGAGGCGGTTTTTCATGGCAAAAAGATTTTCGCGGTCCGCGTCCAGATTGCTGCAGAGCATCTTTGCGGCCAGTGCCATACCGGCGATTCCGGGGACATTCAGGGTTCCGGAACGAAGGCCGTCCTGCTGTCCGCCGCCAAATAAGATTGGCTCCAGACGAACGCCGTCTGCCACATACAAAAAACCCATCCCTTTGGGTCCGTGGATTTTGTGCCCGCTGGCTGCCAACAGGTCTATGTACATCCTCTTGGGCAGTATGAGAGCCTTTCCAAATCCCTGGACGGCATCCACATGAAAGAGCGTCGCCGGGTTGGCCGCTTTGATGGCGGCGCCGATTTCGGCTATGGGCTGTACCGCCCCGATCTCATTGTTGGTATGCATGACCGAAACCAGGATCGTGTCCGGGCGCACCGCGGCTGCCACCGCCTCCGGTGATACCAGCCCGTCGCTGTCAACTCCCAGGCGGGTGATTTCAAATCCCATGGCCTCCAGGTGCTTCATGGCCTCCAGGACCGCAGGGTGCTCAATCACCGTGGTGATCAGATGCTTTCCCCGGCGCTGTGCCGCCAGGGCACCGCCGATGATCGCAAGGTTATCGGACTCAGTCCCGCAGGAAGTAAAATACAGGTTCTTGTCCCTGACCTTGAGGATTCCCGCCAAAGTCTTTTTGGCCTCCGCGACACGCCTTTCGGCTGTCACACCTCTGTGATGCATGCTGGAAGGATTCCCGTAATCCTCCAGAAATATTTCGTTCATCAGCGCGGCGACTTCGAGAAAGCACCGTGTCGTCGCGGAATTATCAAGATAGATGTCTCTTTTTTCGTTCATATAAATCTCTGTTATTTCACTTGTGGCAGTTCTCAGTATTTATTTTGTCAGCCTTGACTGTCTTTGGGGATTTCAAATCCTGACTGTTCCTGCTGTTTTTACAGCTCAAAGCGGTAGGTCAAAAAAGCCAGGAAGGCCAGCGCGGCAGTCTCGGTGCGCAGGATTCTTTTTCCCAGGGAGATGGTCTTCGCGCCTTCGCGCACTGCCGCCTCAACCTCGGTTTCCTCAAATCCTCCTTCCGGTCCCACGAAGACAGCAGCCGTCTGCCCGGGCTGCAATGCGTCGATCAGGGCCCTGGTACCGCTTTCAGGCTCATCCGACATGCGCTCATAGGGGACCAGGATCAGGTCCGAATGCTCTGCCGCATAGGCCAGCGCCTCCTTCATGGAAAGGATCTCCTGTACCCGGGGGATCACTGCTCTTTTGCTCTGTTTGGCCGCCGCTTCCGCGATCGCCTGCCAGCGGGCCACCCGCTTGCGGCGCTTGTCGCCGGTCAGCTTCACGATGCTGCGGTGCATTTCCACGGGTATGATCTCCGAGACGCCCATTTCCACTGTCTTTTGGATGATGAAGTCCATTTTGTCGGATTTGGGAAGTCCCTGAAAGAGAAGGACATTGACCGGGAGCTCCGATTCCGCCTGTTTCACTGACAAAAGACGGCAGTTTACCTGCGCGTCCGTGAATGAAACGATCTCAAAAAGGTATTCCTCCCCGCTGCTGTCGCCGCCTCTCACACTAAGCTTTTCGCCGGGGTGCATGCGGAGGACGTTTTTTATATGGTTGTAGTCACTTCCTCCGATCGCGAGCAGGCCGTCCTGCATGGAGGAAACATCCGCAAAAATCTGTACCATAGCATTCTCCCGCAATCTTCAGCAATCTTCCGCCTTCTGCCTGCTTTTCCAGCCGGCAGGATATATTTACCTGCTTTCTCCGGACGGCAGGACATATTTTCCTGCTTTCTCCGGACGGCAGGATATATTTACCTGCTTTCTCCGGACGGCAGGACATATTTGCCTGCTTTCTTCAGCCGGTCAGGTCAGTTTTTCCTGCCGACCACACAGCACCACTCACCCTGTTCAGTCATGCCTGTGACCTGGAGGCCGGCGGCGCGCATGGCTTCTTTTACGCTTTCGGCGCGCTCGAGAAGGATTCCGGATGTGATGTAGACCGCGCCGGGTTTCATACAGCGCACAGCCTGAGGTGTCAGAGGAATCAGGACATCCGGCAGGATGTTGGCCAGAACCACATCATAGCATTCCTCTCCGACCTGTTCCTGCACTCCGGGATCGTCGATCAGGTTGCCCAGAATCACTTGGAAGAGGGCCGGATCCACGTCATTAGCCTGGATGTTGTCTTCGATCGCCGGAATGGCGCAGGGATCAAGGTCTGTTCCCACTGCCCTTTTGATTCCCAGCTTCAGGGCCAGAAGGGCCAGAATACCGCTGCCTGTGCCCACGTCGAGCAGGACAGTATCCGGCGTGATATATTTGCGAAGTTCACGGATGCAGAGCTGTGTCGTCTCATGCATTCCCGTGCCAAAGGCCGTGCCCGGATCAATGTGGAAGATCAGTGCAGGAACCTTTTCCCTCCCGTTTTCCATGACCGGCTCCGGCTTCTCCCATGAGGGGATCACCAGGACGTCATCGATCCAGAACTGGTGGAAATACTGTTTCCAGTTGTTGATCCAGTCGATATCCTCGGTCTCATCTATAGTGACGGTACCCTCTCCCACGTCGGAAAAGGCCCGGATTTCTTCAATCTTTGCCAGCATCTGTGAGCGGACTTGCTCCGGTGTGAGCAGGCAGTCATCCACCACAAGCTTCCCTTCCTCATTCTCCTCCAGAAAAAAGCTGAGCACGGCAGTCCCGTCATCCGCCGGTCCCTCCGGAAGAATGTCGACGAACATCTGCTCTTTTTCCGCTGTCGTCAGAGGAACATTGTCCTCGATCTGGGCACCGTACAGGCCGATGTCCTCCATAAAGCTGATCAGTATATCTTCCGCGTCGGTCCTGGTCCGGACCCTGAATCTCATCCATTTCATCAGATATAATTTATCCCTTCTTTATTTGAACAGTTTTCCAGGCTTGCCCGGCATGCGCGTTCAGCCTTATGACGCAAAAATTTGTCAGGAGCATTTTCTGCCCCTGACAAACGCAGATTCCTTATTTCTCCCAGAAACGCTTCTTTTTCTTTTCCTTATGTTCTTCCTGTTCAGGCTGGGGCTTATTGTTTCCCGCGCGCTCCACCGCTGTGAGGGAATCTCCCGTGAGCTGGTCATACTGGCGCAGGAGTTCTTTGGCTTCCTTGCTGATCCTGGTGGGAATATCCACCACAAATGTGACATAGTGATTGCCGCGGATCTCCTTGTTGCGCAGTGTAGGTACGCCCTTGTTCCTGAAGCGGACCTGTGTGCCGGTCTGGGTTCCGGCCTTGATATCGTAAACGATCCTTCCATCCACGGTGTCGATCATGACACTGCCGCCGAGTACCGCGATGGGATAGGAAATTTTGACGATTGAAAAGATATCGAAGCCGTCTCTCTCGAAAATCTCATGGGGAGAGACAATGACTTCCACCAGAAGGTCTCCGCGGGGGCCGCCGTTAATACCGGGCTCGCCCTTCTCACGGATCCTGACGCTCTGGCCATTGTCAATGCCCGCAGGAATGGTGACATTAATGGTCTTGCGGTTGGTGATATAGCCGGTTCCGCCGCAGTCGGCGCACTTGTCTTTGATGATCTTGCCGGTTCCGCCGCAGTCCGGACAGGTCTGGACATTGCGGACCGTCCCGAAGAAGGACTGCTGGGTAAAGACGACCTGGCCTTTTCCTCCGCACTTGGGACACATCTGGGGAGATGTTCCCGGCTTGGCGCCGGTCCCGTTACAGGTGGGGCAGGGATCCTTGAGATTCAGGGTCAGCTCTTTCTCAGTGCCGAAAACAGCCTCCAGGAAGGAGATCCTCACGCTGGTGCGGATATTGGAGCCCTTCATGGGACCGTTGGAAGGCCCTCTTGAGCGTGAACCGCCGAACATACCGCCGAACAGATCTCCGAAAATATCCGAGAAATCAGCACCTGTAAAGTCAAAGCCGCCTGCCCCGAATCCGCCGGTGCCGTCAAACGCCGCGTGGCCGAACTGATCATACTGGGAGCGCTTTTCTTTATCGCTGAGAACCGCGTAGGCCTCCGATGCCTCCTTGAATTTCTTCTCGGCTTCCTTGTCGCCCGGGTTCATATCCGGATGATATTTTTTCGCCAGTTTGCGATATGCTTTTTTGATTTCTTCGTCTGTCGCCGTCTTGCTGACGCCCAGCACTTCGTAATAGTCTCTCTTCTGCTCTGCCATAAAAACATCCAATCTTATTTTGAAACAATGCGTCCGACGCACATTAATTCCGTCTTTTTCCGCACCGCTCAAACGGACACCCGCACCGCTCAAACGGACACCCGCACCGCTCAAGCGGACACCCGTACGGCTGCGGCTCATTCACGCATTTAGCCCAGACCGCAGAGGCGGCCTGGGCAAAACGCCTTTTCCGGCAGCTATCCCGGCCGGTCTGTGAGCACTGCCCCGGACAGCTGTTTCATTTTTTATGAATCTGATGTGCTGCCGCCATGTTTCCATGCTTCAAGCACAGTATCTGCTTTTATACCACACTGTTTCGAAAATGTAAAGCGAATCGGAATCAAACATTACTGTCCACTCCCTGTCGGTTACAGTTCAGGCCATGCTGAAAACAATACGCCTTTTGTGCATCACAGTTTCGGCGAGGGCTTGCAAAAAGCAAGTACCGGCGTTTTTCAAGGCCCGCCTCTACAGCAATGCACAAAAGGCGCTCCAAGAATCAGGTGGGCCTGAACTGTAACCCCTGTCGGGATGTGGACAGTAACGTATGAAAACCATGTTTCAGATAGTTCTTTACAGCCTGTTGAGGATTCTAAATCTCTATATGATCAAGCCTCTCTGTAATCAAACCTCTCTAAATCAGACCTCTCTGTAGTCGCCGTCCACGATGTCGTCGGCAGCGGAGCCTGTGCCCTGATCAGTCTGACCCTGGAAACCGCCTGCGGCGCCGCCCATGTCGGGGCCTGCAGCGCCCTGCGCGCCCTGGTACATCTGGGCGAACAGCTGCTGCGCGTCGTTCATCAATTTTTCCTTGCCGCTCTTGAGTGCGTCGATATCGGAATCGCTCAGATCAGTCTGATCCTTGGTGCGCTCCAGGACTGCCTTGAGGTCTGCGATGTCGGCTTCGACCGTGCCCTTGACGGAACCGTCGATCTTGTCGCCTGCTTCCTTCATGGCCTTCTCGGTCTGGAAGACGATGGAGTCTGCCTCGTTGCGGGCCTCGACTGCCTCTTTGCGCTTGCGGTCCTCTGCCTCATACTGAGCTGCTTCCTGGACAGCCTTCTCGATTTCTTCATCGGACATGTTGGAGCCGGCAGTGATGGTGATGTGCTGCTCCTTGCCGGTGCCCAGATCCTTAGCGGAAACATTGACGATACCGTTGGCATCAATGTCGAATGTAACCTCGATCTGAGGCACACCGCGCATTGCGGGCGGGATGCCGTCCAGACGGAACTGGCCCAGGGACTTGTTGTCACGCGCGAACTTACGCTCGCCCTGAAGGACGTTGATGTCAACTGCGGGCTGGTTGTCTGCAGCAGTGGAGAAGACCTGGCTCTTTCTGGTCGGGATAGTGGTGTTGCGCTCGATCAGAGGAGTCGCGATGCCGCCCATGGTCTCAATGGACAGGGTCAGAGGTGTGACATCCAGCAGAAGGATATCTGTGCCTGCATCCTTGTCGCCGGACAGCTTGCCGCCCTGGATGGAAGCGCCGAGGGCTACGCACTCGTCGGGGTTCAGGGTCTTGGAAGGCTCCTGGCCTGTCAGCTGTCTGACCTTCTCCTGCACGCAGGGGACACGGGTGGATCCGCCGACCAGCAGGACCTTGCCGATATCGGAATTGTTGAGGCCTGCGTCACGCATAGCGTTCTGAACGGGGATCGCGGTCCTCTCTACGAGGTCGCTGATCAGCTCTTCAAATTTCGCGCGGGAGAGGTCCATATCGAAGTGCTTGGGGCCCTCTGCGGTCGCGGTGATGAAGGGCAGGTTGATGTTTGTGGTCGCGGAAGCGGAAAGCTCCTTCTTGGCCTTCTCAGCCGCCTCTTTCAGACGCTGCATGGCCATCTTGTCGCCGGAGAGGTCAACGCCCTCTTTGGCCTTGAACTCGCGGACCATCCAGTCCATGATCTTCTGGTCGAAGTCGTCGCCGCCAAGGTGGGTATCGCCGTTGGTGGACAGAACTTCGATGACGCCGTCGCCGATATCGATGATGGAGACATCGAATGTGCCGCCGCCCAGGTCGTAGACCATGATCTTCTGCTCTTTTTCATTGTCAAGGCCATAGGCCAGAGCAGCTGCGGTGGGCTCGTTGATGATACGCTCGACCTCCAGGCCGGCGATCTTGCCGGCGTCCTTGGTGGCCTGACGCTGTGCGTCATTGAAGTATGCGGGAACAGTGATGACGGCCTTGTCGACCTTCTCGCCCAGGTAGCTCTCCGCGTCTGCTTTCAGCTTCTGAAGGATGAAAGCGGAAATCTGCTGAGGGCTGTACTTCTTGCCGTTGATGGTGCGGCCGCGGTCTGTACCCATATCTCTCTTGATGGAAGAGATGGTATTGTCGGCGTTGGTGACGGCCTGACGCTTCGCGGGCTCGCCGACCAGACGCTCATTGTTCTTTGTAAATGCGACGATGGAAGGTGTGGTTCTTGCGCCTTCAGCGTTCGCGATAACTGTGGGCTTGCCGCCCTCCATGACTGCTACGCAGCTGTTTGTGGTTCCCAGATCGATACCAATAATCTTGCTCATAATTCTCCTCCTTATTTCTACGAAAAATTCGATAATCTTCGATTTCTTCCGTAATAACTTTACCTGCTGTGGCTTTGTCTGCGATGACTCAGCCGCTGCGGCATTGTCTGTTATTCCGGTTGACAGTTATTGCTTCTTTCTATACTTAACTTATTCTTTTACGTACTGTATATTGTCAGCGCGGCGCTGCCGCGATTATTTTCACCTGTTTCCTGCGGAGGATCTGTTTCTGATCACCAGATAAATCCGTCCGAAGATGATTCCTTTATAATACGATTTATTCGATTAAAAATATGGTTCCGGTAAGTTCTACTGCACGACGCCCACCATACTGTAGCGGATGACTGTGTCGTGGTACTTATAACCCTTCTGGAATTCCTGGGCCACTGTTCCGGATTCGTACTCGTCGCTCTCCACCTGCATGACCGCGTTGTGGAAAGCCGGGTCAAATTCCTTGCCGACCGCCTCGATCGGTGTGACTCCAAGGTCCTCGAGCTGCTTCAGCAGCTGGCGGTAAACCATCTCCATGCCGCTGGCCACCGGGCCTTCCTTCTCTTCTGCCGGGATTGCAGCCAGCCCGCGCTCGAAGTTGTCGACGATGGGAAGCATCTTCTCGATGACGCTGCGCTCACCCATTGAAAACATCTGCTGCTTTTCTTTTTCGGTGCGCTTGCGGAAATTGTCGAACTCAGCCATCTGGCGCTTCACCCGGTCCTCAAGACCTTCGATTTTTTCCTTCAGAGCTGCCTTCTCTTTATCGCCTTTTTTCCGTCTGCTGAAAAAGCCTTTCTTCTCGTCGTTTCCTTCATCGCCGGCCTCGTCTCCCGTCTCCTCCTCATCGGATTCGTCAGCAGGCTGATCCTGCGTGTCATCTGTATTTTCCTGATCTGCCTGGGGCTGACCTGCCTCTGCAGCGGTTTCTTTGGCTGTCTCCGGATCCGGTGCCTGACCGGCATCCTTTTCTCCGGAAGCCTCTTCCGTCACAGGGGTCTCCTCCTGCAGCATTTCTTCCAATGTCTTTTCTTCCATGATATACGGCTTCCTTTCCGTTTATTCTTTGTTAGCACTCACTCGTTTCGAGTGCTAACACCTTTCATTTGAGAGAATAGCACCCTAAAGGACGGATGTCAACAAGGATTTATAAAGAATTCGTGAAATGATTTATAAAGAATCTGTGAAAACAGGGTAGAGGCGTCAATATGAACTGCTATGCAGTTCATATGCTGCCCTCTACCCTCCCGACCGGCCCGCGTCCGCCCAAGGCGGAAAATACATTGTGCACAGGCATGTCAATATCCCGAAAGCCCCGTGTCCACAGCAAGGCGGAAAATACATTACACGGGCCGTGTCATAAAAAAGAAAAGCACAGAGGAGTATCCCGCCTTCCTCTGTGCTTTTCCTGTTTCCCCGTTTCCCGTTTCCTTATTTTTACTGTTCTTTATTTTTACTTTTCCTTATTCTTTACTGTTTCTTTTTCACTGTTCCCTTACATTTCCTTGATCTCAATGCGCTTGATCTGCGGGATGCGGATCTCCGGTATCGTAAAGGGCTGGTCGGGTTTCGCAGCAGCCGCCGGTTCCTGCCCATCTCCAGGGGAACCGCTTTTGTCAGGCAGTCCGCTGCCCGGTTTATAGAGGGCATCCAGCTGGTTCATGATGGTCTGCAGGACACTGACGACCTTGTCGTAGTCCATGCGCTTGGGACCGATGATGCCGATCGTGCCCTTCATGCCTTCGCCCAGTTCGTAGGTGGCGGTGACCACGCTGCAGTCCCGCATGCGGGCCACTGGCATCTCGTCGCCGATGTAGACCTGTATTCCTTTTTGTCCATCTGCAGCCAGGGTCTCCTGTACGATACTTCCCAGGGCCTGTTTTTCCTCGAAATCGCTGATGATCTCGCTGGCCCGCTGATGATCGGCAAGTTCGGGATACTTGAAGATATTATTGGCGCCGCTGGTATAGATCTTGAGTTCCTCTTCACTGCGGACGATTTCCGCAGCCGCGTCTATGACATCATTGATGATAGCTGTGTGGATGCCGGCATTGCGTTTGATGCCCTCGATCAGTCCCAGAGTGATCTCCTCCACAGCCAGCCCGCAGAGATTGGTGTTCAGGAGCATGTTGAGCTTGAGCATGTTTTCGGCGGAGAGCTCCTCGTCCACAGGGATGACCTTGTTGCGGATCAGATTTCCTTCTATAACTATGACTGCGAGCACGTTATGGGGATCCACCTGGGAGAGCTGGATGAACTTGATCTTGCTGCTGCGCGTCGTCGGGGAGGAAATCATGGAAGCGTAATTAGTGCTGACCGCCAGAGTCTTGGCCACCTTCTGCAGCATGATCTCCAGCCTGTCCTGTCTTTGGACCAGAAGCTCCCTCATATCCAGAAGCTCTTTGCGCTCATCCTGCAGTTCCCTGCGCTCACTGCTGAGCATGTCATCGACATAGAGACGGTAGCCGGCATCTGTCGGAATGCGTCCCGCGGATGTGTGCGGCTGTGTGATCAGGCCCATTTCCTCCAGATCTGCCATCTCGTTGCGGATGGTGGCGCTGGAGAGTTTGAGGTCCGTGAGCTTGGAGATAGTCCTGCTTCCGACCGGCTCGCCCGTCTCCAGATAATTCCGGACGATAGCCTTCAATATTCTCATTTTCCGATCCGGTAATTCCATATCACGCCTCCCGAAAAGCTCTCCTTCAGCCAACAGGGTTATTCCATTAGCACTCTACCACGTCAAGTGCTAATAAATACTATTGAGAGAATAACACTCTGCCCGGTGAATGTCAATAAACAGCAAAGCCCACGCAGGCTGCTCTAAACAGCAAAGCCCGCGCAGGCTGCTCCGTTATACATGGGGCAGTTCCTGCGCGGGCACTGTCTGTCCGCCGTTAACGAGTGGTGAAATTGTACTTCGCCTGACCCGTTTCAGCGTATTTGCTGACTATGTTTACATGAAGTGCTGACTATATGTCTGCATGTAGTGCTGACTATGTCCGCATGCAGTTAACTGACCACATCATTTGCTGATCTTCACAGTCCTCGCCGCGCTCCAGTTCGAATAGTACTTAGTACTTCCGACTGTCTTGTATGCCCGGATCCGGGTATAGTATGTCTTTCCATTTGTAAGGGATGACACTGTGGTCGTCAGAGTGGAGTTATTAGTGATCGTAACTGCCTTGGCACTGCTGAAGTTGCTTGCCAGACTGTACTGAACCTGGTAGCCGTTTGCACTTGCGTTCCTGGTCCAGGTCAGCACTGCCTTTCTCGTCGCAACATTCACTGCGGACTTGTTCGTAGGAGCCGTCACCTTGTAGGTCGTCAGGGATTTGGAGAGCGTGCTGGCGCCGGTGGAAGCTTTTGCGACCACTTTATACACATATTTCGTGTTATTGGTATTGGCTGCCGTATCTGTCCATGTCACTGTTGTACCGCTGGTGATGGTCTTGACTTTACTGTTGTTGCGGTAAATATCATAGCCGTTCGCGCCTGTCACCTTAGCCCAGGTCACCTTGATGCCCTTGGCCATATTCTCGGCCTTCAGCGATGTAGTTGCCGCGGGAACGACCTTGATGGTAACTGTCTTGGATGCCGCATTGTAGTTGGCTGTCGCCGCTGCCGTCGCAGTGATCTTGACTGTGCCGACCTTCTTCGCGGTTACTACGCCGGTGGAGGCGTTCACTGTGGCTATGCCTGTGTCGGATGTCTTGTAGGTCACTGTTCCCTTAGCACCGGTAGTGGTCACTGCCACTGTTTTGCCCACTGCCACAGAAGAAGCTTTCGCCTTCGTGGTAATGCTCTGGGCTCCCTTGGCAACCGTTACTGTGATCTGCTTCGACGCCGCATTATAGTTGGATGTCGCGGCCGCCTTGATCGTGATCGTCGCGGATCCGGCACCCTTTGACGTGACATTGCCGGAGGCATCCACCGTAGCGACACTTGTCTTGGAGCTGGTGTAGCTGAGGGTTCCCTTGCTGCCTGAAACAGTGATCTTTCCTTTATTGGGGAAGGTCAGGGACAGGTTGGAGGCCGTAATGGTCTGGTTTGCCTTGGCAACGGTAACCGTGATCTGCTTCGATGCTTCATTGTAGTTGGATGTCGCAGCCGCCTTGATAGTAATCTTCGCGCTTCCTGCTCCCTTGGCAGTTACATTGCCGGAGGCATCCACCACCGCGATTGCCGTGTTGGAGCTGGTGTAGCTGAGAGTTCCTTTGTTGCCTGAGGCAGTGATCTTTCCTTTGTTGGGGAAGGTCAGGGACAGGTTGGAAGCCGTGATGGTCTGGTTGGCCTTGGCGATGGTAACTGTAATCTGCTTCGTTCCCTCTTTATAATAGTCTGTCTCAGCTGCTTTGATCGTGATCGTCGCCTTGCCTGCTCCCTTTGCTGTGACATTGCCGGAGGCATCCACTGCCGCGATCGACGTGTTGGAGCTTGTGTAGGAGAGTGCGCCCTTGTTTCCTGAGGCAGTGATCTTTCCACCGTTGGGGAAGGTCAGGGACAGGTTGGAAGCCGTGATGGTCTGGTTGGCCTTGCCGATGGAGAATGTCTTTGTGACCTCTCCCGTGTAATCGCCCTCACCGATGATTTTCACAGCCGCGGTGTCATTTCCGGGATTGATATTGTTGCTGTATTCTACCCTATAATCTGTGCCTTCCGTCAGGGTGCTTCCGTCCACGGTCACAGTGACAGCAGGTTTCTGCTCTTCTCCGTTATACACGAGAGCATCGGACGCGACCGTCACATTTTCATCTGTGATTTCTATCACAGCGGGGGAAGTGCCATTACTCCAGATTGCATAGAAAGTGATATCTTCCGTGATCTTGTTGGACTGATCTGAAAGCGGTTTTCCCTTCGGGCTGAGAGCCCATCCGAGGAATTCACTCTCCTCATCAGGCGGATAAGGTGTCCCCACATTCTCAAAAACAACCTTGACTCCCTTCCCGATTCTATCTGTGCGGGAAGGAATTTGCGTCTCAGTATAATTGCCTTCTTCCTCTATCCAGTCCGTAAAGTAGCCGCCATTGGCATCCCAGGTGATTACACAGGGGTCTGCCCAGACTACATAGAAGGTGGTGTCTTCCGTGATCGTGTAGTAGTCATCGGAAAGCGGTTCCCCGTCGCTCGTCAGGCTCCATCCGATAAGCATTTTGGAATCATCAACCTGAACAGGAGCGGGAGCGTCATTCCAGGAGAATCTTCCGCCTTTTCCAAAGGTTAATGTTTGGGTAGCGGACGTGAAGATATCTTCCTCTCCCGTCTCTTCGTTAAATTCAAACAATTCAAAATGTCCGTACTGGCCTGCATCAAACGTAATCGTGCAGGGGTCTGCCCAGACCGCGAAGAAAGAGGTATCTTCCGTGATCGTGTAGTAGTCATCGAAAAGGGGTTCCCCGTCGCTCGTCAGGCTCCATCCGATAAACTTTTTGGAATCATCATTCGGATTCGGAGATGTTGCTTCAGCCATGCAGTATCTTGTGCCTTTTCCAACGGTTAATGTTCGGGTAGCAACGGGTTGGGTTTCTTCCACTTCCGTCTCTTCGTTCCATACCCACTCTTCAAAAAAGCCGTACTGGCCTGCATCAAACGTAATCCTACAGGGTTCCGCCCAGACCGCATATACAGTCAGATCTTCGGTTAAGGTATATCCTTCCGGGTATTCATCGTAAATCAGATTTCCACCTTCAGTCAGGCTCCATCCCATGAAGACTTTATCAGTATCTGTGCTGGGAACTTCTATATACTCACTAAAGTAGGAATTACTATTTTTTTGTACCGTTTCCGTCCTGGTCTGTACATGATCATAGATCTCATTTCCATCATCATCCCAATGCGGGTTTACAGGATAATAGCCATCTTCCCCTGCATTGTAGGTAATGGTGACCCCGTCTTCCCAGACTGCGAAATACTCAATATCGCCTTCTGCCACGTACATCCCATCGGGATCCACAAACTCATCGCCTTCTGTCGTCCAGGTGCTGAACACCTTTCCTTCGGGAGCCACGGACGGCTTATAAGATCCCATATAGTAATGGCGCCCTTCGTCTACAGTGATCGTCTTTGACGCAAGCTGAACATTGTCCCCCTGTTCGTCATCCCACTCTTCAAAATATCCTCCTTCTGCGTTGAAGGTGATGTTATAGGAAGGAGGAACTACGTTTTCCCATCCATCCGTGTCAGGAAAATCGCTGCTGCCTGCAGATACACTCAGATTTTTGATCATCTGCCGATTATTCCAGAAACTATTCGCGGCAGATGCGCCGATGTATACCTTATCGGGAAGGTTGATGTCGACTGCGTGGACTATTTCTTCTCCGTCTACATAGACGACCATATATCCCGGCTTATAGAGAACAGAGGTTTCATGCCATTGAGAGTCACCCACCTGATCAAACCGTCTGCGCGAAGTGTGATTATAGGCATCTCCCTGGAGAATGGCGATATGTCTGAAGAAATATCCATCTTCAAGATCTCCATCCTGCCGGCCATCAAATTCGACTCCTGTCGCTCCGCTGACAAAACCGAGGTTATCGCCGCCCGATCCAATTCCTGTATCCTCGGAAAACATCATTGTCATTCCATCTCCGAAGTAGTCGCCTTCGGTATACCAGGAGAAATCGACTTTCAGCCCGTTTTCCGTATCATAAGAATCCGCCAGCCATGCACTTCCTGTCTTTCCATCTTCAGCAGGGGTCAGCTGGACGGATCCGTCTTCCATTACGGATGCGTCTCCATACAGTTCCATGCCGCCAACAATGTTGGGGACATATTCTTCGACATGCACAGTGCAGCTGCAGTCCTCACTGTTCATTTCAGCGACGTTCAGAAGATACTCCTCCCCGGCATTCAATCTGGCTGTGAACCTGAAATTATTTCCCTCTCCGCCTTCGTAATACCAGCCGATCTCCTGATCATTTCCGTCGTACAGGTATGCCTGTGTATTGTAGTCGGATTCTGTGTAAAACACATATTTGCCGTTGTTCTCCGGTGTGAAGGTGAATGGCACCCACCTGGCCTCCTCCGAGAACTCAGCTGTGCCGGGGGTACCGACAGTGATCGGGACCGCCAGCTGACGATAATCGACAGAAGCGTTGAAATAGCAGTTGATTTCCACCTGATTGGTATATTTGTCAGTGACTATACATCTGAACCAGTTTTGACCTTCCTGGTACATGACAGCTTCAAAGTCTGACGAAGTCGCTCCTTCGATCAATTCCTCTTCCTGATACCACTGGAATGTCGGTTCGCTGCCATCCTGCGTCTCTGTCAGGATCTGAATGTTGTAAGTACTCCCGACGTGAAGCGCATCGGCATCTTCCCAGTCGTAGATATCCTGCCATGGATAGTCTTTTTCCCCTTCATGTCCTGCCGCCCAGGCTTTGAGATTGCCTTCCAATACCTGTGCACTGATGCAGCACTCCAGCGTCACCTGATTACCATAATCATCCTGGATGCAGCAGGTATAGACATTCCAGTCCTTATCCAGGAATGCTTCGTAAGTCAGGGAATTTGCGCCCTCAATAAGGTTTTCTTCACTCTCATAACCTTTATACCACTGGACAAGAGGAGTACTTCCGTCCTTCGTCTCTGCTTGTGCCTGCAGTGTGACTGTGTCTCCGACGTAAGGGGTTTCTTCCCACCCCCAGTTGTCGATTGTCTGCTGGCTTTCGTCTTTCATCTCTTCATGACCGACGATCCATGCCTTCAGGTTGTCATCGTGGTTTTGATCCTCACTGCCGTTTCCATAAATCTGGCAGAAAATCTCCACCATATTTCCATAATCATCACGCACCTTGCAGGTGAAATAGTTCCATGACGACTGGTAGATAACAGCATCAAAAGTGGCTGATGTGGCTCCCTGGATCAACTTACGGTTCTGGTACCACTGGAAGGTGGGTTCAGTTCCGTCCAGAGTCTCAGCCATGATCTGAATCCGATAGGAGTCACCGATCTCCAGACCCTCAGAACCTTCCCAGTCGCACAGATTCTGATAAGAATTGCCTTTTTGATCTTCATGGCCTACAGGCCAGGCCGCGAGATTTCCGCCGATCTGGGGATCACCTCCGCCGCCTGTGAATTCACCTTCCTCAACGTAGACGGTACAGCTGCAGTCCTCGCTGTTCATTTCCGCCACTTCCAGCACATACTCTGTGCCTGCGTACAGATAATTAGAAAACTTGAAATTTTCGCCATCCCCTCCATCGTCATAATAGCCAAGTTCCTCGCCATCTACAGTCTTGAGATAGGCGTGTGTGTTGTAATCTGATTCTGTGTAAAAAGTATAGTGGCCATCCGTTTCAGGAGTAAAAGAGAAAGCAACCCAGCGGGCTTCATCCGAAAATGTCGCAGTGCCGGGATTATCGATTCCAATCGGAGTCGCAGTCAGCTGGGTGCCCTCTGCCACGTGGATCTGACAGAGGATCTCCACCACATTGCCCCGGGTGTCCCAGATCTTGCAGAGGAACTGATTCCACTCTTGCTGGTACATGACAGCCTCGAAGGAGGATGAAACAGCCCCCTCGATCAGTTCATCATTCCGGTACCACTGGAAGGAAGGCTGGCTGCCGTCCTGTGTCTCCGTTTCAACCTGAATGGTGAAACTGTCTCCGATCCGAAGACCATCGGCACCTTCCCAGTCAGACAGGTTCTGCCATGTATTGTCTCTTTCATCTTCATGCCCGACAACCCAGGCTTTGAGGTTGCCTTCCATTATCTGTGCACTAATATAGCACTCAATCGTCACCTGATTTCCATAATCATCCTGGATACAGCAGACATAGGCGTTCGAGTCCGAAGACAGCACTGCTTCGTAAGTCAGGGAATTCGCGCCCTCAATAATGTTTTCGGCTTCCAAAGAATCTTTATACCACTGGACAAAAGGAGTACTTCCGTCCTTCATCTCTATTTCTGCCTGCAAAGTGAAGGTGTCTCCGATGTAAGGAGTTTCTTCTCCCCACTCGTAGATCGCCTGCTGTCCTTCGTCTTTCATGTCTTCATGACCGACGATCCAGGCCTTCAGGTTGTCATCATAGTTTTGATCCTCACTACCGTTTCCGTAAATCTGGCAGAAAATCTCCACCATATTTCCATAATCATCATGCACCTTGCAGGTGAAATAGTTCCATGACGACTGGTAGATAACGGCATCAAAAGTGGGAGACGTGGCTCCCTCAATCAGCTTGTGATTCTGATACCATTGGAAGGTGGGTTCAGTTCCGTCAACGGTCTCAGCTTCGATCTGAATCCGATAGGAGTCACCAATCTCCAGATTCTCAGAGCCTTCCCAGTCGCTCAGATTCTGCCATGTATTGCCTTTTTCATTTTCATGGCCGACAGCCCAGGCCGTGAGATTATCGTTATGAGTGTCTTCTCCTTCGTCACCTTCATCACTGGAGACAGCGTCCTCGGATATGGTTTCCTCCTCTGCGACGCCCTCTTCTGCGAAGACAGGGTCCTCGGATATGGTTTCCTCCTCTGCGGCGCCTTCTTCTGCGGCGGCGGCATCCTCGGATATGGTTTCCTCCTCTGCGGCGCCTTCTTCTGTGGCGGCAGCATCCTCGGATATGATTTCTTCTCCGCCGTTTCCTTCTTCGCCGGCGGTCACTTCCTCAACGGAGTCTGCTTCCTCCCCGGAGTCTTTTTCCCCGGGTAAAACGTTGTCTGCGTTTTCCTGTACTTGCTCTGTCGTTTGCTCCTCTGTCATACCCTCAGCCGCCCAGGCAGTGATGCCGGCTGGCGGCAGACAGATAGAAACAGACAGGACAGCCGATAACAAAATCGCTGTCAATTGTTGACGTTTCATGTCTTCCTCCTTGTAAAATAGTGACTATTTCAGTTACGGTCGGGCATAGTCCTCCCCTTAGTCTGCGATTATAACATTTCAATTTCCGGAATCATCCAAGTGTTTTCCGACCCTGATTCTGCCCCGTTTTATGTTCAAAAAAGGGGCAGAGGCGTCAATATGAACTGCTATGCAGTTCATATGCCGCCCTCTGCCCTCCCCCAGGCTGCCGTTCGCCATCAGGCGAAAGATAACCTTACGGCAGCCCTGCGATAAAAAAAGAGCCAGGAGAAAAACTCTCCCGGCTCTTCGATATTAATGTATCTGATGATCTTACTTTTTTTAATGTTTTGCGCTGCCGAGGCGGACGAGCGCACGGTAGAGTCTTGCCTCTGTGCGGATCCTCGTCTCCTCGGAGATCCTTGTGTCGCGGAGAACTGCTTCGGCACGTTCTTTGGCGGCCTCAGCACGCTCGACGTCAATTTCCTCACTCCACTCCCAGGTAGTGGGAAGCAGGTGGCATTCATTTTCCATCATGGAACACATGCCGCCGATACAGGCCGCGGTTCGCTCCGTCCCGTCCTCCAGAAGGACGCGGGCGGTGCCCATGCCGATCGGTGTGCAGTAGTTGATATGCCGCGCCATGATCGCGAGATCGCCGTGCGTGGAACGAAAGGTCACTTTCTGCACGTCCCCTTCGAAAGCGAGACCGTCCACCGTGACTATCTTCAGATGGAAGGTATTTGCCATGGGAAGTCTCCTCCTTGCTTATGCGTTTTTGGCCTTCTCAAACGCCTCGTCGATGGAGCCGACGAAGAGGAATGCGCTCTCGGGAAGATCGTCGCACTCGCCGTCGAGAATCATGCGGAAGCCGCGGAGGGTCTCCTTGAGGGGAACATACTTGCCGGGGATACCGGTGAACTGCTCTGCGACAGAGAAACTCTGGGACAGGTAGTTCTGGATCTTTCTGGCACGGAAGACGGCCTGCTTGTCCTCGTCGGAGAGTTCGTCCATACCCATGATGGCGATAATATCCTGCAGTTCACGATATCTCTGCAGAACCTGCTGCACTCCTCTGGCCACTGCGTAGTGCTCCTCGCCGACGATCTCGGGGGAGAGGATACGGCTGGTGGAATCCAGGGGGTCCACAGCGGGGTAAATACCCATGGATGCGATCTCACGCGCCAGAACGGTGGTCGCGTCCAGATGGGTGAAAGTAGTCGCGGGAGCGGGGTCGGTCAGGTCGTCCGCAGGGACGTAGACCGCCTGTACAGAAGTGATGGAGCCCTTCCTGGTGGAAGTGATCCTCTCCTGCAGTGCGCCCATGTCCGTTGCCAGCGTGGGCTGGTAACCAACGGCGGAAGGCATGCGGCCCAGAAGCGCAGACACTTCGGAACCTGCCTGTGTGAAACGGAAAATATTGTCGATGAACAGAAGCACGTCCTGGTTCTTGACGTCACGGAAGTACTCCGCCATGGTCAGTCCGGAGAGGCCGACACGCATACGGGCTCCCGGGGGCTCGTTCATCTGGCCGTAGACCAGGGCGGTCTTGTCAATAACGCCGCTCTCCTTCATCTCGCCGTAGAGGTCGTTTCCTTCACGGGTACGCTCGCCGACGCCCGTGAAAACGGAGATGCCGCCGTGCGCGGTCGCGATGTTGTGGATCAGCTCCATGATCAGGACTGTCTTGCCGACGCCTGCGCCGCCGAACAGACCGATCTTACCGCCCTTTGCGTAGGGGCAGATCAGGTCGACGACCTTGATGCCTGTCTCCAGGATCTCCGTAGCGGGGATCTGGTCTTCAAAAGAAGGCGCGGGACGGTGGATAGCCCAGTGCTCCTTCGCGTCGGGGGCGGGCTGGTTGTCAACCGGCTCTCCCAGAAGATTGAACACTCGTCCCAGGCATTCCTCGCCGACAGGAACCGTGATCGGTCCCTCGGTGTCGACGGCATCGATGCCGCGGACCAGTCCGTCGGTGGAGCTCATGGCGATGCATCTGACGACATCATCTCCGATCTGCTGTGCCACCTCGGCGATCAGTCTGCGGCCATCAATATTGATTTCGATGGCATTGAGCAGTGCAGGCAGCTCGCCCTCCTTGAACCTGATGTCAAGAACGGGTCCGGTGACCTGTATTACCTTGCCGATATGTTTTTCACTCATTGATTTCCTCCATGTACCGCCTCATAGAGGCGGTACCCCCGCATTTTCCGCGAATGTGAAAATGCGGAAGGGTTTATCGATTCCGGCATCCCGCCGGCTCGCGTTTTTTTCTTTTCGCTAAAGTCAAAGCTGCGGTTTTTACGATCCCTCTGCGCCGGCCACAATCTCCGTGATCTCCTGCGTGATACTTGCCTGTCTCGCGCGGTTGTAGAAGAGACTGAGCTTTTCGATCATCTCACCCGCGTTGTCCGTCGCGGCCTCCATGGCCGTGCGGCGTGCCGCCAGCTCACTGGCGACCGAGACATTGATACTGGTATACAGGATGCCCGCCAGATAATCGGGAACGATCGTGTTGAAGACCTCTTCGCCGTTGGGCTCATACAAAATCATGTTCTTCGTCTCAGGCATATCGTCCAGATCCGGATTTTCGAAATCGGAGAGGGGAAGCAGGGCGCTTGCCTTGGGCACCTGGGACATCATGGAAATAAAGTTGGTGTAGCACATGGACACGTGGCCGAACTGCCCCTTCTCATAAGCCTCACACACTGACTTGGCAATGCGGAAGCAGTCCGAGATAGTGACCTTCGCGACTTCCTCATAGGCGTCCGTGAATATTTCCACGCCTCTGTGACGGAAATATTCCACCGCCTTTTTACCGATGGGAAGGACCGCGTAATCGTGCCCCTCCACCGCATTTTCCACAAATTTGAACAGGTTGGCATTGTAGCCGCCCGCCAGTCCTCTGTCACCCGCGATGACGACGAAGAGACGTTTCTCACTGGCTCCGGGTTTGGTAAAAATCGACTGAAAGTCCGTGTTTTCATTGGCGATCTTTGTGAGCGTGCCCTTCATCGTCCGCAGATAAGGTTTGCTGGCCATGGCTTTGTCCTTGGCTTTTCTGAGCTTGGACGCCGCAACCAGCTGCATGGCCTTGGTGATCTGCATCGTGTTCTGCACACTCTTGATCCGCAGCTTGACTGCCTTCATATTAGCAGCTGCCATAGTTTTCCTCCATGATCGGGAATGGGCGGTTCCTTTTTGCGGTTACCGCCTTTCTCCCCTATGCAGGGGCCTTACGCCTTCTTCGAGTCTACGCCTTCTTCGAATCGATGAAGTTCTTTGTAAAGCCTTCCAGCACGGATTTCAGTATAGCTTCATTTTCTTCACTCAGGGCGCCGGTCTCGCGGATCGCCTTCATGACAGCGATGCCGTCGGGATCCTGGGTCAGACGCTTGTTCAGCTGATCCTGGTAGTCCGCGATGTCACTGACTTCGACATCCTTGAGGATGCCGTTGATGGTCGCGTACAGGATGGCGACCTGGTTCTCAACCTGCCAGGGAACGTTCTTGCCCTGCTTGAGGACTTCCACGATACGTTCGCCCTGTGCCAGACGGGACTTGGTGTCCTCGTCCAGGTCGGAACCGAACTGAGCGAAACTCTGCAGCTCTCTGTACTGGGAGTAGACCAGCTTCAGGGTACCGGCAACTTTCTTCATAGCCTTGATCTGCGCGTTGCCGCCGACTCGGGATACGGAGATACCGGGGTTGATGGCAGGCATGATACCAGAGTGGAAAAGCTCGGTCTCAAGGAAGATCTGGCCATCTGTAATGGAAATGACGTTGGTCGGGATATAGGCCGAGACGTCACCTGCCTGTGTCTCGATGATGGGAAGGGCTGTCAGCGAACCGCCTCCGAGCTGGTCGGAGAGCTTGGCCGCGCGCTCAAGCAGTCTCGAGTGCAGGTAGAAGACGTCGCCGGGATAAGCTTCACGTCCCGGAGGTCTTCTGATCAGCAGGGAGATTGCGCGGTAGGCGACCGCGTGCTTGGACAGGTCATCATAGATAATGAGGACGTGTTTGCCCTTGTTCATGAAATATTCGCCCATGGCGCAGCCCGAATAGGGAGCGATGAACTGCAGAGGGGAAGGCTCGGAGGCCGTCGCCGCGACGACGATGGTGTAGCTCATGGCATCTGCCGCGCGCAGGTCGGAGACCAGGCCGGCCACGGTGGATCTCTTCTGGCCGATCGCGACGTAAATGCAGATGACGTCCTTGCCCTTCTGGTTGATGATGGTGTCGATGGCGATCGTCGTCTTGCCTGTCTGGCGGTCGCCGATAATCAGCTCACGCTGGCCTCTGCCGATCGGGATCATGGAGTCGATGGCCTTGATACCGGTCTGCAGGGGTTCCTTGACCGGCTGGCGGTCAATGATGCCGGGTGCGGGTGACTCAACTGCGCGGAACTCTGTCGTCTCGATGGGGCCTGCGCCGTCGATCGGCTGGCCGATCGCGTTGACGACACGGCCGATCATGCCCTCGCCTACGGGAACTGAGACGACACGGCCCGTGCGCTTGACGGTCTGTCCCTCACTGATTCCCGTGTCCTCGCCGAAGAGGACTGCCGAGACGCTGTTTTCCTCGAGGTTCTGCGCCATGCCGAACGTGCCGTCCGAAAATTCCAGCAGCTCGCCCGCCATGCAGTTCACCAGCCCGCTGACCCTGGCGATACCGTCACCGACCGTGAGGACAGTGCCGGTCTCGTTCTGGATGATCGCATTCTCATAATACTTGATCTGACTGCGGATCACCTGGGAAATCTTCTCTGGTTTTAATTCCATTGCTATTCCTCTATATATGTATAGATCTTAGGAACTGTCATGAAATCAACTATGTAGTTTGCGCAGAATGATTTTTCGAGTTTAAGGAAGAAAACGCAGCCGTAGCGGGCTACGGCGAGGATTTCTGACGCAGAAATCGGAAAATCAGGCAAGCAAAATGCATAGATTCATTCGTGACAGGTCCTTACTCTGTTTTGTCTTTTTCAAAAACGCCGGACGCCCATCCGGATGTGTTTTCCGGCTGCGGACCATCCATGAAGTCCGCGCAGGCATATTTTTCAGGCGCCTTAAAGAACGGTTTCCGTAACTTTCCTGCGGAGCTCATCCAGCCTGCCCTCGACGGTGCCGTCGAACAGCTTTCCGTCGATCTCGACAGAGAGGCCGCCCAGGACCTTGCTGTCCACCTTTCGGGTGAGCAGGACTTTCTTTCCGCTGATCTTCTCCAGTTTCGCCTGCAGGGCACTGACCTGCTCTTCCGTGAGCGGGACGGCGCTGATCACAGTCGCCTCAGAGATTCCGTGATCCTTGTAGTAGGATGAACGGTAGGTGCTGCAGCAGGTCGAAAAGCCGCGCAGCATCCCCTTTTCCACCAGGATCTTGAGGAAATTCAGCAGATAAGGATGGATCTGTCCGCCAAAAGCCTCATCCAGCAGCTGAACGCGGGTCTTGCCGGGGATCGAGGGTTCACACAGAAGCGTGATATAATCGGGGTTTTCCGCGAAAATACCGCGGACCGCCTCCAGCTCCTTCATGATCTGATCATCGGCCTTCTCCTCAACTGCCAGGTCGTACAGGCTTTGCCCGTAAAGACCCCATGCTGTTGTCATGATGCCTCTCCTACATTCTTAATAAAATCTTCAATGAGCTTTTTGTGATCGGCCTCGTTGATCTCTTTCTCAACGACCTTGCCCGCTATATCCATGGCAATTCCGCCGATCTCATTCTTGACCTCATTGATCGCTTTTTTGCGCTCCTGCGCGATATCGGCCTCTGCCTGCGCCTTGATGCCGGCCGCCTTTGTCTGGGCTTCCTGCACCAGTTCATCGGCGCGGCTCTGCGCCTCTTTCTGTGCGCTCTGCACGATTCTGGCAGCCTCTTCGCGCGCTTTCGCGATGCCGGACTCATACTGTGTCTTCAGATCGTCCGCCTCTTCTTTGGCCTGGCGCGCTTCGCGGATTTCCTTGTCCGCGGCCTGGCGTCTCTTCTCAAGGATCTCGTTGATCGGTTTGAAAAGGAATTTCTTGATCAGAAACAGCTGGATCATCAGGTTAAGGAACTGGGCGATCATGGTCCACGGCACAAGTGTTACCAGTGGCTGTGTATTCATATCTTTCCTCCATGACTGCTGGCTGTATATTTAATGCAGCTGGCAGTTGATTATCCCAGATAACCCATGAACATGCCGGGAGCGACGAAGATCAGAAGAAGGCCGGTAACGAAACCGTAGATACCGGTTGTCTCCGCGATCGCGCAGCCCAGAAGCATAGTGCTGGTGACATCGCCCTTGCACTCGGGCTGACGGCCGATGGCTTCCAGAGCCTTTGCTGCCGCGTTGCCTTCACCGATACCAGGGCCGATACCTGCGATCAGAGCGCATCCCGCGCCGATGCCGCAGCCTGCCAGTGCGATACCTTTTGCCAGAAATTGCATTTCACTCATTTTGTTTCTCCTTTCGGGAAATCATATTTCCTTCAATCGTAAAAATCTTAAACAGTAAACTTCCTACAAACACAAAAGTCCTAAATAGTATTTTTAATTGTAATAGTAACTGCGACTCCGATTATAAGCGGAATCCGCACCTCCCCCCAGGGTGCTCACCGTTTTCCTCCTGCCTCAGTCAAATCAAAAGGCCAAAGGATATCAGGTGATTTTGATGGTTTAAAAATCTGCGCCGTTTTCTGATGCGCTTTTTCTCAGCCCTCCGCGGCATTGGCGATATACATGATCGTCAGCATTGTAAAGATAAATGCCTGCATCGCGCCGGTGAACCAGTCGAAATAGAACGACAGGACTGCCGGAAGACCTACAGCGAAGATCGGGATATTGCTCAGGAAATCACCGACAGCTCCCGGGAAAAGTCCCAGAAGGGCCGCGGACGCGATGCCCAGAGCAGCATAGATCAGGCCGTTGATAACGATACCGGACAGGATGTTGCCGAAATGACGGCAGGCCATACTGACAGGTGTCGCGAGCTCGGACAGGATGTTGAACGGTGTCATGACGGGAATCGGTTCTGTGAATCCCTTCATGTATCCCAGTACACCGCCTGCCTTGATCTTGTTCGCCGTGATCATGAAAAATACCACGATCGCCCAGGCTGCTTCCGTCGACAGATCCGCAGTCGGACTCCGGAAGATTGGAATCAGGCTGATCAGGTTTGAGACAATACTCATGGCAAATATCGTAGATACAAACGGAATCAGCCCGTCAAATTTCGTGCCGCCCGTATTGCTCCGCACCAGGTTGTTAGCCGCTTCCACGATCATTTCCGCGACCGCCTGGCGTTTTGAGATATTCTCCACCTTTAAATTGCGCGTCAGGAAAATGCACAGTCCCGTGATGATGAGCATGACGATCCAGCTCACCACAACTGTCTCCGAAATCAGGATATCTCCCAGAACAGGGAGTCCCGTCGGAATTCTGGCGAATATTTTCGCACCGGAAATGTCAAATTCCATTCAGATATCTCACCTCCTTCTTTCTCCTTTCTTTAATTTACCTCCTGCTGCATCTTGTGATTTTTTGTTAAACGCAAAATCAATCGCGCTTGTATGACAGCTCAGACACAGAAAAAATACTCTGCTTTTGTCCGTGCTGCGGCAAACCGCTGCTTCTCCAGCCAAAGCCCTGTCCCGGAGAAAATCCCCCACATTTTCTCTGAAAGACCCTGCCTTTTCACTGCAGTTGAGCGGAAAGCTTCGAAAATAGTGCTTATGGTGTTGGCGTTTATGATGTTTATGGCCGGACGGTTTCCTCCGGCTGTTCCGCCTTCTCTCCCCCGTCTGCTTCAGTCTGGTCGGCGCCAGCCTGTGAAGACGTTTCAGCCTGGTCGGCTGTTTCAGTCTGACCAGCGTTTCCAGTCCCCCCGGCGGACTCAGTCCCGCCGGCTGCGGGCTTACCCGTGACGCCGAGTCTGATCCCTCTGATCTTGATCACCAGACTGGGAATGAAAAGAGGAATAATGCCCGCCGCATAGTTGAAGCAGGGCGCGACTATAGCGACTATGATCCAGATTCCCCGCATCAGCATGCGGTTTCTATAGCTGACGCGCATCATCCTCAGGGCGTCGTCCCGGTTTGTCACATTGACCACGCTCTGAACAGTGAGCGCCATCAGAAAGAAGTTGGCGACAGCCACCGCTCCGCCGCACAGGGCGCCGAGGACGACCCGGTAGTCAAATTTCACGGATGATTCCGGAAAAATCAGATACATGATCAGAAACAGAACGATCAGGACAGCACAGCCGATTCCGGTCCCTGCTGCCACTGCAACCGTTTCTTTTTTCACTGCACTTTGTAATTTCATGAGTTCTTCTTATTTTATCTTTCTAATTATAGCTTTCTGAAAATATTTAAATTATTGCTTTCTGAAAATATTTAAAATGAACTATACAAATTCAAGACTCGCTCTAAAGCTGTCTTTCTATATTATCCCGATTAATTATCCCGATTATTATTCCGGGCACGCTCTCCGGTCCCCTGCGGCGGCGGGAGTCGTCAAATATGCTTGTTAAAAGATACCTCTTTTTCTCCCCGCTCTCTTTTTTTCTGCCGGCCGGTGACCGATAAATATACCTTATAGGCAGTCATAAAGGATGCTCCCAGTCCCATGATCATCCCCGGGATATAGACCCAGAGGCCAAAACCCAGGCGGGTACAGAGCAGATAGCACACAGCCAGACAGATCAGGAGGGGGGTGGCAAGAGAAAGGCCAAGCTGCGCCAGCATGGTCAGCTGCGCAAATATTTCATTCCATTTCATCGTGCAGACCTCCCGAATATCCCGTCATCCTCCCGCAGGTACTTCCGACTAAAGTCCCGGCGGCTGAAAACCAGATAAAAAAAGCGTATTTACTGTCCAAAGACAGGGTTGTACATTATTTCGATTATGCCCCCAAAAAAACAAACAGCCAATTATATAATACACTTTCCTTTAAATGTCGGCAAGCCAAAACGATATTCCGAAAAAAGCCCTGCATCGTTACTGGTCACACCGTGACCAGTAAACGGGGCGTTTTCCATTCCAAATTGGCCTTCGGCCAATGGAAAACGCCCTTGAGTCCAGTCAAAATGACCGCCCCCGCACCAAACAGCTAAGTGTTTGGTGCGGGTGTGACTTGTAACCCTGCGTCCACTGTTTCTTTCATGTCCCGGCCGATTCCGTGAAGGAATCCACCGCGCCCGCCCTGCGGCCTTTCGCGGAGTCATCCGCAGCCAGCTTTTTTCTCTGCTGGGCGGCAGTTATGCGGACCGTCAGCGCGGTCGGAAGAAATCTCTGTCCGAAAACAGCCGCCTGAAGTTCTCTGCCCGGAATGATCACCACCTGTTTTTTTGCCATCATCTTCAGGGCATAGTCGACGCACTCCTCCGCGGAAATTCCCGGCAGCGCGAAGGAGACGCTGGCCACGTCGTTGAACTCTGTGTTCACGGGGCCGGGGCACAGGCATCCCACATAGACCGGGGATCCCGCCTGTCTCAGTTCTTCGACGACACCGCGGGTCAGGCTGGTCATATAGGCTTTGGTGGCGTAGTATCCCGCCATGAAGGGACCTGCCGGGAACAGGCCCGCCGAGGACGCCACGTTGAGAATGGATCCGCCTCCCTCCGCGTCCATGCGGTGCAGAATATACTTAAACAGGACATGCTGAGCGGTCACATTCACATCGATCATGTTCACTTCCCGCAGAAGGTCCGTCCCCATGAAGGGTCCTGCGACTCCGAATCCCGCGTTATTGATAAAAATATCAATCTTCCGCCCCACCAGGTCTTCGCACAGGCGGATCAGATCCTCGTGTCTGGACAGATCCGCGGGCAGCAGCAGGCACTCAGTGCCCAGCTCTCTGCGCAGCATCTCAAGCCTGTCCCGCCTGCGGGCGATCAGGATCAGCGGATAGCCCTCCAGCGAAAGGCGCCGGGCAAATTCCAGTCCGATTCCGGAGCTGGCTCCGGTGATCAGAGCATAATTCTTTTTCCCTGCGACATTCTCCTGATTCTGCTCCGCTCCCGCGCCGGCAGCTTTCGTCATCACATCCTGCACGGTGGTCTCCAGAAGCATTTTCGCGGTCTTCCCCAGTATTTTTCCCCCTTGTTTCAATTGTTTGAGGCAGGGCTTTGCCCTCTCCATGATTCGTGTATCCAAAATTGATTCCTCTCTGTCCCCCGGGGAACGATCAGTCTGTATTTTCAGGTCTGTCTGTCCGGCATATGATGTCCTGGTCATGCCTGCACATCTGTCGGATAAGGGATTCCGGCACCCAGCCTGGCGCGCTCGATCGTGCGCATGACTGCCAGCGTGATCTCAATCTCCCGTTCCATAAAGGAGCGGTCATTTTCGGCGACTGCTTTGGAAAAATTGCGGAACTCCTGAACCATGCGGTTTTTATCCGCGGGAGGGGTAAAATCCTCGATCTTCTTGTTGACGCAGATCCGCAGTCTCTCGACCTCATTGGGCTTTCCCGGCACCTGGATCCAGCCCTTCTCCCCCTGGATCGTGAAGTGGCAGGGGCTGTCCGAATCCTTGGCGCCCGCCAGCACACCGACGAAATCCCTGTACTGCAGGATGGCGATGCCAGAGGTGTCGACGCCGTTGAAGCCGATGTTGGGATAATACTTCACCTCTTCGGGCTCCCCGACCAGGGCGATCGCCATGTTGAAATTGTAGACGTTGAGGTCATAGAGCGCTCCGCCGCAGGCAGCCAGGTCAAATGCAGGGGCCACGTCTCCCGTCAGATACCGGTCATAGCGGCTGGAATACTGGCTGTAGTTTGCCTGTATCATGCGGATTCTGCCAATCTGAGGCAGGGTCTCTCTCATTTTCTCGATGATCCTGCAGTTGCGGTTGGTCACTGCCTCAAAGATAAATCTGCCCCGGCTCCTGGCGATATCAGCCAGTTCCTGCGCATGGGCAGTCAGAGTCGTGAAGGGCTTCTCCATAATCACGTTTTTGTCCGCCAGAAGGGCTTTCTTTCCATATTCATAGTGTACCAGATTGATGAGACCGACATAGACCGTATCGATCTCCGGATCCGCCAGCAGCCGGTCATAATCCGTATACACCTTACCGATTCCGAATTCCTCCGCAAATGCGCGCCCCTTGTCCACGCTGTGGGGCCTGGCCAGGATCGCTGCCAGTTCAATCTCCGGGACCTCCGACATTGCCGTCAGCGCTTCCCTGATAATAAAACCTGTACCCAAGATCGCGATTTTCATATCTTTACAGTCCCTCCATACATTTTTCAGGCTATCCCGCTAAAACTGCCCGAAACACTCGAATTTCGTGCCGGTCTGAAAATCAACTATCATTTCATTCCCTTGCTGCTGTATTCTCTGTCCCTGTTTCTTCCACATCAACCGGCTTCTCAGGCTCCTTTTCAGCAGCTTCTGAAGGTTTAGCAGTTTCTCCGGCTTTCTCCCCGGGATTATCTCCTGCCTGTTCCCCGGCAGGCGTTTCCTCTGCCTGCGCGCCGTCCGGTTTTCCGCCGTCCCTGTCAGCCGCCTTTCCGGTCATTTCTGCCGCCTTCTTTATTGTTTTTTCGGCATCCGACCGGGCTGTTTCTGTCAGATCCTCGATCATGATCTTCTTCATGTCGTCCCGCCCGGGATTGTCCATGGCGGCGACACGCCTGGCCTGATTGGTGATGATTTCCTCAAATAAATTGCGGACTTCGCGCGCGTTGGCAAAATTCTCTCTCGTCGCCAGCTTTCTCTGCACGATCATGGCCCGGATCTGCGCCTTCACGTCCTCCTCGGCCTCATAATCATACTTTTTGCAGTTCATATCGAAAATCCCCATCAGTTCATCGATGGTGTAATCCGGGAATTCGATATATTTGTTGAAGCGGGATTTCAGACCGGGGTTGCTGTTGATAAAGTTCTCCATGGGTTTTGTATAGCCCGCAACGATCACGACAAAGTCATCCCGGTTGTCCTCCATGGCTTTGAGGATCGTATCGATCGATTCCTGTCCGAAAGTGTCATCCTTGCGGGCCAGTGCATAGGCCTCATCGATAAACAGTACGCCGCCCTTCGCCTCTTCGATCTTTTTGGCAGTCTTCAGAGCGGTCTGCCCCACATAGCCGGCGACCAGACCCGACCGGTCCACTTCCACCAGCTGTCCCTTTGACAGGACGCCGATCTTCTTGTAAAGCTGGGCCAGGATCCTTGCTACTGTCGTTTTGCCGGTCCCGGGATTGCCCGTAAATACCAGATGGAGTGATACCGGTACTGACTTCAGGCCTCCGTCCTTACGCATCTTCTGGATCTTCACAAAATCCATCAGTTCTTTCACGTCATGTTTGATCTTGGTCAGGCCGATCAGCTTGTCCAGTTCCTCCATGGGATCCTTTTCGGGCTCTTTCTCCTTCTCTTTTTCCCCCGGCTGCGCCTGCTGAGCAGCCTGCTGTCCGGAGATACCCTGCGCAAAACCGTCCCCGGCTGCTGACATGGGATCATCGAAGGAGCTGCCTGAAGTTCCCCCTGCGCCGCCGCTTCCGTTTCCGCCGCCGGCCAGTCCCGAAAACAGGTCTCCGTCACTGCCCGCCATCAGTCCGGGGTCTATTTCCACCGGTTTTTTGCCTGTATCGGGAGAAGCGCCCTTCCCTGATGTGCCTCTGCCGGTCACAGAAGGCATTCCGTCATAGAGCGGATTGTCCAGAAGGGCCTGTACCTCTTTCAGGGCGTCGTTGGCCCTCTGAAGGGCGTCTGTCCTGGCGTTCAGTTGCGAAGTGATCTCCCTTCCCTTTGCCTCCAGCTCGTCGAATCCGTCTCCGAAAGAAAGGTCAGCGGTTCCGGTCTTCTCTTTTGCCGGGCTGCTTCCACCGGCCTCAGCCTTAGTGCTCTTATTCCCGCTGCCGAAGGACATCTCCGGGTTCTCCGCCTTCGTCCCGCCGGAACCCGACTCTTTTTTTCCGAAAAAATCACCGAACGTTCCCTTCAGGAATTTCTTTTCTGTATTCTGAAGAGCCTCCAGACGCGCTTTTTCTTTTTCCAGTTCCCTCTTTTTCCTTGAATCCATTTCGCTGCCCTCTCCGGTTTCAATCAAACCTGTTTATTGACAATTCAAGACTCGCTCGCGAGTCTTGCGCGCATGCGTATCCCACGACTGAAGTCACGTGTATTGCGCGATGAAGAATAAAGCCCGTTTCCGGATCAAAATTTTTTCCTGCCATTTCCTTATGAATCTAAAAAAACAACTGCCTATAGTATATCATGCAAAAGCCTTCGTTTGATGAAAAAATCCGCCGGCGGGTTACAATTGGTCACTATTTCACGAGGCGGAACCCCCGACAGAACTCCCGCGGCAGGACTCCGCCGGACTCACCCCTTGAACTCCCACAGAACTCCCGCGGCCGAACTCCGCCGGACTCACCCCTTGAACTCCCTGCCTTGAACTCCCACAGAACTCCCGCGGCAGGACTCCGCCGGACTCACCCCTTGAACTCCCGGTCCGCCTCAGTCAATTCTCATGTTACTTATCAGCTGATCTGCCTGCTGATCCTCCTTCGTCAATATTCATTTGCCCTATCCCCCCAATATGGGTATAATAAAAGTTCCTATGCATTTAATCTTACACAGAACAGATAGTAACATATCCAGCGGCAGTCTTCGTTTCTGCCCACTTTCCGGTAAAAATGCCTATGCAGTTTTTCAAACACAGAACCAAAACGCCGTCTTCCGGCAATCAAAATACTGACAACAGTGCCGCAAAAAGCAGTAACTCCCGAAACGGGAGGCAGTCCCTGCTGGCGGCAGCAATCTCCCTTCTGATCACAGCCTGCCTGCTTACAGCCTGCGGGTTTTTTGTAGTGTCCGGACTGCGCCGCGCGGCAGACGATCCCCGGCAGGCCGGCAGTTCTGCCTCAGACCCATCCTCCTGGCTGGGACTGGAGTCCGTCACCCGGATTCTGTCACCTGATTCCGAGGCTCCCGTCGCCTATACTTTTTCAGACGGGACTGACCAGGATCCGTCCCAAAACAGCGCTTCCGGCCCTGCCCGGACCACTTCCCCGAATCCCGCCGAAGCGGACAAGGGCGGAACAGGCCCTGCTGCCGGATCTTCTTCCTACGCCGCCGTCCCGGCTGTTCCCTCCGGGGACGCTTCCACAGCTGCCTCCGCCGATCCCGCCAAAGCCCTTTCCAAAGACAAATCCGCGGAATCTTCCAAAGACAGCACTGCGGAGAACGCAGCAAAAGCCGGCAAGGACCAAGAAGCCGCAAATGCTGACAAGAACAAAACGGCTGAAAAAGACGGCGGGGACACCGCTAAATCCAAAGAGCTGAAAGACGCCTCCGAAAAGACTGCCTCCGAAAAGCAGAAGGAATCGGAGAAAGAACCTGAAAAAGAAAAGGACAAGAAAGAAAAGGACAAAGAGGAGGAAAAGGATAAGGAAAAGGACAAAGAGGAGGATAAAGATAAAGATGATAAGGATAAAGAAGATTCCCTGACAAAAACACAAAAGAAATATGTCCGGGCCTGGGAAGAAAACCATCTGCGTACTTTTCCTCTGAACACAGGGCTCCACGACTACAACTGGAAGTACCTCAAATATGACGATGACGGCAGGCTCCATTACAAGGGCGATGACGATTACACTGTCCGCAGGGGAATCGATGTCTCTGAGTTTCAGGGACAGATTGACTGGGAAAAGGTAAAAAAAGCCGGCTATGACTTTGTCTTTGTCCGCGCGGGGCACCGCACATTCCACACCGGCAGTCTTGAGAGGGACACCCGCGCCATCAAAAACCTCACCCGCGCCAAAAAGGCCGGTCTTGATGTCGGAGTATATGTCTTTTCACAGGCCGTCACCATCGAAGAAGCCATCGAAGAGGCAGAACTCTGCCTCGATGTCATAGAGGAAAGCAAGGTGAAGATCACCCTTCCCATAGTTTTTGACCCCGAGATCCAGATTGAATACGATGCCCGCATCAACTATATCAGCAATGACCAGTTCACCAATAATGCCGTCGCCTTCTGCGAGACGATCAAAGACGCCGGCTACACCCCCGGCATCTACGCCAACTGTTCCACCGAGACCGATATTCTCAATATGTCGCGTCTGGAAAACGCCGAGATCTGGTACGCCGATTACAACAGTGTTCCCGAATCCCCCTACCGCTTCACCTATTGGCAGTATACCAACACGGGCTGGGTGGACGGCATCCCCGAGGCCGAAACAGACCTGAATTTCTGGTTTGTCAAAAAAGAGCAGTCAGATTAGATGTAAGATAGGTACATCATCCGGCCCGGATGATGAGGACTGTATTTCTGTGAACATTAAACAGCGCTTTGACAAGGCGGAAAGAGGTTACAATGCAGGTAGACATTAATAAAAAGAGATATCCCAACCGGTCGTACGACGCCCTGAGGAACATACACGTTGCTTTCCCGGCAGGCTGCACCACTCTGATCATCGGCACATCGGGCGCCGGCAAGAGCACCCTCATCAAATGCATGATCGGTATGTCTTCCTTCGACGGAAAAATCACCGACTATAATCGCGAGGACATAGCCTATATTCCCCAGCACCCGGCACTCAACCAGAACGAGACCGCGCGCGCGGCGATCTACTGGTCAGCGCTCTTCTCCCGTCTGTACCGCGGAAGCCACGAACTCAACAACGCTGTGCAGCACCATGTTCAGACCATGGGACTTCAGAGCGTGCAGAACAGCGAGATCCACAACCTGTCCGGCGGCCAGCGGCAGAGAGTCTCCATCGCCAAGGAACTGATCCGCGGAAAAAACATCATTATCGCCGATGAAATCGATACAGGCCTTGACTGCGGGGTATCACGGGACCTGGTCACAAAGCTCTGTGACATCACCCACCGGACCGGCAAAACGACCATTATCATTTCCCACAATATTGTCAATATCGAGCTCTACGACCGTGTAGTCGTCCTGGCAAAGGGTTCTGATAAGACAGGCGGAATCGCTTATGCCGGAAGCCCCGCCTATATAAGAGGCTTTTTCGAAGTCAACAATTATGTCGATATCCTCACCAAGATCAACGCCTCCGATGAAGGAGGAATGGGACAGGCGGATTATTTCATCGGTAAATTTGACAGCCTGAGAAGCAGACGATGAATCAGCAGATCAGCTGAAACAGGACTGCCGCTTTCAGGACAGCCACTGACCCGGGATATCAGCCGCTTTCAGGACAGCCACTGATCCGGGATATCAGCTGGTTCAGGACGAACACTGATCAAGGATATCACAGGGGGATTATTTCAAATGTTTGACTTTTTTGATTATATCCGCAGATGGATTTCGACCAAAGCATTAAATCTGGCTCAGAACACCGCCATGACCGCAGGTATCATGTTTATCACCTGTCTCGCCGTAAAAAAGGATGTCTTCAGTACTTTCGGCGCGACAAAGGCCTGCCTGTTTTCCGTATTGATGTGCTGCATTTGGTCCGGGCTCTTCAACTCCATAGCGCTTTTTTATTCCGAGCGGGAATACCTGCCGGACGACCTCAGCAAGTTTCTGCATGTTCACACCTATGTGGCCGCGAATTTCACCATCCAGTTCTTTCTGTGTGTCGTAGAGGCCATGGTGGCCGCCGTTGTATTCAGCCTCTTTTTTCATTTTGACAGTGAGTGTATAGTATTAGGTAACAGAAGCATTGACTTCTTCCTGACATTTTTTCTCATCACGATGAGTGCGGATATGCTGGGACTCCTGGTCGGAATGCTGATCAGCAACATCAATTCCATTATGACCATTGTCCCGGTCATCCTGATTGCCCAGCTTCTTCTGAGCGGATGCCTGTTTGATCTCGAAGGCGTCATGGAAAAAGCCGCGAACTTTACCACCGCTCGATGGGGATTTTATGCACTGGGGTCCACCGCCGATCTCAACAGTATGCTGCCCGACGGAGCCAAACTGGATATATTCCGGTTTGAAGCCAGGTATGTCCTGTACTGCTGGAGCCTGCTGCTTCTCCTGACTGTCATCTGCACCTTTCTCTCGGGCATACTGCTTTATTTCAAAGTGAACCACAAAGAAAGCTGATCTGTTCCCGGTCATACGCTGACCGCAGGCTGACTGTCGTATGACCGGGAAAGCGGCAAAAAAAGCAGAAAGGAATACAGTTATGCAGCCTCAAAAACACCCGATTCTGATCGTTTTAACGCTCATTCTGGTACTCATGGCAGGTGCCGCCTTCATCATGATGCAGGATTCAAATCCGGCAGATGAACGGGGAACTCTCACCGGTAACGTGGTAGACGCCTCGGACAGCCACATGCTCAAAGGAGTGACTGTCACAGCCGTCGATAAGGACGGAGTGCGTTACACCAGTCACGAAAACAGCGACACAACCGGCGACGACGGCTTCTTCAGCCTGGAACTTCCTCCCAATGACTACACCCTCCTGTTTGAGGCCAATGGCTACCAGACCTATGAGTCCTCCGCCTCCTATAAGGTAAAAAAAGATCAGACTCTGGAAGTGCAGGAGGCTTTCCGTCTCGCCGCCTCGAACTCCGGCTCTGCTCCGAGTACGACTCCTTCTCCGAGTCCGGCCCCTTCTCAGGAGCAAACCCCTTCTCCACAGCCTGTGAATGTTCCGGTGTCCTATACCACTTATTGCATTGACCAGGACGGCAAACAGCTCAGCACAATGACAAACCAGGGGACTGCAGGATCAACGGTCACCGTCTATGCCCCCGCCATCACCGGTTATGTTGCCGAGACCAGCGAGCAGACTATCACCCTCTCAGAAGATGCCGGCACAAATGCCGTCTACTTTTATTACAATGATCCCGCCGCCGGGCAGACAAATTCTTACAACATCCCCGCGGATGCATTCGTTTACAACGGACACAGTTATTATGCCTGCATGATGAGCTATTCCACTATTTCTTCCTTCTGGGAAGCGGAGAACTACTGTGAGGAACAGGGAGGCCATCTTGCCGTCATTACCAGCGCGGACCTGAATAGTGCTCTCTACGAATACGTCTTTGACGATCTGGGGCTGGAGAGCGCCTACTTCGGTCTCACGGACGATGATTCGGAAGATGACTGGTACTGGGTAACCGGAGCCGGTTACAACTATCAGAACTGGTTGAACGGACAGCCCGACAACCAGAACGGAAATGAGGATTACGCTCTTTTCTACTACAAAGACAAAAGATACAAGTGGAATGACGGCGACTTCGGTCCGGATGAACACGGAACCGTCACATTCCTGATCGAATGGGATACCCAATAAACGGCATCCCCTTTTTCCGACCATGCCGCTCGTAAGAGCGGCACCCGAGGAGAAATACGCGAAGGCGTTTTCTCCGATGGGATCACAGGATGTTGCGCCGTCCCGCGGCACAAACATCCGGAGTGAAAAAAACGCTATCGAGCGTTTTTTTTCACTCTTTCCGACCATGCCGCTCGTAAGAGCGGCAACACTTGCTCCGCATGTGTATGAGGCGTTTTCGCGCAGGCGAAAACGGTGAAGGATCACAGGATGTTTGCGCCGCCTCGCGGCAAAAACATCCGGAGTGAAAAATATCGTATCGACGGTGTTTTTCACTCTTTCTGCGTCTACCGGTTATCCCGCGGCTGCGGACACAAAACAGGCAGGAACATATGGATCATAGTCAGAAAGCAGACGGCACAGAGAATATCATTTCAGGCGGGAACTGTGTGGACAGCAGTCCTGCTGTCTCAGACTCTGCCGCTCCCGCCTTCTCACGGGAGGACCTCAAATACATGAAGGCCGCCCTCAGACAGGCAGAAAAAGCCATTGCCCTGGGCGAAGTTCCGATCGGTGCCGTGATCGTATACGAAGGAAAAATCATCGGCCGGGGATATAACCGGCGCAATACGGACAAGACCACCCTGGCCCACGCCGAGATCACCTGCATCAAAAAGGCCTGTAAAAAAATCGGCGACTGGAGACTTGAGGGCTGTACACTTTACTGTACTCTGGAACCCTGCCAGATGTGTGCCGGTGCTATCATCCAGTCCAGGATCGACAGAGTCGTGATCGGCACCACCAGCCCCAAATCCGGCTGCGGCGGAACCTTGCTGAACATTCTTCAGAATCCGGATTTCAACCACCAGGCAGATGTCCTCTACGGAGTGATGCGCGAAGAATGCACCGAAATCCTGCAGCGTTTTTTCAAAGACCTGCGCAGGCGCAATAAGGCGCGGAAAAAAATGCTCCGCATGGCCGCTGCCTCCATGCAGGATACAACATCCGGGAATATCTCACCCGAAAGCCCCGGAAATACTGTCCCCGCGGAGGAAACCCGCTCTTGACAATCTTCCCTCTTTTGACTATAGTATTCAGTGCATTTGAAAAACAGCGTATCTGCCAACTATATAACAGATTCGCTGCATATAATATTCATCCTAATAATATATTCATCTTTAAATGAAATCCCCTGTTGAGGGATGGAGTTTTGAGAGCTGTCTGCCGGCACGTATGGGTTCGGGTCTCGCGCAATGGAAACTCGTGAACCGTGTCAGGATGGGAACATAGCAGCACTAAGCGGGGACTTTCATGTGCCGCGAGGGTGCCTGGCTTTGCGGCCGACAGGCAGCTTTCAGTACTTCATCACTGCAAGCAGGGGTTTTATTTTTGATAAATTATTTTTGAAAAATTATTTCTGAAAAATATATTCGGAAATAATTTTGGAAAATCCCTGTTTCCACGTGGTTTCTCCTTTACCACGTGGCTTCTCCTTTACAATGCGTTCGTTACCCGCCGCCTTTCCCGGCACAGAAGAGCCATGTTTCAGCCAGACGATCCCTCTCGCCAACAATCTCACCTGGATAGGCTTATAAAAAACACTGTAGAAGGCTCCCCCGCCTCCTGAATGCCGCGGATTTCCGCCCGTGACAAACGAAAGGTTAGAATTCATGAATTCTATTACTATTTCTTCAGGCAGCCTCTCGTTCAATACGTATGATGATGACATCACGTATGACCTTGACATCCAAGCCGCCGAAAAGCTTTTGTCGGACTGTACTCTCTGTCCCCGCAGCTGCCATGTCAACCGTCTTGACGGACAGACCGGCTTCTGCGGAGAGGGCGGAGTGCTCCGCGCCTCCCGAGCGGCGCTCTATTATACAGAGGAACCTGTCATCTCGGGCAAAAAAGGAAGCGGCACCGTGTTTTTCACCGGCTGCAGTCTGGGATGCATCTACTGTCAGAACCGGCAGATTTCGAGCCCCGGGCAGAACCCGGGTGCTTCTTCCGTCACCCGCCGGGTCACCCTCACTCCGGAGCGGCTTACGGAAATATGCTTTGAGCTGGAGGCACAGGGTGCCCACAACATCAATCTCGTGACTCCTGAGCACTTCGTCCCTCTGATCATTCCCGCCCTGAGGCGGGCCAAGACAGAAGGGCTTTCTATTCCCATTGTCTACAATACCGGCAGCTATGAAAAGGTTGAGACAGTCAGAGCCCTGGAGGGGCTTGTGGATGTCTGGCTTCCCGATCTCAAGTATGTCTCTTCCCGTCTTTCCGCGCTTCACACCGGGGCAGCGGATTATTTCGCCTGCGCCTCTGCCGCCATAGCGGAAATGGTGCGCCAGTGTCCCGACCCGGTCTTTTCCGACGGCAGCCACGCCATCGACTGCCCCGATGACGCCGATGACCCCCTTATGATCCGGGGCGTCCTGGTGCGCCACCTGGCCCTGCCCGGATGCGGAGAGGACTCCAGGGCGGTCCTGAGGCATCTGCACGAGACCTACGGAGACCATATTTTTATCAGCATCATGAACCAGTACACACCCATGCCCCAGGTCCTCGCCCAAAAGCTGACAGGTGCGGACCATCCCGGCAGCAGCTCCGGTTTCGGCAACAGTTCCGGTTTCGGCAGCCGTTCCGGTTCCCACATCCACTCCGGTTCCCACATTCACTCCGGTTCAGCCAGCCGTTCCGGTTCCGGCAGCAGCTCCGGTTCCGGCCCCGGCGGGTTTTCCGACCTGTGCAGGACTCTCTCCGAAGAGGAATATGACTCTCTCATCAATTACGCGATCGGCCTCGGCATACAGAACGGATTTGTACAGGAGAGCGGGACCGTGTCCCCCTCTTATATTCCGCTTTTCGACGGCACAGGAATTTAGACCGCTAATCGAAGCGGCATTAAAAAACGCAAAAAAAGGGGCTGGTTTCAGGCTGTAAAAACAGCCGGGCACCAGTCCCTTAAATTATGTCTGTTGCCATGATCCCACAGTCATACAAGTTTGTGAACGCGAGATCATGGCTGCGTACTTATTTATTAATTGAGAGTCTTCCGTCCCCGTTTTCCTTCTTGCCTCAGTTGGAAGTTGTTTCACTGTCGGCAGCGCTGTCCGAAGAGCTGCTGTTCTGTCGGGCAGGTGTTTCGCCGTTTTCTTCACCGACTGGTTTTTTAGGAGGCCTTGAGCCGTCTCCGCCGGGCATTTTGCCGTCCGGTTTTTCGGGGGGTGTGGAACCATCACCGCCGGGCCCCCCTTTTCCTCCGGGGCCTCCCTTTCCGCCAATCTCGCCAGGCATGCCTTCCGGTCTTTCGCTTCCGTAGCCGTTTCTGTTTCCGGAGGAAAGAGTAAATTCAATCGCCTGGCCGGTGGATTCCGTGCCGGCCTCATAAACCTGGTCACCTACATGGAGTGTAAAGCCGTTCAAATCGATGGCATCCGCGCTGCATGTCAGACTTGTGATATAGGAGTCACCTGTAAGCACCCACCTGGAGCCCGCTTCGATTTCCACATAGACGCTGCCCGCTGCGCCGTTGCTGTTGATAGCGCCTGTAAAAACGGAATTGTCTTTGAGGTAGAGATTCAGCTCAGAAACCTGGTCCACGACCATGTCTCCGTTGATTTCCTGGTCTGACGCTGTCATATTCACATGACCTCCGTTTGAGCCTTCATTTCCCCAGCCGGCAGCTTCCGCCCTGAGGAAGATGCCGCCGCCGTTATTGATGATTTCCGCGCCGGAAAGGTCAATGGTTGTCGCCGTGTTATTTACAAAGAAAATATCTCCGTTGGCATTTGTGAGCCTGCCTCCGTTCATGGTAAAGGAAGAAGTCCCTTCATCCGCGTCGCCGGACATGGACTGGTAGATCATAACCGCCTGATAGTAGTCGGACTTGTCGCTGTTCTTGGTATTGTTGTCCGCTGTCAGCTCAACGTTATTGAGAGTGACAGAGTTCTTTCCTTCCACAACGACGCCCTGCGACGCAGTGGACTCCATCTCAGCATTGTTGACAGTGATATCAGCTGTGGAATAAATGACAGGAGAGCCTGTTCCGCCGGTTGTATAGGATCCGCCGGTCACAGTGACTGTACCGCCGCCGCGGTCAGAACGGATCGCCGCGGAGGAATTGCCGCTGGTATTGATGGTCAGATTCTCTGCCTTCATAGTGCCGCCTCCCGTGGTCATGATTCCGCCGGAGCAGTTGCCGCTGGTCTCAATATAAGAATCCGACACATTCACAGTTGTTCCTTCTCCATAGCTGAAAACAGCATTCGCATGTGTGCCGTTGGTCTCTACGACCATATTGGAGAGAGTGAGCGTTCCGCCGTTTGCCGCGAACACAGCGGCGTTGTCTCCGTAAAAGTCTGCCTCATCGCCCTGGCCGGAATCACCGGTCTTAATTACCGCAGTATTTGACATGGAGACCTCTTCGCCGTCCGCCGTAACTGCGTGGCTGCTGTCCTCACTGTTTTCAACAGTCTCTCTTGTCTCAATATCTTCCTTTGCGGGACCGGCCTGGATGGAAGCAGACGCAGCGGTTTCCGTAGTATTTGCAGAAGTATCTGCCTCCGCCGCTTCTGCTGTGCTGTCGGCCGCCGCCGTCTCCCCGGGCGCCTTCTCTGTCGCTGCTGCTGTTGTATTTTCTTCCGCAGTCTCTTCTGTATTCTCAGCCACAGCCTCTGCAGTTGTCTCTGCCGCCGGGGCACTCCCGCCCGCACTGCCTGTCGAAGCAGAGCTGCAGGCTGCCATGGATGTCACCATAGCTGCCAGCGTCATACCGGTTATCAAAAATCTGAATTTCCTTCTGATTTCATTTGCCTTCATAAATGCTTCCTTTCCGCATTTCAGTGTAAATGCCTTCGTTACTCCTATTATGGTTTTGTAAGGAGATTGCTGTTCTCCCCACAGTTACAAAGTGACCCCGTATGAGTTTATAGCCATCCAAAATATCAAAGGGAGA
>CACYTU010000013.1 GCA_902777355.1 uncultured Lachnospiraceae bacterium | reverse complement strand
CTCAAAAAACTGCATCACATGTTTCCTGACCAGTTCCATTACTTCGTCTTCCCGCTCCGGTTCACGGTCGCACAGGTTGATCCAGACGGTGATCGGGGAGGAAAACTGCGCAGCCATAATCCCGGTGTCTGCATTTTTCAAGGTTCCTTCGCGGATCAGAAAGCGCATCATTCCCATAAAATAGTTCAGGACATCTTCATAATTCTGCTTGGTCTGGAGTTCCGCCAGTTCTTCATTGCGGAACTGCTCGATCATGAGCAGTTTCCTGCCCTTGCTGATGTGAGGGTCATGCAGGATATAGCGCAATTGTCCCTGTATGAGCTTAGCAACATCTTCTGCAGTCATGCCTGTCTTATCTTTTGTGAATCCCGGATCGTCCCAGTCAGCACATACAAAAATCGAATGGTCAGCATATCCTTTCAGAACGGTTTCGACGACAGTATCCAGAATATCTTGCTTATTGGCAAAGTGGCTGTAAAGGGATGCCTTTCGGATACCCACCGCATCGGCGAGCTGCGAGATACTGGTTGCTTCATATCCATTGACTGAGAACAGATTCAGCGCCGCCTCCAGTATTTCCTCCCGTGTATTGCTCTTTTCCATACTTTTAGCCCTTTTCCCAAATAGTGATAATGCTCAATTTCATCTCCAATTTTACCTAACGCTCGTTAGGCAGTCAATAGTTGTTTTCATTCTGCTGTCATCTCCATGAACTCATCAATAGCCTTCAGCACAGGAACTGTATACTGTTCACCGCCGAAAAGCCACTGTTCGTGTTGCATATCAAACTCCCGGATATCCGGATTCCTGAAGTACTTCTTATATCGCCTCAGGTATTTTTCTCCCATCTTGTTCGCGTAGATGAAATGCACCTTTGTGCCTTCAACGTGTATGTCGTCATTTAAATGTGTGAGCAGATCTGTATAGTATTCGTTCCTGATGGATTCCGGCTTGAATTTGGCAAAACAGGCCATGAACCGATCGGCCGTCTCATCGTTCATTTTAAAAAAGCTTTTGAGCTTTTCTCTGGTTTTTGCCTTTTTCTTTTCGCTCTTTGTGAAACTGGTCAGAAGCGGAACGACCAGTTTTGACTGCAGCCACGCGCTGACTTTTCCGCTCTGATCAAGGTCAGGGCTGCCAAAAATGCCATGATCCAGGTGGACATTTTCCCTTTGGATAAGCTGTCCCACAAAGGTGCTGCCTAAGGATGAGCCGATCGCGCCGTCGATTTTCCCGTCGTAGTGGTCCTTGATATACTTTTCTATTTTCCCGGTGACCGTGATCATATCGGGGAAGATCAGGTCACTGCCGTCGAATCCGTCGTAATTGACACAGATCAGGTGATACTTCTCCCCCAGGCGCTCTAAGACTGTCCCGAAGTTCGTCTGGTAATCACAAGCCGTTCCCGGAAGCAGCATCAGTGTTTTTCCGGATTTGTTTCCCATTTCATCAAATTGCATTGTCATGCCTCCTATGACCGTGAAGTCATATGGCCTCGGTCATTTCACCTCAGAAGTCATCTGACCTCCGGAAAGATCATTTGACCTCATAGGAATGTCATTCCCGCTCAGAGGTCATTTAACCTCCAAAGTATTATTTTCTGCAGCAAAAGCACCCCATCCCTTCCACCATGGTTACTTCTGCTTCCTTGTAAAGCTTTGAAAGACGCCTGCGCAGGCTCTGCTCTGTTTCATAAGGCGGTGTGAAAAAGCCTTTCGGCTGATACAGATGTCTGATGAACCAGTCCGTCCTTTTACAGCCGCCCCGGACGTAAAAGCATCCACAGAAGGTCCCGCCCGGCTTCAGCACCCTGAAGGTCTCACGATAAGCGGCATCCTTGTCCGGAAAGGCGTGAAATCCGTTGAGGGACAGCACAATATCAAAGCTTTCATCCTCAAAGGGCAATGCTCCGACGTCCCCCTGCAGGAAGGTGATATTCCTGATTCCGATGGTCTTGGCCTTTTCCTGCGCCGACGCCATCATATTCTCCGAATAATCCAGACAGGTAATATCCGCATCCGGCAATTCCCGGTAAACAGGCATGGTAAGTACGCCGGTCCCGACCGGAACCTCAAGCAGCTTTCCCGAAGCCTTTCCGGGAATTGTGGAATAGGTCATCATGCCGTCGTAGAAGCCGGCATGGCCGCCCGTCAGCTTATAAGCATTTTTTATCTGTTCTCGTCTGGTCATAATCTTCCACCTTCATTCATTTCTACTCTCAGGAACCGCCTTCTTCATGACGGCCACAGCACAGGGAATGCGTCCGTCGGCCAATATGATCTGCACATCCGGATACCCTGCGTCCAGGAAAAACTGTCTGTAGCTGTCCACTGTAAACTGACGTTTGAAATCCGCCCCGGCTTTTCCCACAGTCGCTGCAAATCCGCTCGTTTTTCCTTTGGAATCTTTGTTCATATAGGTCGGAATGATCAATATGCCTCCGTCTTTGCAGACCCGGTTCAGTTCGCCCAGGGCTGTCAGCGGATTGTCTAACAGATGAATCACGTTTCCGGCCACGACCTTGTCAAAGCTGTTATCAGGAAAAGGAAGATTAGTGATATCGGCCTGCGAGAAAGTTATATTGTGAAAGGCCGCACAATTCTTTTCTGCCTTTTTCAGCATCTTTTTTGAAAAATCTGTAGCTGAAAGCCTTCTGCATTTATGCGCGATCACTTCACTGAGCAGACCTGTTCCGCAGGCACATTCCAGAACATCATCTTCTGCTTCAATCAGTGCTGACACGATCTTTTTCAGCTTCCTATGCGTTTTCCTGTTGATGACGTTGACAAAGATGTCATACACGCCTGCCACCTGGTCCCAGAACATCTACAATCTCCTTTTTGCCAGTGTGCCGTCTCAATCATTTTGTAATTAAAAAAAGAAAGGAAATTCCTCTCGGAGATTGAATCACCGGGAATCCTTACCTGAAAATCTTGAAAATTGCCAAATCGTCACCGCTCCCGCCAAGCGGAGAATGATATTATATGGCCCCGCATTTAGCGGAGAGTAAGCGGCTCAATACCAAAACGTCTTTAGATATTACGATAAGTGTTAGCTTTAACTAATATATTATCCTGTGTATGCTTTCCTGTCCACACCCGAATGCAGAAACAGGGCATCCACGCTGTAACCAGAGCGTTCCGGTGTATCCCTCCGCATAATCCAGCAGTATGAACAGGGGACCAGGGACATAAGGAAGACTTCCGCCTCCGGGCTCCTCGCCCTGGCAGGAACGCTCCACTGCGACATAGAAGACCTGATCTGCGGGTAAGCCGGCCGGCAATGATCGGAGACACCGTGACGGGAAGATCAATGAATGGTTATAAAAAATGAAACCTTCAGGTATCCGCAGTCATACGAATACCTGAAGGTTTCTCAAAGAGTGACGAATTTCTGTATCAGTCAGCGGCTGCGCCTCATCGCTCGTCTCTGCATTTCGCGTGTCCCTCGCTCCAATGCTCTCGCAAGCCGGGCAGCGGTCTGTTATCGCCCTTTTCTTATTTGATGCGGTTCTCCCACAGCTGAGGGTCGGAGGGATCGCATTCCTGAGGAATCAGGGGAGCCTGGATGAGCAGGGTCTTTCCTTCGTCGCAGTAGGTGTTCTCAATCACCTTGGCAGGTGACCAGAGGGCGCCCTCTTCTTCGACGGTCGCGCCGATTTCGGGAAGATCCTTTCCCTCAAACAGATCGTGGATATACTCGACCGCAAGGATGGCAGCGTCCAGGGCAGGCTGTTCAACGACTGCGTAGAGCTTGCCTTCCTGCAGAAGACCGATGCCTTCTTTGCCGATGCAGATGCCGGAGATGAAGTAATCCGCAGGATTCAGTCCCGCGTTCTCTACGGCGGAGACGACGCCGGAACCCATGATATCAGGAGTGTGGACATAGATACCCACAACCTTGTCGCCATGGCGGGCCAGGAGGTCGCTGCAGCGGGCATAGGATTCCTCGTTGTTCCAGTTGCCTTCACCCGGCTCTACAGTGAGCTGGGGATACTGGTCCAGAACAGACATGAGGCCTTCGTGGCAGTCTGTGGTATACATATCGACAAGCGCGCCGGTGATCTCGATGATGACACCCTCGGGAACCTCGCCACCGTTTTTCTCTTTGATTCCTTCAATCATCTGAGCCGCCGCCTTGGCTGAGGACTCCTTGATGTCGTTGGTGATAAACATTTCAACCTTGCCGCCCTCGGGGCAGGTATCCAGTGCGAAAACAGGGATTCCCTCTTCATTCAGACGTTCAATGCCGGGAACAAGGGAGACGAGGTCTTCCGCGCCTGCCATGATGAAGGCATCAATATCCTGGGTGATGAAGTTGTCGATCGCGTTCAGGATCTGGTCGGTATTGGCCTGCGCGTCCACGACCTTCAGCTCATATCCGTATTTTTTACAGGTGTCTGTAGCACCGATGACAAAAGCCTGGATGAACTCGGTCTGAGCGTGTTTGATGACCATACCGATGGTCTTTGTGCCGCCCTCTGTATCAGCGGCATCCACTGCAGCTGCCGCAGCCGCTGCTCCGGTTGCCTGGGCATCGGCAGAATCAGTCTGTGTCTGCTCAGCCTCGCCGGAAGGGCTTTGCACGGCACTGCCGCAGCCTGCCAGCAGCATGGCACCCATGGTCACTGCAAGGACAGCACCCAGCACTTTTTTCACTATCTTTCCTTTCATAACATTGTTTCCTCCAGAAAATTCCGTGCGGCTTTTATGAACCGCTGTTAATGGGTTACAGAGATTTATGTCTTAATCATTCAGTTACATACTTGTGGTTATGGGCGAGTGCCCGCAAACATGTATGAATAAACTACGCATTGCTCCGCGCTCTGCTTTAATTCCTGCTTCAGGACCCGTCCGCGCTCTGCTTCGGATCCTGATTTGGATCCTGCACGGGGTCCTGCTCTGAAGCGGGGCCGGCTTTGGATTCCGGCTGATCAGAAGGAGCCGTTCCCTTTCCTGATGACCGTATCAGTCTCCGGATATTCTCGCGGTGCATGATCCAGGCGGTCAGACGGTGGCGGAGATGGTCCAGAAGGATGGCCAGGAAGATCAGGGCTCCCTTGGTGGCGCTCACCAGGTTGACATCAACTCCGTTGAGTGTGAGGGCGTTGTCCAGCATTCCCAGAAGGAGCGTGCCGCCCAGCATGCCGACAGGCTTGCCCATGCCGCCATTGAAGCTGCAGCCGCCCAGAATCGCTCCCGCAAAGGCCATCATGACCAGTCCTGATCCCATGTTATTGGAGACCGCGTTCTGTCTGCCCGCCGTGATCAGTCCGGCGATGGCGGACAGAAATCCGGCAAGCACAAAGGCCATGACCACGACTTTTTCCGTATTGATACCCGAAATAAAGGATGCCCTGCGGTTGCCTCCGGTCAGAAGGAAGCGTCTGCCCGCGCTTGTCTTGCGGAAAAAGAATTCAAATGCCGCATAGATAAGAAAGAGGGCTAAAACCGCCACCTGAAGGGGACCGATTTTGCCGCGGCCCAGCCAGGTATAAAAAGGATTCAGTTTCGCCAGTGAGAAAGGCACCAGAAACAGTACCAACCCCCGCATGACGATCTGTGTCGACATGGTCAGCAGAAAGGAGTTGGTCTGGAGTTTCACCAGACAGGTTCCGTTAAACCATCCGACCGCGACGCCGATGAGCAATGTCAGGATCACACAGACCACAGCAGAAAGCCCATGCTTACTGCCCAGAAGGATGGCAATTCCGGGCGCAAAGGCAAGCGTCGCCTCCATGGAAAGATCCAGTTCGCCGACCATCATTACTATGCCCTGTCCCAGAACCATAAGCCCCAGAGTCGCCGACTGAAACAGAATATTCAGGAGGTTCCTGGAACTCAAAAACTGAGGTGTGAAGACAGCATTTATGATAAAGAACACCGCAACCATGACCCACACCAGGTTGTCGAGCAGTGCAAGCTGTATTTTCGTTGTCCGTCTCATGATTTATGCCTCCCCTCCGCGGACTGCCTGGCCGTGCAGAACTTCGCCCTGCATGGCGCGATAAATATCCTCTTCGGAAAACTCTTTTCTGGTAAATTCTTCAGTGATCCGGCCCTGATACAGGATCAGGATGCGGTCGCAGATCTTCATGAGGTCTTCGACGCCGGGCGATGTGATGAGAGCGCAGGCATTATCACGGAATCCGTGATTGATGCTGTGCAGGATACTGTCCTTGGCCTCTATATCCACGCCGCGGGTCGGTTCATCCAGCAGGCAGACCCGGGGCTGCTGTTCCATGACGCGGCCGACCAGAACCTTCTGCTTGTTGCCGCCGGACAGCTGCTGCACTTCCTGCTGCTGCGATGCCACTTTGATATCCAGCTTTTTAATGCTGCGGGCAGCCGTTTCTCTTTCGGTCCGGCCGTGCAGGAGTCCTCCGCGGGTGATTTTCTGTAAAATACTCATTGTCAGGTTCTGACGCACGGAAGCGATCGGGACAAGGCCCTCCGCCTCCCGCTCTTCCGTCAGATAGACCACACCATCTCTGGCAGCTTTGGAAGGGGATGAATAGCTGACTTCCTTTCCGCACAGAATCATGGTTCCGCTGTCGTGGGGATCAGCCCCGATGATGCTGCGGAAGAGTTCTGTCCGTCCGCTGCCCCGCAGACCGGCCAGGCCGACGATTTCTCCACGATGGAGTGTAAGGCTGATACTGCGGAATTTCCCGTAGCTCGTGAATCCCTGCAGGGAGAAGATCTCTTCGTCTGTGACCTGCGACGACAGGTCCTCGCCTTTTCGGGCTTCATAACTCTCGTTTCCGACAATCAGTCCGGCCAAAGTCTTCAGGTCCAGCTCTTCCCGGCGCACGCTTCGCACAGCCCGCCCGTCGCGGATCACCGTGACCACATCACAGACTTCCAGCAGTTCCTTGGTGTGATGGGATATAAAAATGACCGTCTTCCCGTCCCGGGTCAGCTTTCGGATGATTTCGTATAAAATATGCTGATCTCTGTTGGACAGGGAGGCCGAGACCTCATCCATAATGATCAGCTCGCCCTTTTCCACAAAGCATGCTTTGATCACGAGGAGCAGCTGGCGCTCGCTGACCGACAGGTCGCGCACCTTCATTTCCGGGTCCAGGACCATGCCGGCTTCCCGCAGGATACTGTCTGCCTGTTTCGAAAGTCCCTTCCAGTCGATAATCTCCTTTCCCTCCAGATAACGGGGAAAAAAGAGGTTTTCGGCCACAGTGGACTCCTCGATGACCTGGGGTTCCTGCGTGATGATGGAGATGCGATGCTTCTTTGCCTCGATCGGCGTGAGCGTGTGATATTTTTCCCCGTCCAGCAGGATCTCTCCGCTGCTGGGCGTGACCAGGCCTGACATGACGCCTACCAGCGTGGATTTACCGGCGCCGTTCTTGCCGATCAATCCGTGTACCTCTCCGCGGCGCACTGTCAGGCTCACATCCCGCAGCGCGACCGTTCCGGCATACAGTTTTGTGATATTTTGAAGTGACAGCGCCGCCGGCGCCGCACTGTTTTCTGTGTGAGACATATCTGGTCAGATTCCTTCCTGAACAGGGCAGAAGCGGCTCTGAGGCCCTCTGCCCGCGGCCGGCCCGCATCCTCCGCAAGCAGGAAAATGCATTCCGATCCTCGTCTTCCGAAAAGCGGGAACTACATTCCGGCCCGCGGCCGCCCAAAGCGGAAATTACATTCCGGTCCGCATCCGCCCAAAGGCGGACAATGCATTCCGGCCCGCGTCCGCCCAAAGCGGAAATTACATTCCGGCCGGCATTCGCCCAAAGGCGGAAATTACATTACATTTTGCGTGACATTTTGCGTCCTGTGTCATCAGCCTATGCTTACCGCCTAAATACCGGCAGAAGGCACTGCATGAGTTCGTTATAGTGCGTGCGAAGATCCCGATAGACAGCCGCGTTCTGTGGATCGGGCAGATAGCACCGGTCCTCCCGGACCAGCCTGTCCACTGCTTCCTCCAGACTGGGGAACATACCTGCCGCAGTGCCCGCAAGCATTGCCGCCCCCAGGCATCCGGCATTCTCATACCCGTCTGTTGTGACGATTTCACGCCCCGTGGCATCCGCCTTGATCTGGCACCACACAGGGCTTTTGGCGCCTCCGCCCAGACAGACAATGCGGTCGGCTGTAAGTCCCAGACCCTCTGTTGCCTCCAGGACTCTGCACAGGATCATGGCGACCCCCTCCATGAGTGCCCGGATGATATGTTTTTGTCCGTGGGCAGGGGTCAGTCCGATCAGGGATCCTTTCATTTCCGGGCAAAGATCCGGCGGTCCGGATCCTGTCAGGTGAGGCAGCGCCAGGAGCCCTTCCGCCCCGGGAGGACAGTCCGCAGCAAGAAGATCCATGCGGTCGTAGGCATTTAATCCCCCGCCGTCCCTGCCTTCCTCTCCTGTTCCTTCGGCTTCTATTCCTTCGGCTTCTGTCATTGCGGCATTTTTTTCTTCGGCTTCAGATTCTTTTTCAGCTTCTTTCTCAGCCTCTTTGAAAAAAACATCCCTGAACCAGCGCAGACACATGCCGCCGGTTGCATAGGCATGAATCATGTACAGCCCCGGCACAGCGCTGCAGTAACAGGGCATCTCTCCTGCCGGGTCAAGGATAATATGGTCCGTCATGGCCATCGTGCACAGAGCCGATCCGGTCACGTCCGAAAAATTGCCCGGACGGATATTTCCGACTCCCACTGCCCCGACTGCCAGGTCGATGCCGCCGATGCTGACTTTTGTTCCTGCCGCCAGGCCGAAGCGCTCCGCTCCCTCTGCCGTGACCTGTCCGACGATCGCGCCCGGCAGGACGATCTCAGGGAGCTGTTCCTCCCGGATTCCGAGATATTCCATCATCTGCGGCCAGTATGTGCGCGTGCGTATATCAAAGTAAACCGAAGATCCCAGAATAGAATCCTCTCCCGCCGCCCTTCCGGTCAGAAGAAGGGAAAACCATCCCTCCAGCTGGACGATGCGGGCAGTCTTTTCAAACACCTTCGGCTCATGCTTTCTGATCCACAGAAGTTTTGCCCCCGGCCAGATCGGGTCCGCCCCCACCTGGCCGGTATGCTCACGGATTTCTTTCTGTCCGAAATGCTCCGCGATTTCCGCCGCTTCAGCGGTCGCCCTGGTGTCACACCAGAGGACTGCCCTGCGCAGAGGACGATTCTCATCATCGAGAAGCAGCATGGTCTCTCCCTGTGTCGAAAATCCGATCACCTCTATGTCCGACGGATCAATCCCCGTATCCGACAGAAGGCTGCTTATTCCGGCCGCCAGTGTTTCCGTATAGACCTCCGCAGCCAGTTCAGCCTGTCCGGGCTCCGGTGTCACAAAAGCGTATTCCCGCGAGCAGCCGGCAACAAAGTCCCCGTTCTGGCTGTACAGCGCAGTCTTCAGCGCCGTGGTTCCTATATCTGCCGTGAGAATATATTTCATCGCAATCCTGTCCTTCGGTTTCTTTTCCGGTCTTTTTCAGATTCTTTATCCCGTTACAGCTTTAATTCTTTATCTCGTTATAGTTTTATCAAATCAACGCTTTACCTTGTTAAATTAAAGAAAAGCTTATATATTATAACCGATATCGAAATACTGTGCAATTGTTTTGCTTTTTTTCAGCTTTCAGCAAATACGCCAGCAAATACGCAAAATACCAAAATCACGGGTCAATTGTAAAACTCAGCTGCGCAAAATAAGCAAAATACGGCCCTTTTCCTTGACCGTCGCCCCGCATCCCCTTTATTATTTGAGAAGCAAAGCCGTGCGGACACTCACAGACCGGGCAACTGCTTCCGTCAGGTCCGCACGCACACAAATGCACGTTTATTACTGCACTTTTATTTCAAGACTCGCTCGCGAGTCTTGCGCGCCGGATGCGGGTTGACATGTCTTGTTTCTCAAAGACATGTCAACATCTTCCGTACCGCATCCGTGCGCATCCTCGCGGAGCGGTTATTCTTCATCGCGGGATTGTACCCACGGTGAAGCGAGTTTCCCTTTTTGCGCGTGTATCCCACGACTGAAGTCACGGGTATTGCGCGATGAAGAATAAACATGGAGAAAAAAATATGTATGACGTCATCATTGTCGGCGCGGGAAGCGTCGGCAGCGCTGCCGCCCGTGAACTGTCCCGCTATCAGCTCAGTGTGCTGGTTCTGGAGAAGGGGCATGATCTGTGCGCAGGCGCCAGCAAATGTAATTCCGGCATGATCCACGCGGGCTACGACCCCATTCCGGGAACAAATGAGGCAAAATTTAACGCCCCCGGATGTTCCCTCATGTACCAGATCTGCGATGAACTGGATGTCCCCTATCTGAAAAACGGGACGACCATCTTCGCGACCGACGACAACGGCATGAAGGAGCTGCAGAAGCTTTTGCATTACGCAGAGCTCAATCATGTGCGCGCACAAATCGTAACTCCCCCTGAGCTTTACGACCTGCAGCCCGACATCGGCAAGGATGTTCTCGGTGTCCTCTGGGTGCCGGACGGAGGTGTCACCAATCCCTTCTCCGTCACTTTCGCCCTGGCGGAAAATGCTTACCACAACGGAGTAGAGTTCCTCAAGGAGACCGAAGTCACAGGTATACGCAAAACAGACAGCGGCTTTACCGTGACTGCCCGTTCCACACTGGATCCCGCCGCAATCTCCTCACAGGCCTCCTATGTCTCCTTTGAAAAGACAGCCGCAGGAAGCACTTCTGCCGGAGATTGCAGCCCCGTCACCTGCAGCTTTGAGACCCGCATGATCATCAACTGCGCCGGCGGCCATTCCGACGTGATCAACAACATGGTATCCGCCAGCCATTATCATATTATTCCCCGCTTCGGAGCCCACGTGGTGCTGGACCGCAAGTTCTCCGAAAAGCTCACCACCACTCTCATGGAGACTCCGCATGACCTGCCCGGAGGGGGACACACCAAGGGAATGGCAATCATCCCGACCCTGGGCGGGACCATGCTCCTGGGCTGTGACGCGACCGAAGTCGGAGATCCCGATTTTACAGATACCCGGCGTGAATCCATCGAGCAGATCGTCGATTATTTCAAGGCTGCATGGAAGGACCTTCCCACAGGAAGCGACGGCTCCCCTTTCCCCGAGGACGCCATCATTTCCATCTTCGGAGGCTGCCGTCCCCATGCGGACACCAATGACTTCGTGATCGGCGAGGCAGAGGACGCGCCCGGCTTTGTAAATGCCGGCGGGACTGAATCCCCGGCCTTCACGGCCTGTGTCGCCATCGCGCAGCATGTGGCCGGCATCTGCATTGACCGGCTCAAACCGGAAAAAAATCCTTCCTTCGATCCTTACCGGAAGATGAAGAAGGCCTTCCGCGACATGACAAACGACGAGAGACGGGCTGCCATCGCGGAGAATCCCGATTACGCCAGAATCGTCTGCCGCTGTGAAATGGTCACGGAAGCCGAGATCCGCGACGCCATCCGCCGTCCCCTGGGCGCGCGCTCCGTCTCGGAGGTAAAGCTTCGTACCCGTGCCGGCATGGGACGCTGCCAGGGAGGCTTCTGCAGCCCCCGCGTCCTGGAAATCCTGAGCGAAGAGCTGGGCATCAGCCCGCTGGAAGTCACCCAGTGCGGCGGCCGATCGACCATCCTTTCCGGCAGAGCCTGCCAGGGACTCTGACCGCCTGCGTGCCCGCAAAACATCTTCCATGAGGAGTGATTCCATTTTGATACTATGAGGAATTTGATTCCAATTTGGTTCATAAAAAAATTTGATTCCGTTTTGCTCCATGAGGAATTTCATTCCATTCTGATTCCATGAGGAAAAATACATGAGAGAAGTACAACTTGTTGTCATCGGCGGAGGCGCCGCCGGTATGGCCGCTGCTGTCAGCGCGCGCAGAAACGGGGTGCAGGACATCCTGATCCTGGAGAGGAACGACTCCCTGGGGGGCGTCCTGCGGCAGTGCATCCACAACGGTTTCGGCCTTCACCGCTTCAAAGAGGACCTGACCGGGGTGGAATTTGCCGCCAAATACGAAGACATGGTCAGGGAAATGGAAATCCCTTTCCTTCTCAATACATTTGTCATCGAACTGAAGCCCGATAAGACCATCACAGCTGTCAATCCCCAGCAGGGTCTGATCGAGATCCGCGCTCATAGCATCATTCTGGCCATGGGCTGCCGGGAGCGCAGCCGCAATGCTCTCCTGATTCCCGGTGCCCGCGGCGCCGGCATCATGACGGCCGGCACAGCCCAGCGCTACCTCAACATCGACGGATACCTGCCCGGACGCAGGATCGTCATCGTGGGTTCCGGAGACATAGGCCTGATCATGGCCCGCCAGTTCGTGCTGGAGGGCTGCCAGGTGGCTGCTGTCGTGGAGATCATGCCCTGGTCGGGCGGACTTCCCCGCAATATGAAACAGTGCATCGAAGACTTTGGGATCCCTGTCTACTACAATTCCGTCATCGCCCAGGTAAAGGGCAAGGAACGCGTGAGTTCAGTCCTTGTTGCCAGTGTAGACGAAAACCGCCGGATCATTCCCGGCACGGAATTTGAGATTGAATGCGACACCCTTCTCATCTCCGCCGGACTGATCCCGGAGAATGAGCTGACCGAACAGGCCGGTATCAGACTGAGCCGGGCCACGAAAGGCGCGGAAGTATCCGAGGATCTTGAGACCAGCATCCCCGGCATCTTCTCCTGCGGCAACGTGCTCCACGTGCACGACCTCGTCGATTTCGTCAGCGAGGAGGCTGAAGAAGCAGGGCAGAACGCAGCTGCCTGGCTTGCCGCAAGCGGCAGATTTTCCGGAGCCCCCGCTCAGGAAGTCCCGGCAGAACCCTCTCCCGAATCTCCCGAATCTTCCGTATCTCCCGAATCCCCCGAAAGCAGGCTTTCTCAGGAGGCTTCGGAGACTTCCGGAGATGACATCATCCCCGCTGTCTCCGGCAGCGGAGTCGGAGGCATTGTACCCCAGTTTGTCCGCCGCGGCACGGAAAAGAGAGAGATTTCTTTCATGTTCCGTCCCAGGAACCGTTTCAGGGATGCCGTCATCACGGCCAGTTCCGGCAGCGACGAACTGATCTGTAAAAAAGCCATCGCCCTCACACCCGGTGAAATGTGCCGTGTGACTATTCCTGCCGAAAAGCTGGCAAAAGCCTCAGAAATCAGGTTTTCTGTAGAGGGAACGGTCGTCTGAGACACTGCCGCCCGGCATGAATTGTCTGAGACATTTGTTGCTGAAATGAATTGTCTGATGCTCTTGTGCATGACATAAGTCCAATGACCGGAAAAGTCATTCTAAAACTTAAATCATTCATAAAAACATTTATTATTTTTAAAAAAAACTTCATGAAAGACTCATGAATGAGCAAAAATATGGAGAAGAAAATGACCTTGACAGCGGAGAAGAAAAGAGAAGAACTCGTCTGTATTACCTGTCCCAGGGGCTGCCTGCTGACTGCACAGGAGACAGATGGCGGGATTGAGATCAGCGGTAATTTCTGCCCCCGCGGCGAAGAATACGGGAAGCAGGAACTCACTAATCCCGTGCGCGTTATGACAGCTCTCATGCGCCTGCAGGACACGGAAAAACCGGTCAGTGTAAAGACCGACCGCCCGGTTCCCAAGGCAAAGCTTTTCGAATGCGCCTCGGAAATCTATCACACTCATCCGAAGACTCCTGTGCATCGCGGCGATATCCTGATCCGCGACCTCTGTGGAACCGGAAGCAATGTGATCGCTACGCGGGATTCCTGACCGGTTCAAAGACAGGCTTGTAGTAATGAGCAAAACCAACTCACGAAATTTTCTGATTCAAAGCTGCGCACTGCCTGTTGCGTCCCGCGCTCTCACAGTGCCTGAATCTTTTTTACAAGTGAAGGGAGGATGCCAATGAATATCTTGAACGGACAGAACCTGTTTGATGTCAGCGGAAAAGTCGTGCTCATCACAGGGGCTGCGACGGGACTCGGCGAAGGGTACGCGCATATTTTCGCGGAATCCGGATGCAAAGTCGCCTGCGCGGACATACAGTTTGAGAAGGTCTGTCAGACCGCGGAAGATATCTGCGCGCAGGGCTTTGAGGCAAAAGCTTTCGAAGTCGATGTCACCCGTCAGAAAAGTATCCGCAAAATGGCTGCTGAAATTCTGCAGGCATACGGCCGCATCGATGTCCTCGTCAATAATGCCGGTGTCGAGCACATCGAACCCTTCACAGAAGTGAGCGAGGAGCATTACGATTTCATTACTTCTGTCAATCTCAAGGGAGTCTTTTTTGTCGCGCAGGAAATTGCCAAAATCATGAAAAAGCAGGGCGGCGGAAAGATCATCAATATCGGTTCCCTCGGCAGCTACATTGGCCTCGCGGAATCCAGTGTCTACTGCACGACAAAAGGCGGTGTCATCCAGATGTCCAAGACTATGTCCATCGAACTGGGTCCGGATAATATCCAGGTAAACTGCGTCGCGCCCGGCTATTTTATCACGCCCATGACTCAGCCTTTCTACGATGACGCTGAGCACCGCGCCTGGATTGAGAGCCGCATTCCTCTGCACAACTGGGGCACCGTAAAGGACCTGGCAGGTCCCATGCTCTTCCTCGCGTCGGACGCCAGCAATTACGTCACCGGAGCCACGATCAAAGTGGACGGCGGCTGGCTGGCAAGCTGATGATTCCATCTGTTTCCTGTGATTACAGGGGACCACAAAAGCTTTTTCATACACTGCTTTTTCACAGGAGGTTTTTGCAGAAGCTTTTTTACAGAAGTTTTTTGAAAACGTTTTTACAGAAGCTTTTTGCAGAAGTTTTTAAAATAGTTTTTTGCAGAAGCTTTTAAAATAGTTTTTTGCAGAAGCTTTACTGCAGAAGCTTTTTTGCAGAGCATACCATAGATGCTTTTTCACAGGAGGTTTTTCATGAAAATGAAAGCGCTGCGCTGGTACGGAATCCATGATGTCAGGGCGGAGGAAATCGATAAGCCCGTCCCCGCCGCCGGGGAAGTCCTGGTCCGCGTGCTCTACGCCGGTATCTGCGGATCGGATCTGCATATTTACAATAAAGGCATGTTTATCCAGAATATTCCCGAGACTATGGGACACGAATTCTGCGGTGTCGTAGAGGAGGCTTTCGAAGGAAGCGGCTTCGCTCCGGGAGACTGTGTGATTGCCAATCCCATGGTGCCCTGCGGCACATGCGAGAGCTGCCTGCGCGGAAGTTTTAATACCTGCGAAAACCTGGGCTTTATCGGTGAAGTCCGCCAGGGATGTTTTACCGGCTATATCGCGCTCCCTGCCGACCGTCTGATCCGTGTCTCTGCAGACGCGGACATGAAGCAGATGGCGCTGGCCGAGCCCCTTGCAGTAGCCGTCAATATCTGCAAAAGAGCATCTCTGAAACCTGATGACAGCCTCGCCATCATAGGCGCCGGCCCCATCGGTCTCCTGACTGCAGCAGTTGCGCACTCCGTCTACGGACTTCAGGATATCACCATCGTGAACCGGTCCGAAACAAGGCGCCGGATCGCAGAGAAACTTGGCGCCAGGGCCCTTGCCGCCATTCCGCAGGGACAGCATTTTGACAAGGTCGTGGAATCCGCAGGAAGCCCTTCCACCCTGCAGATGGCCCTGGAATCCGTCCGCGCCAACGGAACCGTCCTTGTCGTCAGCGTCTTCGAGGAAAATGTCACAATCGATGCCAACATCCTCGTGTGCTCGCAGATCACCCTGATCGGCTGCAACTGCTATGACAGAGAGGACCTGGTGACCGCAGCGGACCTCATCACTTCGGGACGCGTCGATGTCTCCCCCATCATCACGGATGTCTTCCCCGTTGAAGAAGGAAAGACGGCTTTTGAAAAACTCTGCGCCAGAGAGAAACAGGCGGCAAAAATCCTTCTGCAGCCATAAGCCAAAAGCAGGTATTTCCAATATTTGTCAATTAATGGCAGGTAATTATAACTGACAGCTTCCTGAACAGTTACGAGCTGAATCTGTCAGGATTGCAAGTTCTATATCTAAATGGAGGCAGCTACAGCATTCTGCACTGGCTTGCAATACTTTTGGAAAACCGGCGCTTCCAGATCACCGCCCGTCTTCCCCGGGAAGCACGGCGATACCTAATGACCCGCTTTCAAGTTCCATACCGGGATGCAGATATCATCGTGGGATATCGGGCTGATGATAGTTATTTTTCATTCGCCGCGGATTTTTTGAACGGTACAATCTCACTTTCCCGGCTGGAAGAGGCTATGTATCTTGGAAAGCCCGGAGAACAGATTGTACTTAAGAGCGAAAAGAGTTACCAGCAGATACGTTATCTCGATTACGAACCGGTGGATGCTTCAATCTGGTATCCAAAGAGAGAAAAACGGGATCGGTCTGCAAGGCAGCGGTACTTTCGTCAGGACCGGGAGGGATGGCAAAAGGGGCAGCTCTACATGCCCCGGATTCTGGATGAGGAGATAGGACCGGATGACGCGCGCATACAGCGAATTGTATATTGAGAACGCTCAGAAAGTTTTCGGACACATGCTGCATTATGTCGTTTATGATCTTGGGATGGAATATAATCCTTACTGCAGACTATTTGTCCAGTCTGGAGTGGCAGACCAGTTCGGGAGAGGAAATCCGCGTTTTGTGGTGGGTATGTCCGGGACAGAACTGGCGGATGAAGTCCTGCGCCGTGTGACCGGACATGGCTGCGATCCGGAGCCGGAGCCCTATGCAGACCGTACCGACGCATGGTGGACCGGGTACACCCTTGCCTGGTATCAGTGGTGGACAGGCTGTAATTCCCGGGAATTATTTGAGGAAGTCCCGCCTTCCTCCGTTGCCGGAATGTACCAAAAATATCATGAGATGGATCTGCAGCATTCCGCTGACGAAATCAACCGGCTGCGCCGTCTTTCCGCATATGCCGGCAGCATTGGATTAAAGAGCCTGCGGGAGCAGGCAGGGCTGAGCCAGCGGGAACTTGCGGAAGCCACCGGCGTCCCCGTCCGGACCATCCAGCAGTACGAACAAGGTCAAAAAAATATCCGCAGGGCAGCCTGGGAGACAGTTGATCGCCTCGCAGCAGCGCTGCACTGCCGACCGGAGCAATGTGTTCGTTAAAAGACTGCGCAGAGTGATACACACGCAAGTACACTCCCTCGATAGGGCGTGTACTGTAATATAATTTTTCCAAATATATAAATGATTTCCATTTATATTGATATTAATTGTCCATTACCATATAATTCTATTACAAAAGTGGAAATTTACATTCCAAAGTGGAGTCGAGAATATGGCAATAGAAGAAATAAAAAAATGGAAACGTACTCTGGGTATGACCTCCGGGGAAATCTCCGAAGCCTCCGGGGTTCCTCTCAGCACCGTACAGAAAATCTTCAGCGGTGTGACCAAATCCCCCAGGAGAGCGACCCTGGATGCCATCCTCTCCGCATTGGAGCGACAGGCGAAAATGGAGGGAATTCCTTTTGAAACCACTTCCGCCATTCGTGAATCGACCTTTGACACAAACAGTTCCTGCGGGAAGGACTATGATAGTCTCTACAGCGGGAGTCTGTATGGAGAAAATGGCAGTACCGGGTATCCGGACAGGCTGGAGGAATCGGCAGGTGTCTATCGTGTCGAAAAGAGGGATGTTCTGAGCGAAAAGAAGCAGGGCGAATACACTCTGGACGACTACTATGCCCTGCCGGATGAACGCCGCGTCGAACTGATCGACGGCGTGATCTATGACATGTCCGCACCCGCGATCATTCACCAGAAAATCCTGGGAGAACTATTCATTCTGTTCAGAGAGTGTATGGATCGGCACGAAGGCAATTGTGAAGTATATCTTTCCCCCTGCGACGTCCGTCTGGACCGGGATAACCGCACCATGGTGCAGCCCGATCTGCTGGTCGTATGCGAGGAATATGATATCGGTGCCAAAGCCTTTGACGGGGCACCGGATCTGACCCTGGAGATCCTGTCTCCTTCCACCCGCTCCAAGGACATGCTGCTCAAGCTGTACAAATACGCAAATGCAGGCGTGCGGGAATACTGGATCGTGGATCCGGACCAACAGACCGTGCTCGTCTACGACCTGGGACATGAAAACTACTATCCTGAAAAGTATTCGTTTGAAGACCGCATCCCGATTTTGATCTCGGGCAGCGAATGCAGCATTGACTTCTCCAGAATCATGCGCGGAATAGAGCGCTACTACAAGGACTGAAGTCGTATGAGCGATGAGACACCCTGGGCGAGATCGCAAATAATACTATTCCTGACGTGGTTAATGATTGAAATAGTCTTTGAAAAGGAGACCAGCTATGAAAAAACGTATACCCATGGTAATAATACATGTTTTTGTTGTGATGATGCTGATTGCCTCAATGGCCGCTGTCTTTACCGGATGCGGAGCTAAAAAAGCCAAAGAAGACGAGCCCAAAACATTTATCGATGTCACAGACGATGGACTGGTCGCGCATTTTTACGGAAAGGACAAAGGAGTGGCAGGCGGCTCCGGCATCTCAATCGAAGAAGGCCAGTACCTCTCCATTGACAACCGGCTCACCGAAGGCCGGGTGCATATCACTGTGACTGCCGGCGGAGATGATGTGAATACTGCCCCCACGGCGAACGACAAACCTGCGACAATCGACTACACATTCGATCAGGAAGGCGGTGTCACAGATTATTACGAGATCAAGCCCGGCAATTACATGGTCACTTTTTCAGTTGAGGAGGATGCTGTCGGAGACATATATGCCAATGTAAAAACCGCAGAGTGAATATTATAGGGCAGATGCGCCCACGCCTCCCTCTGCCCACGGCCGGGTCGTTTCCTACGCAAGGCGGAAAATACATTTCACGGGCAGTGTTCTGAAAGAATTTCACGGGTAGTGTCCTAACAGAATTTCACGGGCAGTGTTCTAACAGAATTTCACGATCCATGTCGTAAAAGAATTTCGCAGGCTGTGTCGTAAAATAGGGTAGAGGCGGCCACGCCGCCCTCTACCCCCGACCGGCCCGCGTCCGCCGCAAGGCGGAAAATACAATACGCGGGCCGTGTCATAAGACAGAGAACCCGAACCGGCATTTTGCTGCCGTCCGGGTTCTCTGTTTTTTCGTTCATTCTATTATCAGTTGCCTTCAGTATATTTTATTTTCAGTTACGCTGGTTTTTGTTCCATTTTCATTTCCGCTTGGTTTTGTTCCGGTTTCAGTTACGCAGATTGTTTCCCCACAGTAATCAGCCGGCTCGGATGACCTGGTAGCGCTCGCTGCCGATCACATTCATCATGTTTGTATAGGGGTCCATGTGGCCGCTCATCACCTGCGAGAAAATCCTTGCAGTACAGCCGGAGACCAGTGCCACACCCTGCTCGTTCTGCTTTACAGGCTGCTGGCTGTTGCGGGACTGTACATTCCAGAACACGACCCTGGGCAGCTTGTAGCCGTGCTTGCGGTACAGCGCCTTCGCCTTCTCAAAGTTTGTGAGTGACGCGCCGCGCGCGCACGAGTCAAACTCCATGTCGGTCACAATGTACAAAGTGGAGGGCAGATCCTTCTGAGGCAAGCGGTACTTCACAGCTGTAGACAGAATCAACTTGAATACAGCCTGAAGATCTGTGTTGGCAACCTCATTGAAGGAGCGGCAGTAACGAACCTTCTCCACAATATCCCTGCCCTTAATCTCCACAAGCTGCGGTGTCATAGAGAAAGTGATAAAGTGGTTGTGGAAGGCGCCGCGGTTGCGCTCCGCGAAATAAATCGCCAGGGACTGGGCAACTGCCGCAGGCTTAGGGCTGCCATAGCAGTACATGGAGCCGGAGCCGTCCGCGACAACAAGCGCGTTCTCGTTGTTTGTAAAGTCCTCCAGCGCCTGCCATGTCACATCCAGAGCCTCACGCTCATGCTCAGAAGCGGTGTAGGCGGAAGTTACAATCTCATAAGGCATCAGTGTGCCTGTATGCAGAACTGCCTGGCCCTTCTTCACCCGTGTCATGAACAGCTGATAGCGTTGCTTGTCGTTGCGCATAAAGGCACGGCGGTACTTGAACATAGCCTTGGAGGGCTGCTTTGCATAGTCGAAGCTGTAGTCCATCTCGCGCAGGTTGTTCTCAAGGATGCGGATCTGAGCGCGAAGGGCGGACAGAGCCTTGCGGTACGCAGCATCATTCATACCGAAGGTGCGCGCAAGCTGCTTTGCCATGCGGACAGTCTCCTTGTTGGAAGCGTTCACAGACGGCAGCCACTTGCCGAGCAGAGAGACCTGGCCCTCATTCTCCAGTGCCTCCATGTCTGCCAGGAACTGCTTGAACAGTACAGCCTCCGCCTCCTGTCGTGCCGGAGTGTCCAGAAGGACAAGGATGTCATCCCATCGGCCATACTCAGCAATATAGGGAAGGTTCCGTACCAGTGACGGCTTCTCATTTACTGCCAGCCACTTGATCAGGGTGCGGAACACTGCACGCTCACCGAGGCCGCCCCGAATGTCGCGGGCATAGAAGAGAATCTTCATCGCCAGATCAGGATTCTCAGCATATGCGCGCAGGAAACGGTTCTGGATCACAGAATCGCCGGCTGTACGCAGAGCACCAATTGTCGCGAACAGGTTCAGACACTCGGAACCAGTGCTGCGGTATGTCACTGCGCCGTTCTCAGTAAAAGTACGATTTGCAGTCTTCTTCAGAAAATTCAGCATGATATTCTCTCCTTTCTTAAAAATTTGTGCCCATGATCAGCTTTTCACAAACATGCATGATTAAAGCTACGGGCTTCCAGTGACTCCTGTGAGGATCGAACTCACATTTTCAGGCTGAGAACCTGATGTCGCTTCCATTAGACCAAGGAGCCAGGCCAAGGCACGTTGTTCTGCTCGCAGCTTGCGGTTTGTCGCAGTAACCCCGAAGCCGCACTTACAATACTTAAAAGGTATCTGCATGATTGTAATTGCTGTACGTGCCTTTGCGTGCATCTGGCAGGCTTCGAACCTGCACTTTACGGTTTAGAGGCTATTAGCCACAAATCACTTACGCTCCAGTCTCGAGGCGTTTTCGCGCATTTTTTGCGCGAAAACCCGAGTTCAGGGGCAAATGCCCATCCCCGAAGGGGATTTGGAATGGGCATTTGTGGAGTTTCTGGTCACAGCCTGATCAGGCTGTGACCAGAAACGACCGCCGCTCTGCCAATTGAGTTACAGATGCATATTTGTTTCTGACAGGCTTCGGGCCCCGGGACAATGGATCCGGCATCGTGATCCATTACTCTGTCCGCCCGCTCTGCAGATGTCTTGCTGCTGCAGTTTTCTTACAGCTGCAAAATGTCTTATTGCTGCAAAAATCTTACTGTAGAAGATGTCTTATTACTGAAGATGTCTTACTACTGTATATGTCTTACCACACCAGTAATGCGGTAACGACCCGGATGGGACTCGAACCCACATCCTTCTGAGAGACAGTCAGTTGCTCAGCCAATTGAGCTGCCGGGCCGGATACAAAGCACATTTTTAACCGTGATAACCTGTTTCACCACAGCATCTTCCGATGCTGACAGGACTCGAACCTGTAATTGTACCGTGAGTGGGTTTTGGTAATTGCTGTATGTGCTTTTTTCCTTTCGGTAATTGTAAGATACCATGTCCCGCGGCAGACTTCCCGGCAAAAAAGTTGCGAACTAACGCATATCAGAGTTTTTTAGAAAAAATCCTCAATTGTATGCCGCTTTGCATCTTTCAGGCCGAATCGCCGGATTCAGGCAGAGCACATAAGTAAAGCGGGGCTGCACAATTCAGATTGAATCGCCGGATCCGGGCCGGGTTTATAATTCAGGAAGGGAAGTGCAATTCAGATGGGTTTGACGGATTCAGGCTGGATTGCATAATTCGGACAGGATTCTTAAAAAAGGCAGGACTGAAAAAGAAGCAAAAAAGATCATGTAAAAAGGCCGAAAAAAGGGTAGAGGCGGCCGCGCCGCCCTCTACCCCCGACCGGCCCGTGTCCGCCGTAAGGCGGAAAATACGCTGCACGGACCGTGTCATAAAAAGGGGGGCTGTCGCATTAACTGAACTTCATTGAGCAGATGCGACAACCCCTTTAATCTGTTTTCTGTTTCCGCCGTGTCGGTGTTAATTCTTTTATAGATAGTGAGTTACAAGAGAGGCCCTCTCCAGGACTCTTTTTCATTCTATTGTCTTCTTTTGCCGTACGAGGTAAATGACAATCATGAATAAAGCTATTATATACATGATATAACCAAGTCTTAGACGGCTGCTCCTAAATATGTAAATCGGATTAAAAATAACAAAAGTCAGCAGCTCGATAATAAGATACTTGTTGATATTTCTACTTGTTCCGTTTGCAATAGTCATCAAAATCAGAAATGCTGTTATGACGATAAGAAATGCGACATATGGTTTTGCTGAAAAAGCAGTAAGTGCCTGATATTCATTCCTTGTAAAAAACTGAAAAGGAGCTATTATGAGGAGAATCGATACGATGAACAATGATCTGTTATTGGCAAAGGCACATTTTAGTGAGGAGATTGTCAGGGTATTAATCATTGGTGACTGATTCAACTCCACCTTCTTGAAAAATCTAAAAAATAAATATGCAATTAACACAATCGCATTCAACCATAATACAAACTGCATACGTCTCAGGCCTGGTAATACCACAACAGGAATACTAAAATCCGGAACTAATCCCGGACCCACAAGTCCAAAAGTCAGCAAACTGTAAAAACCTTCAATAAGTGGTTTAGATACCGTATAAAGTGTTGTTGAAAAATCATTTGTTTCAGCGGTCTGCTGCAACGAATAATTTATTATAATACTCCAAAAAAGTAAATTCATGAACCCTAAAGGAATAAAGATTTTCTCCTTCTTTTTCAGCACAAATAAGACTTCGATCAAAGACAACATTAATAACTGATGAGCTCTTGTACTTACTAATTCATAAATTGTTTTAGCCCCAAAACTATCAAAATATATAAACGGAGAGAACGACGTCAATATAGCAATAAATTGGGTAATGAGAATCAGGGCTAGTAGTATGCCAAGAATTGATGAATCTTTTGTAAGTCTTTTTGTTATAGTAATAATATTCCTCATTTCTTGATCTGTTTATCCTCCTTATGTCACAAAAAATACAAACCGTTCCGTCTGCGATGGTATTTTACCAGGGTGATACGGTGGATAATTCCACTGTATTTCCCTCGTTTCACTCCATATGATGTTATCATAGTTGTCTGTAAAGTTTTTTTACAATTTGAAATACTCCTGAAAGTGTCAAGCTTGTTTCTTAAACCATGTCGTAATCCTTGTCTGTTTCTGATGGTATGTTTTTAGCTTAGACACCTGAACATCACCATGGATTGGGCTCTTTTTTAATTCGCCAGATCAATGAAAGCAATATTCTGTTGATCACATTACAGCTGCGCGGAAAAGCATTGTTTATGACTTACCGCTATAAATAATTCAGGATCATCATTTATTTCAGCGTTTCAGGGGAAATGACTGCCAGCTGTTTTTGCTTCTCCTTTAAGCGTTTCAGGGGTAATGACCGCCAACTGTTTTTGCTTTTCAATCCTCTCTCTGAGGAGAGCGATAAAACTCTCGGGTTCTGTCACTTTGATTGCTGCCCCGAATGAGAGTATCCTGATCACCATCTCTGTCTCATCATTGCTATCGTATTTGAGTGTGACCCGGTATCTGCGGTCGTCCAGTTTTTTTGTTTCCTTCTCCAGATGGGAAAAATGCAGGAGCACGCGCTCCATGGCATTGCGGCGGTCCTCAAGTTCAAAAGTAATCGTCCTGGAGGGGGCCTCTTTCAGCGGTATTGTTTCGTTGCTGTATGCGGGTTCGCAGGCCGTAATCCGGGACAGATTGATGACCCAGCGCCGCCTGCGGCCTGCCGCTACCAGCCGGAACCGGTCATCCTTTTCGGAATATTCCAGGTATTGCGGCGTCACGACCAGCTTTGGCTGGGCAAGCCGCCTGGATTCAAAGCTTATATAGAGATTCCGGTTTTCCCTGAGCGCACGGAGGATCGTGCCAAAGTGGCGGATGTAGTCGGGATTCTGATAGTCATCGCCGTCTGAATACCTGTCATAATAAACGACCGTGTCAGGCGTGAACAGGGGATCGACATCCTCCAGACCTGTCATATCCGGTCTGAACAGCTGAATCCTCGGGTCAAGCAGAAGGGATTTCATCCAGCGCTTTTCCAGCTTTGTCAGCGGCATGGAGGGCTCCTCTTCAAGAGGCGTGGAGAAATCCTTGTGAAGCAGTCTCCATTTTCCTCCCTTCAGCCCGTCAGGGATCGTCAGCAGACTCTCACCAAAGGCATGCTTCTGCACAAGGGCATTCATTTCCTTTCCAGTAAGCCTGCCGCGCACCGCCTCTCTGAGTATGGAGGCGGCAGCAAGATAATAACTGCTGTATATTTCATGAAAGAGCATTGCCGGCATCTCCTTTCCTGCTTGTACCCATGTCCTGGCAGTAGCTTGCTCGAGCGAGCTCGGCATTTGCGGCCGCTTGCTCGCTGTTTATAAGCATGTATGAATAAACTACGCGCTGCTCCGCTCTTGCGAGCTCTCGCATCGCTCCACACATTCGCATCCCGATCTTTTTTGCACATTTTGTGCAAAAAATATCTCTATGCTCATGTGTGGGCGCTCGCAAATGTCCGCAAATGCTCGAGCGAGCTCGGCATTTGCGGCCGCTTGCTCGCTGTTTATTCATACATTTGCATCATTTCGTGAAAGTCTTTCCAGAATCGATTGATAACGCGTTTGTCTGTGCACTGAAGATCTGTGACCCGTCCGGTAAATGTCCGCAGCCAGGGCAGCATCTCAAAGGCTTCATAAACATCCGCGGTAAATTTCCAGTGGCTGTCATCCAGCTTTTCCACTCTGCCGCATCTTTTTTCTCTCTCCAGTCTTTCGACGATATGTCCTTCTTCAGGTCCGGCGAAAACCGTCATCTCGATATGTTCCAGGCGGGTGTGATTATTGCCGGTCACGCCCCATGCAAAGGAACAGAATTCGTCCAGACGTTTTTTCTGGGCTTCCGGAAAAGGAAAGATATCACCTGCTTTAACGCTGTCAATCAGGTCAGCGCGGTGGAAGAAAAATCCTTCTTTTACAGGGGACCAGGCAAGAAGGTACTGCCTGCCCGTCTGGGTTCCAATGTACACCTTCAAGGGTAAAGCAGTCGTGCGCTGCTTTCGGGAAGTAAATGTGATCAACCGGCTTTCCCCGATTGCCGAAAACAGTTCGTACAGGATCTCACTGTCCAGAGCGTTCAGGATATAATGGTGCTTGAAACGGAACTTATCAAATTTCCCCGGCAGGCGGTCCTGTAAAAAGGAACCGACCACACCCAGCGGCGAGGCTTCCGAGAAAAAAGCCGCCGCCGCATCCCAGGAGGAGAAATCGATGTGGTCCTCACTTAGCGTATAAACCGTCTCCCTTCCGCGTTTTTTCATTTCGATCAGGCCAAGGGAGATATACTCCCTGAGCTTTTTTCTTATAGTGGATTCGTCCGGAAGTTCATCGTTTTCAAACTCTGACATCCGGTTCGACAACTCGTCCATTATTTCTGTGATGGATTGTCCGCCCGTAACCTTCAGAATATCCAGAATGTGAAAATGCAGGGTGATGTCCCGGTCCGTGAAGCTTTTGGCCCGGAAGGCTCTGTAAAGGGGGTTTTCCTTTATGGCCCTGCTGTCCACGGATAAGAATACGCGGCGTCCCTCCGCGTCACGGCCGAATGACATATAGTCACCCAGCCAGCTCTCGACCCGCCTGCGCTCATTGTCATAGCTTCGCGCGCTCTTCTGGGTAAACTCATTGCGGTGCCTGAAACCGTAGACATAAAAGGAGCGCAGATAAGCCCGGATCCGGCTGAAGTTTTTGATCAGTTCGCTGTAAGCCATATGGATAACCCACCTTATTATTTATTACTCATTCCGACCATGCCGGAGCACGTAAGTGCGAAGGCATCGTCAATGAGAAATTCATGAAGACGATTTCTCGTTGACATCAGTGGATGTTTGCGCCGTTTCGCGGCACAAACATCCTGAGTGAAAAATATCGTATCGACGATATTTTTCACTCTTCCGCAGCATGCCGGAGCACGTAAGTGCGAAGGCATCGTCAATGAGAAATTCGTGAAGACGATTTCTCGTTGACATCAGTGGATGTTTGCGCCGTTTCGCGGCACAAACATCCTGAGTGAAAAATCGGCGCATCGGCGCGATTTTTCACTCTTCTTCCCGCCCTGCCTGAATCAAGTCCTGCAGGGTATATTTGGGATATCGGGTAATCACAGTTCCTTCCTGTGTGAAGATCCAGTCGTCCGTCACCGCTGCCAGCCACGGGATATCATACCTGATTTCCCATTCCTCCGTATCCAGGCAGAAACCTGTTTTGCCCGTGAAATACAGGTCTTCGCCGTCCTCATAAACCTTCAGGGACAGTGTATCATCCACAATAGTGTTTGTGCCTGCTTTTCTGTAGAAAAGGCGGTCGCCGGTGGATGTGTCGAAGACAGACACGTCATTTTTGCCCCAGACCGCCAGATACCTGTCTTCCATCACAAATTCCATGTTCTGGATATCCGCACTGTAGACTGTTCCGGAACACTGCCGGATAAACTCACCTTTTTCAAAATCGTAAATCCGAAGTATATTGTCACCACAGGCCACCGCAAACCACTTGCTGCTTTTTGCGGGATAAGGCATGATCCTACCCTGATAAAGCGCGGGAATGTCAATCCGTGTCCACTGTCCGGTTTCCAAAGAGTAGGCCATAAAATACTCAACGTCTGAAAGATCAGCGTCTCCTTTTTCACGGCCGGTGCATCTGACAAAAAGAAGACCGTTGTCTCCGGACACAATATCATGCAGTGAATAATAATGATGCAGCTCATGTTCCAGCACGCGATGGTCAAGTATATTCCCGCCTTCATGAAGCATACTTACAGTATGAATTTTTCCGTCAAAGATCCAGTGCAGATTTTCCCCGTCCCAGCCGTCTTCATTTTCAAGTTCCCATTTTCCGTCTTCTAATGAATATAACTGTTCGCTGTCTTCACAAATAAATTGTTTTTTCGAAAAGATAATCTGCCCGGCATCATCAACAGAATAAGCATCATCACCGGGATTTGAAACAGAATCTGAATCATCAGGCACCGTGCCGTTTCCCGCGAACTCTGTTCTTTCTCCGCTTTCCAGATCAAGAGAGAAATCTTTGAAATACAGGGTTTTTCCGTCTTCGGAAATTCCGCAGATTTCGCTGTATTCATCCGGAAAAGAGAAATAGTACTTCTTTGATACCGACAGGTCCCTGAGGTCAGAAATGCTCACAGAATAATCGGCATCTTCTATCAGGATCATCTCCCCGATCTCTCCCATCGCCGCAAGAATCCCCTGCTCAGGGAAAAGAAAGAGATTCTGCCCCGTGAGATCATCATGCTTTATATCAGCGCGGGAATCCAGGACTTCGTGCCATAGCATTTTTTTGCCTGTAGGCTCGAGGTGACTGCCCGGGAAACAATCGCTGTCAAAAGAGATGTTCGACATGGACACTCCGTTCCGGTCTCCTGCATATCCGACGATATAGATTTTTCTCTGGTCCGAGGACGGAACCAGGCAGAAAGCGGCACCATATTTTTCAAGGCTATCTGCCACAGTGGAACCCGCGTCGGGATTGCTGCACAGGCCATATGCATTGAACATGCCGGCAGCGGAAGTCTTCGCTATACACGTATCCGGCAGACGAATATTCCCGCCTGCCCGGGAGGAAGACTCTGCGGTTCCATCATTATATAAAACAAAAAGCCGGAATGGATCTTCCTGAAATCTGTATGCAATCACATCGCTGCCTGGAAATATCTGACCCGTATACATGTAATTCTCATTTATGAGCGGCAGTTTCCGTACAAACTCCCTGCCGTCTTTTCTTTCTATGGTAATGTCATTTCCTCCGTACAGGATCATAATTCTTCCACTGGATAATTCCAGAACAACCGGGACATTCATTTGCGGAATCCGGGGTTCAGCGTCAGGCAGATTGAAAAAATCCGTTTCGATTCGTCCGGAATATTTGAAACTGTCGCTTCCGTCCTCCACGAATCCGTAGATCAGCTCAGGATTTTTTAATGGACGGGGACAAGCCATACAGACAAAAAGTCCCCCTTTTTCCCATGTCTTCCGGTCAGGTGCAATATACTTCATATTGATCCCACTGGTATTCAGGTTATAGAAAGAGCTGACTTCGCCTTCTCCTATGGGTAAAGCAACTGACCGCACACATTCTCCTGTAGCGGTGTTGATCCAGTCCAGAAACGCGGCGGGGGCATCATTGTTTTCATAAACACGGTAATTGATAAAACAGGTTAAAGAATCTGAATATTGAACGAAACCGCCCGTTCCGGGTATGTTCAAATATTCATCCCCCCAGCCGGGGGCAAAGCTCACGGCCGGAGCCGTCTCCTCTCCTGTTGCGGTCCTGAATGTATGGAATAGCCACTTTTCCTTGTCGTCTTTTCCTTCTTTGTTTTCCTTGTCTTCTTTTTCTTCCTTGTATTCCTCAAGGACCAGAAGGTTTTCTCCATCCAGATACAAGTCGTTTATTCCACAGTCTATTTTCCATTTGATGCTGCCGTCCCGGAGGGAGTACAGTACGAGATGGTTCTTCCCGACCGCCAGAATGCCCCCTGTGTCTTCCAGGACGTAGAATGGACCTGGCGACCCTTCAGCCATGTCTGTTTTTTCCCAGAGGACCGTGCCCTTATTTCCGTCATAGCAGCGTAAAACGTCCAACTCATCAACGACAGCCAGATATCTTCCGGATTCAGAAACTGCCGCCTGTTTTAACTCTGCCGGAAGATCGATTGAACTGATCAGCCGGTATTCCGGGGCCTGATAGGCCAGAAGGGAAGAAGCCAACGCATGCTGGGCTTTTGTGGTGGCCGGGCGGTCCGGGTCTTCTGCCGGCAGTGCCTGCATGGCGGCCTCCTTGGCTTCATACCGCTTTCCCTGTTCGAGTGCGGTCTCACTCATACTGACCAGAGTCTCCGTGTCCTTCTGTATGATCTCGCGGCGCCTGGCTGCCAGCTGCGCATTCATGAAAGAGGTGTAACCGACGATTGCCGAAACCAGGAATATGCCCGCGCACAGAAGGAAAAATCCCCTGAGGGTCTTTTCACGGCGCTTCTCCCGGTCAAATTCTTTGTGAAACTGCCGGCTTTTCTCCGCCAGATAGTCCTCGATCATCTGATGAAGGATCCTGAAATTTCCCTGCTCATCCCTGACCAGGAAACCCAGGCGCTTCCACAGGAGATCCAGGACAGCGATGCCGTACCACTCATCTGCGGTCTTTGCGCCGAATCGAAGGTCCGCCGTGTGCCCGATCCAGTCCGGATAGACCGTTGTGATCGTCCTTTTGGATAATTCCCCAAAGCATGCTTCGACGAGCGGCCGCAGTTCCCGGCCGGACAGCGCATGTTTTTTCTGACTTGCCAGGCCGGCGATTTCCGGAAGAAGATAGCGGACAGCCGCTTCACAGCCCATGGAAAAGCTGTTTTCCTGCGGCAGATTTCTTTTTTCTTTTTCCAGAATGGCCGCGAGATATCCTGTGATGAGCTGATCCCGGCTGTCGGGCCGGACCTGATGTTCCCTGCTCTGAACTGTCCTGATATACATGGCCAGCAGCATAGGAAATGTCAGCAGGTCAAAAACCTCCATGTTTTCCGGAGGCAGGATCCCTTCTCCGGACAGGATTCTTTTGACTTCTTCCTGTTCCAGGCGGCAGAGGGTCAGCTTGCGGTAACCGGCGAGACCCGGATCGGTCCGACTGGTAAGGATGACCTGCAGGCCGGCAAGACCGGAGAACCTGCTGATCTCTTCAAGGAGCGGTCCGGTGTCTCCGGCCGCCTCATTGAGGCCATCCAGAAGAAGCAGTGTCCGTCCCCCGGCCGGCCTGTCCAGAAGCTGTATCAGTTCCCTGCGGGCACTCTCCATGCTGTCGGTGTGAGGCTTGAATTTCAGGCTCTCCAAAAGCCTGTCGCAGATATAATTCTGTTCCTTATTCCTGTACCCATACAGAGATATATAGTAGACAACTGCTGAGGCAGGAGTATATCTCCTGTCCTGTCCGCAGGCAATGCGCAGCAGCGTCGTCGTCTTGCCCGTGCCGCCTCCCCCCAGAAGCAGAATGGGTGTGTGGGGTGAGCCGCCTCTCCCGAAAGGATGGAAGGGTGCGCTGCCTGCCCCGGGAAGCAGGGGAATCTTTTCCCCCTCTTCCGACATGGCATAAAGGGGATAAATTCTTTTTTCATCCCGCAGATAGTCCAGAGCGGGATTTTCGCTCAGTGAACGCCTGATGCGGGCACGGCCGGCTTCCCACAGAGCCCAGTGGGTAATGCCCCTGCCCAGGATCCTGTCTTCCAGTTCCGAGATATCCGCGCGCATCTGCTCCGCGTTTTGATATCTTCTGCGCGGTGTGATCTCAATGCCCCGGCGCAGAATCCGGCGCAGCAGGGACAAGACTGTCTCCGGACATTCCTTCAGAAAAGGGAATTCGGCGGGGTCAAGGCTGACCGGGGAATTGCCTGTCATCTGCAGGGGAGTCAGCTTTCTGCCTGTCAGGCATACATAGAGCACGGCAGTCAGGGAGTACAGGTCTGTCCACTCCCCGATCCTGGAGAATCTGCCCATCCGGACCTCCGGAGCTGTGAATCCCTCTTTTATACTGTAGTAGACAGAGTTCTTTTGCCTTATTTCATCCATCGTGTGAACACTGTTGTAGTCGATCAGTGTCACACGCTCTTTCTCCCCCTCTCCGATCAGCAGGATATTGTCCGGGCTGATGTCGAGGTGCAGATAGCCGGCCTGATGGAAGGACTGCAGTACATCCAGCGCGCCCTTGATGATCCGGACCGTATGCAGAAGCAGCTCCGTGCCGCCGGCACCCCGGTCCTGCCACTGCGCCCTGTCGAGCTCCTCATTCAGATTCCGCCCTCCGGTATATCCCACCAGACTGTACAGCGTGTTGTGATATTCATATGTGTTGATATTGACATCCATGTCCGCGGGAATTTTTTCCAGCAGGCGGATATGAACTTCATTTCCCCTCAGAAAGGTCATCCTGTTCAGTTCATAGATTGAACCCGCACCACTTTCAACATGAATGTCCCCGTCGGGACTTCTCCATATTCCGCCTTCCCGGTCATAAGGAAAAAGCTCCCGGATCAGGACTGTGAGAAAGAGAAGGATTCTGATGGTCTCTGTAATGCCCGACATAGGCGATGACATTGGACCCCCGCCCGACCGAATGGTCAATGGTACATTCCATGCCGGGAAATAACAGCCTGTCATTTTTCTGCAGTTCGATTCGTGTATCCATAATATGCTCCTGAAAATCTCGTGCGTATTTGAATTATATCACGTAACAAGGCGGAGAGGGCATGCAGCTCTTTACACCGGTCTGGCACGGTCCGCCATAAACGTCAGGACTTGCCGCCTTCTGAACAGACCTGCCATTACTGATCGGACTTGGCGGCCTCTGAACAGGCTTGCCATGACCTGCCCGGCCGACCTCCGGCATGACTTGCACGTGTCTCCCTCTGCCGTGACCTGCCCGCATTCCCCGCGGGGAGAATTATTTCATTTCACGTGCCTTGTCATCAAAAAGAAAAAAGACCCTTTCAAGAACAGTGTCTTTTCCTCTGGCGACACTGTACCTGAAAGGGTCTTTATTTTTTGAAATTTGATTCCGGTGATGCAGGCAATTTCATCTTTGCAGCAGCCTGCCCGCTGTTTATTCTTCATCGCGCAATACCCGTGACTTCAGTCGTGGGATACGTGCGCAAGACTCGCGAGCGAGTCTTGAATCATTGTAACGTTTATTCACGCTGCATCAGACAGGCGGATCTTGAAATCCGGGTTATCGGCTCACCAAAGCATCCTTTTCTTTTTCTAAAACAGTATTTTTCCTAAAGCAGCCTTTTCTTTTTCCAAAGCAGCCTTTTTCTAAAGCAGCCTTTTCTTTTTCTAAAACAGCATTTTTCCTAAAGCAGCCTTTTCTTTTTCCAAAGCAGCAATCCTGCGCCTGCGGTCATCATCAAGCCAAGGATATGGATGTATCTATTTCCGGGCCCGCCGGTAGACGGGAGGGCCGGACCGGGATTATTTTTTACCGCGATGGTCGTGTTATCGTCCAGAAGTGATACGTCGGTATACGTTTTTGCGTTTCCGTCTTCATCGATAAGCGTCATTGTTCCGTCGGACAGGCTGAAATAGATGTCTTTGGTCAGAATAATATAGCCCGAAGGAGCATTTGTCTCAGAAAGCTTATAGGTGCCGTTGGACATGCCGCTAAAAGTCATTTCCGTTCTGTCAGTCAAATCGATCAGACCTTCTTCCCCGAGGCCGTATTCGTGAACGATCACAAAGATGCCCTGTTTGTTCTTCTGATATAGCACAAATTTCGATCCGGGCAATGCTTCTCCTGTTTCATCTGTCTTGCGGACAGTAATGCCAAGGGGCGTATTTTCTATGCTGATCTGATAGGAAACGGCGCCCGGAGTGGAGGTGTCCCTGGTCAGCCAGTTCGAATATCCGGCGTTATTGATCCTTACGGTTCCGTCCGCGCCGATCGTGAAGCACAGGTCTTCCACCAGCTTCTTATAGCCGCTGGGAGCCGCCTTCTCCCTCAGGTAATAGGTGCCTGCCCCGAGGCTTATCGTTATTTCCTCGAGAAGGCCGCCATCCTTGGTCACAATATCTTCATAGCCGGTCTTGGGATTATAAGCCGGACGCACGTTGCCTTCATTGTCTTTAACCTGGTCATACAGGGCAAAATGGACGCCGCTCAAGGGAGTTCTCGTGCTGCCGTCAACACCTTCCTTGATGACTTTGAGTTCCTGTACAGTCCGGTTCCTGACCGTGATGCGCGCCATGTCCGTCTCCGTCGCCGGTGTGGTCGTATAGAAGTCTTCTGGTCCGCTCACAGTAATATAGTATGTAGTGATTCCCGATGTCACAGTCAGATCGTAATCAGCAGGTTGTGTTGTCGTCACTGTGATCGTAATCGGCTCGTCCAGGGCCGTATACCCGGACGGAGTTTTTATCTCTTCCAGGGTGAATGTCCCCTCATTCAGATAGGCCGTAGTCACCAGGCCATTGCCGTCTGAAGTATAGGAAGCATGTCCCACATCGTGCCCGGAGGAGTCTTTGAGCGTGAATACAGCTCTGGACAGGTAATTGTTACCGGTCCAGTCCGTCTTATAGATTTGAATGCCCGGCCGGGAATTCTTCACGGTGTCGGTGCGGATATTTGTGTTTTGTCCGGTGGATTCGCCCGTGGCATAGGTGACGGTATAATTCTCCGTTCGATCAGTGCCGCTATAGGTCTTGCCTTTGACACTGATGCTGCCGCCATGATCGACAGGTGTGATGCCGGTATAGCCTGTCACGACGCCTTTTTCGTCTATAGTGAGCGTGTCGGGCGTTGCGGGCGTACCTTCCGGATCCACGGTCAGTTCCACCTCGCGAACGATGAATTTATCAAAAGTTTTCGGCTCGTCGTCTATCTTCAGATCCGGGAAAAACCAGTAGATCTCCGTATCGTTTGTGTTCAGCATACGGACGGTTCCGTCTATGAGCCTGAGATTTCCGTTTCCTTCATCCAGGTAGACCGCCATATAGATCGGATCGTGGATGATAAAGTCCTTGTCCGTCCATTCCTTTTTGGCCGTCAGGCCCCAGCCTTGCTGGTTACGGATCTCGATATTGGGCGATTCTGTCTTATCAGCGATAGTATCACTGATGGCTTCCGCCGTTTTCTTGTTGCCCTGCTCCGGATGCCGCCCATAAGCGCCCTGTTGATCTGTATAATAGACAACAGGTCCGCCGGCCAGATCCATGCGGACATAGCCGTCGCTGTCCCGGCGTGTGTAGCCTTTGGGAATCTCCCTGTCGGGCTCATCGACCTTGTATTTGGTACCGACGATCAGGTCACGCACCTCAACGGTATATCCGGCGGGGATTTTTGAAATCGCGCCATACATGGATGTGGTGAATGTCCCTGCCTGGCGGTCCGCTTCACTCAGATTATTAAATGCATCAAATGTATTAACTCCCAGCGATACGAATTTTTTGTTTGCCTTATCCCATTTGCAATAGTTGTGGTCCGGCCCTTTGATATAGTAAGTATACATGTCTGCCGGGAGAAGATTCTCCTGTTCCGCAAACTCATTGCCCAGATAAAGCCTGAAAGTGAATGCATCTTTAATCTGTGCAGCCTGCTCATCGGTAAGGCGCACGCCGTTTGTATCGTAAAGTACCTTCTCGAAAGATAAAGTGCGCATGACCTCCGGAGGGACCTCGTTTGTGTACTCTACTCTCGGGCGTCCCTCTGTCGTATAGTAAGTGATGCCAAAATCAGACCGCGTCGTTCCTTCATATGTCGTAGTTTCTTTAGGCGGCGTTTCCGGTACGTTGGTGTCGCCCCATCCATCAGTATTATTGTATGCCTTTCCGAATATTTCATTCTGTCTCTCATCGCCGTTTACGTAGACATGCTGATATACAGCCGTATCCACACCGCATTCAACGAGTTTATACCGGTAAGTATTCTCGGGGAAATTAATTACTGCTGTCTCACCTGCTCTGAGCAGGAATACATTGTTGTATGTGATTCCTCCTATCTTCATGGATTCCCTGAAAGGGATCAGTTTTTTTGTTCCCTTATAAACTGCATATACCCGCCCGGTCAGATTCGTGTTCGCAGGCGGCTGTGACAGAAGGACAGGAGTATGATAGTGGGTTATAACACGATGACCATTCTCATCAAGCACATATGTACCATCGTCATTTTGCTGATAATCAGCTGTCTGATACCAGATCTGATAGGGGTACTGGATCAGTTTGTTCGATGCATTACTGCCCCCTTTGAGCTTTTTGGACAGTTCTACTGTGCCGGGCTTTACGGAAGCCAGGTTAAAACGCATCTTCAGGTTGGATGCGCCCGCGCCCCGCTCCATGTAGAACATCTTCATCTCATGTGTAGTGTAATCGCTGAAAACATGAACTGTCTGGCCGTTCACCTCCTTGGTCACGAAGATCTCATCAAGTTTGTTGAGCTCCGCTCCCCCGCGCGCTTCGTAATTGCTTTTGAAAACATCATAAAGTGTTGTATGTACACCGTTGCTGATCACTTCGCCTGTTCTGAAGTTTACAGAACCGCCCAGGGCGCTGTGAACACCGCCCAAATCCAGCACAAGCTCGCCGTCAACGTAGAACCAGAAGTCATCGTCGCCGGTAAATTCAAAGATAATGTCGTGTCCCCAGTTGTCTACGCCATCAGGCGTCTGGGTAAATACGGCGGAAAGTTCCATTCCGAAATAATAATCAGCATTATTCTGCGGAATCAAGTACAGAGGCTCGCCCTTGCGCGGATCTGTATCCGGAAGCTCCTCCCCTCGAATATTGCGTTGGTTTGTAATTAAATTGCCCTGGCTATCATGCGCGTAGCCTGTTTCGGCGCTGATATCGTTATAGGGCATAAACTGTCCATGGACTCTGGTGGATCTTGTATCAGTTCCGATTGCGCCAAGCTGATTGTAGACAGTAAAGTTTCCAGCCTCATCTCCTTCTGTATTATAATGCGCGAAGTTCTGGGTGCTGTCGTATTCGAAATAACCGCTTTCATTATAGACGCTCTGAATGAACAGGTGATTGGCAGGCGCCATGTTGTTAAAGAGTCCGGACAGGCTTTCACCGTTCATTTCGGTTGGCGCTGTAATCCTCGGATACCCGTTTTCCAGATTGGTCGAGACCAGTCCTGTTTCAGCTTCATACGCATGAGCCGCATCCCACGCCTTTGATCCCAGATAGGATGTCTGTACGGTATCGCGGTTGCCTACAATCGCATGATTGAAATCGATCATCTTGATGCTGATACCAAATTCCTCGTTGTCCACTGTCTCTACTGTCGTAACAGGATCTGCTTCCTCAACAGGAGGTGTTATCACCGCAAAGTGAAAATCAGCAGCTTCCTCGAGAGGGCAGGTAACGACCCTGAGTGAACCGTCTTCATCCCGCTCTATTTTCAGACCGGAATATGCATATGCGGGATCATCCCACGCAATGATGGACGTGTAGTCATAGCCCTCCCGGCGCCCGTTCAGATTAATGCCGACAGGCTGATCAGATATGATACTGTCGGACTGAGGAGCCAGATATTTCCCGGCGTAAGCAGTGTTCTCCAATTCATAGAAGTAGGTCGGAGTGCCGTCAGTATTGGTGTATTCCGTGAACTCCCAGAGAGCTGAATTGACCTGATTGCCGACCCAGTTGATCTGATCACCGCTTTCATAGACGCGTACAAGCGACCCATCATGATCCACGGCATAAAACTCATATTTCTTGGTCGTTTCGTTCCACACACGGGTATAGATGACAACCTTGGTCTTTTTCGGTTTATAAACGGGATTTCCGTCATCATCTATCAGGATATTACCGCGGTCATCTTTTTCCGTCGCGCTGAGGATATCGTCACTGGCGCTGATTTTGCGGGCAGAATATTCCACAAAGTCATCATCAGACAGCGTGGACTTTTCGACCAGATTCAGCCAGGTGGTTGCGCCGCTACCGGTTGCCGCGTTAAAGCCATTAGCAGCGCTTCCGGAAAAATTCAGCGAACGATTGTTGACTGTGAAATGCCACTTTCCACTGTTCTCATCCGACCCGGGCATAGCCTGAATTTTTGAAGCATCGGCTTGACTATCGACCAGCGTCACATTGGCGCCGTTGATGCTAAGATATTTTTCCTCTCCTTCTACCGTTGTCTTAATATAGTACTTGTCTTCGCCGGCGGATTCGAATGTCCACTCCTGGATATCGCTGTTCTCTGCGACCAGAAGAATGCCTTTGTTGTTGAGCACGTCAGCGCGCATGAGCAGATCGACGCCTTCCAGGCGGTTCTGACTGTTCACCGTCTTGCTTGTTGCAGACATAGCAGCCGCAGCAGCAGAATTGTCGTGATATGCGATACCGAAAGTTTTTCCGTCCAGTTTATACGGGTCGTTCATGTACTTGGTGAGAACGACACGCTCGTTTGGATCTTTCCCATTATCTCTCTGCTCAAAGAAAAAATTCCGATTACCTCTGACGCTGAGCGCATAATTCTTATTTCCGATTACCGTATAGATGTAAAATGTGCCTGCATTGTTTTTAGTCTGCTCTATAGACAGCGGCTGAGGAGTATCGGAAAAGCTGATGTTCCTGGCGTCATCTACATTGAGATACATTTTGTTGTTATCCGGATCAAGGTAATAGATATTCACTTTTCCGTCTTCGGGCCGCTCAAAAAACCAGTTCTCGCCGGATGTACGGTTTGTATCACCTTTAAGCTGAACTGTTCCACTATTTCCATTAGATAACACCGTTGTACTGGTCATATAGTTAGTGCCGCTTCTGGCAATTGCCAGATAATATTCCTGATTCTCCTCAATTTCATCAAGAGTACTGACAGTCTCGTACACAGGTACCGGTTCGGGCGCATCCACGATGGAATAGACACTGAAGCCATCAGCCTGAAACTCCACGGCTGATCCGTTCTCTCCGTTTTCAGTGCTGCTCTGAAGCTTTTCACCTTCCTCTGATCCATCAGAAAAATGAACCACGTCCAGGCGGTCACTGCTGCTGTCCGCCAGTTCGACCCGGACTGCCACGCTGCTGCCTTGCACCGGCTGGTACTTAATCTCAGGATCATCCTTATCGACAATGCTGATATCGAAGAGACGGATATAACCGGTGCTGCCTTCCTCCATTCCGAGTGCATTCTCTGTGTATGTCACATAATCCTCATAGCTTTTTCCAGCTGCTGAGGAACCTTCCGTGATCTCCTCCACAGCCAGATCGGCATTCTCCGGAATCTCGGTCTCCGGTCCGTACGTCACGGTCACCTTATAATTGTGTCCGTCACTGGCCAGTACATTCTTTTCGATTGTTGTGCCCACGACGGCAAAGACAGAAAACCCATTCGCTTCAAAAGAAAGAGTAGTTCCTTCCTCCGGTGCTCTTCCGGACTCGACTGTCACATTCTGAATCACATCTGCTTTTTTCTCTTTTCCGGCCTTTTCGGCTTTTTGGGCCTTTTTGACGCCTTCGGTCTTCCTGGCTTTTAATGCTTTTTTCGCCCTGCCGGCCGGGGTCGTTACGGATTCTGAATCTGTTCCTTCAGCCTGGTTTATACTGTCTGCCCCGTAAGCACTTTCTGTTCCGTTTATTTCTCCATCTGCTCTGCTTGCTTCCTCTGTTCCGCTTATTTCTCCCTCTGCTCCGTTTGTTTCCTCTATTCCGTTTGTTTCCTCGGTAATGTCCGTTTCATCCGCTTCATCTGCAAAATGCACGATCTGAGCATTAGAAACATTGCTGCCTTCCTGATCGGTCAGCTGAATATTCACGTCTACAGGGGCCTGGATCTTAATCTTTTCTCCGTAGGAGTCAACAATTTTGATATCAAACAGACGGATATAATAGTCGGAAACTTCCTCCAGGCCAAGCGCCTCCCCGGTCCGGGATACGTATTCCTCATATGTCAGTTCCGTGCCAGTATTATCATCTGTGTCTGTATTGTTGGCAGATGTCTCCGGCATAATTTCAGACACACTAAGAGAGGCACCCTCAGGGATGCCTGCTTCTTCACCGGCAGTGACAGTCACTTCATAGTCCTGCCCCTGGCATGCCAAATCGGCTGCAACTCCCTGTACGGGCGCAGCCTCAGCTTCCGTCATTTCGTCCGGTGCCGTCTGTTCTGTTGTCGCTCCGGCGTTCTCGCCGAGAGTTTCGCCGAAAGTTTCTTCCGACGAGGGTTCCGCTTCTCCGGCAGCTTCTTCTACAGAAGACTGTTCCTGTGTCGTTTCAGTTTCCTCTGAGGAGTTCCCTTCAACTGATCCGGTTTCCCCTGCGGAGTCCTCTTCAACTGATCCGGTTTCCCCTGCGGGGCTCTCTTCATCTGATCCGGTTTCCCCTGCGGGGCTCTCTTCATCTGATCCGCTTTCCCCTGCGGGGTTATCTTCAACCAGCCCGGTTTCCTCACCGACTGTCTCTTCCGTCTCTTCTGTCAGGTTCTCCCCTTCTTCGAAGCCCCCCTCTTCAGAGAACTGGTTCTCTGCTGCATCGGCTTCCTCCGCGGAGTTCTCTTCATCTGATCCGACTTCCCCGCCGGCAGTCTCTTCCGACAGTGTTTGAGCTTCTCCAGCATCCTCCTGGGGCAACTGGTCTGAAAAGGCCTGCTCTTCTTCGAAAGCTTCCTCTCCGGATATATCTTCCGACAGGGTCTCCGCTGCTCCGGCAGATTCTTCGACTTCCTGACCGCCTTCCTCTGCCTCTAAACCCAGGGCTGAGCCTGCTGCCTGTTCATTCACAGCTGCATCCCCGGCGTCCTCCGCCTCTTCCAAAAGAGATGTACCAGACTCTTCCCCAGCGTCCTCGGCCTCTTCCCCGGTATAATCTATCCAGAAGTCTCCGTCCATCGCGCTTTCCAGGACCTTGTCCTGAAAACAGTCAGCAGAATGTACGTGGGCTTCTTTTCCGCACGCCAATACCTTCTGGTAACAGATATTTGAATGCCGGTGTTCCCCGCTCTCCTCCTGTCCGCAGACCAGCTGGTCTTCATAACAGCTGTCTTCATGCTGGTGTTCTTCCAGACCGCACTCTGCCGTCTTTTCGAGCGTAACCGCAGGAAGAAGAAGGGCATACGTTGTGCAGAATACTACAATGCATGCCATCATGAAGGCGAACTGCCGCAGCCGTTTTTTATGAAATTTCTTTCTTATGTAAATTCCGATTTTTTTATTCATTCTGCAAATTGCCTCAAAAACCACAAGTTTTTGTGTGCAGGCTTTTAACTAGTCAGTTCTATAATGTTTGATTATAAACCCTACATGTGAAAAAAATACGTCATTATTTTCAAAAAATAGTACATGTTTTTATATTTAAGCAAAAATGGTGCCGTTCAATTATTGGAACAAGGCTGAATATTTCTGCACTATTTTTTATAGTGCGAAAATTAAGGAAAAGCTGCACTATTTTTTGTCACAGTGGGGAAACGAAGGAAAAGCCAGCCACCAAAATAGCGAATAAAAGCCGGCCGCCAGAGTGACGAAAGAAAAGCCAGCCACCTGAGTGACTGACTTCTCTGTGATTTGTGTTATGTTGTTTTCCTTCTCTTCCTCATTACCAACCCGATTCCTGCAAGTCCTGTGAGCAGGACACCGAGGATGTAGATCAGGCTGGTGCCGGGGCCGCCGGTGGAAGGAAGCTCAGCGCCGGCAGAGTTTTGGACCTTGATGATGAAGACACCTGTAGGAGTCTCTTCGCCATCAATCAACTGCTCTTCAGCAACAGCTCCGATCACTTGATTCGCGCTTACCGTGAAAGCTGTATTCCCATCACCAATGATCTGGTAACCGGCTGGCGCCTGTGTTTCTGTTAAAGTATATGCCCCGCTGTTCACAGGCAGCTTCAAGATAACGTCACCATCGTGAACCAGATATCCATCACTGTTCGTGGTCAGATCTGTGTATGAAATATTGCTTCCATCAGGACCTGTCAGTGAGAAAACCGCATTTGACAGAGGCTTTTCCGGACTGGTGCCTGTCTCGAATTTAAAAACCTTAACCGGCTGCTTATTCCTTGTGTTGGTATATGTGATCGTCACATCACCGTCCACAGTAATATCCCCCGTCGTCAAGCGGGGTGTTGTTACGGGCGTTTCTTCATTGCTGATAACAATCGTTGTATCGAAATCAGTGTATGTGCTGTCCTCAGTAACTGAAAACACAGTACCATACGGGATATTCGTATATACCTTTGTGTTCTCCTGTGTTGGAGAAGTTCCCTCTTCAACAGTTTCCGGCACCTGACGCCCATGCAGCTTAAATGTGTCCTGCGCTGCAGTCAGTCCCGTTGCTGTAAAACTATACTCAGCATCTTTATCTGAATCGGTTCCGGTCACATACTTAATAATAGTAACCGTAGCCAGTTTGCGAGTATTGGTAATCGTGAGGGTGTAGATACCACTTGCATCAGGATCGCTCATGCTGATCAGGGACTCGTCTTTATTCACACCGACCGCTGCCGTGATACCATCCGCATTGACAGTCAGCGTGACCGCACTGTCAAGACCGGCGTAATAATCAGGGTTCCCAGTCTCGGTCAGAGTATATGTGCCGTTGGGCAGTGTGAACAACGTCGGATCTGAAGCATCGTTGCCTGGAAGAAAACCGAGATTCGATGCATTCGCAGTTCCATCCATCGATGTAAGGCCTGTTAGGTCGGAAAAGCCGCTGATGGTCGTTCCCTGTTTTGCTTTCAGGCTGAACACTGCGCCCGCAAGCCCGTCCAGCGCATCGTCTGGCGCATCATCTCTGGTCTTTTTGATGCGCAGCTTCTGAAGAGCGTGCCTGTTTGTGTATGTGAGCGCGCCATCAGCTGTTATTTCCACAGGTTCGCTCCCGAAAACATTGCCCTCGACTGCATCCCCGCCATTCCAGGTATAACTTGCCAGATACAGGGAATTCTGTGTCTCTTCCACAGTGATCTTTGATCCGTGCGGAATATTCAGCGCAACACTCTCCTGGTCACCCAGAGAAAGCGTCACTTCACCGATGTTATTTGTAGTAAGTACATTACCTCCTTTTTCTCCGATTGTGTAACCGGCGAGCCTTGTCACGCCGTCGCTGTTAAAAACTGTCACCTTGAAGGTAAAAGTATCTTCTCCGCCGCCTTCAACCATCTTGGTCAACGTAACTGTACGAACCGGATTATCGTATACAGTCAAAATCCTGCCGGTGTTATCCAGCTTCGCAACCGAAGAATCAACTGTACCTCCGCTTGCAGTAAAAAGCGTGAACGACTCGTCTTTTTTTACTGTCAAATACAGATCTTCACTGATTTTTGCATACTGATCCGGAGCATTTGTTTCCGTGATGCGGTAGGTGCCTTCCTGCAGATACTGTTCAATCGTTGCGGCATCGATGGTGATTGTCCTGCCGGAACCTGCGTTTTCCCATCTCTGAGTAGACGTATTAAATTCAACAGGTGTAAGGACAAATTCCGCTCCTGTGAGAGTCGTGCTGTGATTTGTGGCGTCGCGTTTTTGCAGTTTTACCGGTACTTTCAAAGAATATGTGTAGGTAATCACGACATCACCGAGAATCTGATAATCTCCTGCCGCCGTCGGATTCAGGATTTCTGTGGTGCCATCATCCTTGGTCACAACCGCATTTACACGGACATCGTAAGTGTCATCCGTCGGAGTTGGAGTCGTTATGCGAATGACATGTCCTGCCCGATCATAATACTCGAAATGTTCTTCAGTAAATGACGAATTGCTCCCGGTCAGCGTTTTTACCTGCTCTGTTGAACTCTCTATATTATTCTCCACACCCCGCCTGTAAACATATGCAAAATTGTTGAGGGGCACTCCTTCTTCGATCACCTGTCTGACCGTCACGTTGTATTCTTTTGGCTGCCACATGGCATAGAGCGTGTTTTCCTCATTGTTCAGGCTGCTGACAATCAGATTGTCCGCCGCGACCCTCTGACCCGGAGTAAAGTTCGGTGCCTCCGGAGTAGCCGCAGCCACCTGCTCCGCATAGGTCCCTTCCGTGAACGACCAGCCAGCCAGTTCCCAGCCTTCTAGATAAAAATCATCTGCGGAAGGCAGTGTGATTGTCTCGTTGATTGCCTCATCCAGTGTAACTGAATAACGGTGTGTACCGTCCCTCGTCTCGCCACGCATTTCTGCCGAAGACCCACTGTACAGATTGTCTGTAAATGTATTTCCGTCGTAAGTAATATGCGTCATGCGGGAGGGATCGCCTGTCTGATCATAAACAGCACGTAGTGTAACTGTTTTCCTGACCAGTTCCCCGGTTCCCTCATCATAGATTTGATCCGTGAAAGTCAGGTCGGCCAACATGACCGGTTCACCGGGATAAAAGTGCACTATTTCTCCATCTTCTGTTGCAGCCTCCCAGTATTTGAACGTGTATAAATCATTATAGTTGGAGGGCGCTTCACGGGCAGTAGAAGTGCCGTCAAAACCGTACATGCTCGTATCGATTGGGACTGTTGTCAGTAGTGCCCCGAGGGAATCATAAATCGCCGCGTCGCCCGGATCATAGACGACATTGATACCCGTGCTGCTGGGATCGGGAACCCATTTGGCATACAGATGAAGGATACCACGCACATTATCATATGCCTCCGTGTCATCTCCGTAGGCCGCGCGTGCCGCCGCCCAGTTAGGAGAATCATGGTATGTCATATCCACGCCGGGGGTGGAAGCATTGACCGGACTGCTGAACAAAAAACGGTTCGTGAAATCCGGATCCGTATACCATCCGTCGAGGATATATCCAGCACGGGTCGCGGTTTCAAGCAGGCCACCGTCGATCCGCTCGTCGTAGTCCAGACGGAACCGAGTGGTCTGGCTGCCCATATACACATTGTTTGCTCCCGGTTCGATTACAATTCGGAAACGCTCCAGTCTCCACTTGCCGTAGACCGCAACCTCGTTGTGAGGCATTGTCTGTGAAAAATCAAATACTTCCGTACAACTAGGATCAGAATACCAACCAAGGAAATAGTACCCGCTACGCTGCCCCTCATTATGATTTGCGTACGAAGAAAGCGATTTTTCATAAGGAACATTTGATACAATATCTACCTGATTGCTGCCATTGTTTGTATAAAATGTCAGTGAATATTTATCACGTCTGTAATAAATATAGAGAGGTCTTGTGGTGCTGTAATATGAAGTAGATATAGATGTCTGACCACCATTTAGGTAGTTTTTCGTACCATCAACGCCATATGTCCAATAATCAGTTTCATATCCGTAAAACTTCTCACTATTTACTGTTAAGCTAGAAGTACTGCCACGTGCAGTTTCAGCCAACAGGATTGAATAATTTCCCTCTATATCTTCGCCATAATAATATATATTCTGACCTGTACTCTTAGATGTCTGCGTTAGATTCCATGTTCTACTTAATATTTGTGCTGAAGATGCTGCCGGTGATATTCTATATGAATTCCAAGGAGCATTTAATGTTGTATTACTGCCATTATTATTAGCAAATCGCCACCATTGTTCATTACCATAACTGACTGCTGTCGGCCATTCGCCGGGATACATTGAACGGCCATAAAGCCCCTTTAATGTCAACCCGTTTTGTGAAACATATTTGTACACAGTGCCGGTATAAGGAATATTTGTGGTTACAGTCTCCGTATCTTCATACTTCCATTCACCGTCTTCATAAATCAATACTGTTCCGTGATCTGTATACTGAGTACCGGTATTATTGTTACTTACAGCATAGATCGTGCCTGGATTAGTAACTCTGTTAGAATAGGAATTGCCACCATTCCATGTCCTGTACCAGCGGCTACCGGAACGATATATTCGAGTCATGATATTATTATATAAAAAATACTTTTCAGGATCATTATCATTGTCATTATTAACCGCGTAATAACGAGTGCCCGTGTAGGTTAAATGATTTGTAACCGTTTCGGTGGAAATAGTATAAGGATTCCCTTCATCGTCAAAATAGACCCTTACATACTCACCATTAACATATGCGTACAGCTCACCAGTTGTCGAGTCAGTCTCCTCATAATGATATAGATTTCCGGTAAAATTAATCGTTATAACCTGTCGGTCATAGTAAACGTTCAAAACGGAACTTCCATCAGCTTTTACGGTAATAGACTGATCTGTTTTAGCCGCATTATAGGTGAAATACTCCTGATCGGATTCACCCGAACTTCCTCCTGCACCATATACCCTGGTATCAGAATTTGATAATGTTACCACTTGGCCAGTAACCACGCCTGTATCAACTAATCGGCTTCCCGCATAATCATATGTTTTATCTGATTCAGCAGCATCATATGTATCTGTCGTTCGTTGTTTCCAATATATCACACGGTATTGCGATGCCGAAGGGATCCACTTTGCATAAACAGTAGTGTCATGGGAAAGGTTTTCACCGAATGTAAACGGCGTTGTGCATTCCCGGTCAGTATACCAGCCGCCAAATTCATATCCCGCCCATACAGGTTTGTCAGGCTCCTGTGTCGCTTCATCCAAATAAAACGCGGGGGGAGTAAAGCTTGCGCCGCCGCTGACCATATTGCCATTGCCGTCATCCACAAGGTCATTGTCATCGAAGATTAGCCAGTATCCTCCTTCAATTTTCGGGTACAGTGTGATATTTTTATCGACAACAACATTTCCCTGATTAGGGAGATACACTGTATCGGGAATGTTTATGTCATACCAACCCTGAAGAACTGTATCAGAGTCGATCGTAGGGCGCAGTTCAGATTCCGGTTTAATATTAAATGTGGTATTACCTGACTCTGCCTTAGGGACAATTTCTGTGGCAAGAATATTGTTGGGATTCACATCCACGTAAGTTACGTAATATACATCTTTAAGGTTTGCGAAAAGATCAACGAATGTGCCTTCTGTATAGTCGTTTTCCGCCAGTCCATTCAACTCGGTATTAAGTGTTTCCACTGTAATCAGGTTGCTGTCATTGTCATTAAAGGTTGTCTTGCTCCAGCCTCTGAAAATACGATTCCAGGTTGTGCTGTCAATGTTCGGAATACTGGGTTCGTTGATCGTCAAGGCGGTCCCTTCGCTTGGATGCACATCCTTATACCGGAAATACTGAGTTGACAGCAGAACGTTCTGAGTGCCGTCATTGTACCAGAAGCGATAACCAATCCGGGCGTTTTCACCCGGCTCGTCTGTGATTGCATAAATCGAGAATCCGTCTGCCACAAAGCTAACAGTCTTCCCGTCATCGGCGTCACGGATGGAAGCCTCCACCACATCTCCGTTCTCGGCCCCGTCGGAAAAATGTACGACATTGAGGCCGGCGCTCTGAGCGTCTGCCAGTTCGATTTTCACATCAACGGTACTACCTTCCTTAGGCTGAATCTTTTCGCCCTTTTCATCAACAATCTTAATATCAAACAGCCGAATGTACCCTGCACTCCCCTCTTCCCTGCCAAGTGCTTTCTCAGTCTTTGACGCATATTCATTATAAACAGAGGAGTCTTCTGTAATCTCCTCTACGCTGAGATCTGCCTCATCCGGAATGCCTGTTTCGGCTCCATAGGTCGCAGTAATGCGATAGTTATGTCCATCGCTGGCCAGGACAGTCTTCTCGATTGTTGTCCTGACAACCGCAAAGACTGAAAATCCTTCCGTTACAAAGGAGAGGGAGGTCCCGTCTTCCGGCAGCATTCCGGCTTCGACAGTCACATCCTGGATTACATCGCATTTTTTCTCTTTTTTAGCTTTCGCAGCCTTTTTGATCTTTTTAGCTTTACCTGCTGCAGCATTTCTCGAAGGGGTCGTTGAAGTTTTTTCTGCAGGTTCAGAAAGAGTTTCGGTATCTGTTTTCTCTGTTCCGTTCGTTCCCTCTGCGATGTCTGTTTCATTCGTTTCATCCGCAAAGTGCACGACCTGAGCATTCGAAACATTGCTGCCTTCCTGATCGGTCAGCTGGATTTTCACGTCCACAGGGGCCTGAATCTTGATCTTTTCTCCATAAGCATCGACAATTTTGATATCAAAAAGCCGGATATTGAAATCAGAAGCTTTCTCCAGACCCAGAGCCTCTTCTGTCCGGGATGCATATTCCTCGTATGTCAGCTCTGTGTCAGTATTATTATCTGTGTCTGTATTGTCTGCGGACGTCTCAGGCATAATTTCGGATACACTAAGGGAGGCACCCTCGGGGATGCCTGCTTCTTCTCCGGCAGTGACAGTCACTTCATAGTCCTGTCCCTGGCATGCCAAATCGGCTGCAACTCCCTGTACGGGCGCAGCCTCATTTACCGCCATTTCGTCCGGTGTCGTCTGTTCTGTTGTCGCACCGGCGTTCTCGCCGATAGTTTCGCCAAGTGTTTCTTCCGACGGGGTTTCCGCTTCTGCGGCAGCTTCCTCCGCAGAGGACTGTTCCTGTGCCGTTTCACTTTCCTCTGAGGAGTTCTCTTTAACTGATCCGGTTTGTCCTGCGGGGTTCTCTTCAACTGATCCGGTTTCCCCGCTGACAGTCTCTTCCGTCTCTTCCGTCAGGTTCTCCCCTGCTTCGAAGCCCTCCTCTTCAGAGAACTGGTTCTCTGCTGCTTCGGCTTCCCCCGCGGAGTGCTCTTCATCTGATCCGACTTCTCCGACGGCAATCTCTTCCGACAGGGTTTGAGCTTCTCCGGCAGTTTCTTCGGCTTCCTCTGCTTCTAAATCCAGGGCTGAGTCAGCTGCCTGTTCATTCACAGCTGTATCCCCGGCGTCCTCCTTCTCTTCCAAAAGAGATGTTCCGGTCTCTTCCCCGGCGTCCGCCGCCGCTTCCAAAAGAGATGTCCCGGCGTCTTCCCCGGTATAATCTGCCAGGAAGTCTCCGTCCATTGCTCCTTCCAGGAACTTGTCCTGAAAGCAGTCAGCAGAATGTACGTGAACTTCTTTTCCGCATGCCAATACCTTCCGGTAGCAGATATCTGAATGCCGGTGTTCCCCGCTCTCCTCCTGTCCGCAGACCAAACGGTCTTCATAACAGCTTTCTTCATGCTGATGTTCTTCAAGGCCGCACGCGGCCTTCTTTTCGAGTGTGACCGCAGGAAGAAGAAGGGCATACGTAGTGCAGAATACCACAATGCATGCCATCATGAAGGCGAACTGCCGCCAGCGTTTTTTATGAAATTTCTTTCTTGTGTAAACTCCGATTTTTTTATTCATTCTGAAAATTGCCTCAAAAACAACTAGTTTTTGTGTGCAGGCTTTAACTAGTAAAACATTCGACAATTAACTGGACTTTTTCAATGACAGTATTCATATGCGCGAATATATATGCGTGAAAGTCTCATGTTATATATTATATATTTTTTCCCGTAAAAAAATAGACACTGTTTCCGAAAAATACTGCGTGAATATTAACAATACGTAAACCCTGCAAAAAAAGACCGTGCAAGAAGAATACAGAATCTCTCGGGAGGCATACCGGCCACACTACATCAGCCCTGAGGAGCTGTTTTGAGATTTCTTCCAAAGTGAAAAGCTGTGTTGAAAGGCATCTGTCATCCGGGCTTTTGCGAAGAGAAAAAGCCCTCTAAACGCAGCATAACCGCCACACCCGAAACCGAGCGTGACGGTTGCGTCATAAGCAGCGCTAAACCGGCTCAAATGCCGGCTGCTGTATAAATGGCGTACACAGAAAGCACGTCATTATTAAAAATCAATTTCCAGCATGATCGGTGTGTGATCCTGCCTGGGCCCTGAGTCGATCATCTCTGATCTTTTGACCCTGTCCCTGATCCGGTCGCTGACCAGGAAATAATCGATTCTCCATCCGGAGTTGTTGATCTTGCTGGTCCGGATCCTCTGGGCCCACCAGGAGTAGACATCCTTCACATCTCCGTGGATATATCTGAAAGTATCAGTAAATCCCCTGCTCAGCAGGTTGGAGAAGCCTTCCCTCTCCTCATCCGTAAAGCCCGCGGACATATGATTGCTCTCCGGGTGGGCGAGATCGATTTCCCTGTGCGCCACATTGAAGTCGCCGCATGCGATCACAGGCTTTTTCCGGTCCAGTTCCGCCAGATAATCCGCATAGAGCTTATCCCATTCCTGCCGCTCGCTCAGTCTCCTGAGTCCGTCTCCCGCATTCGGCGTATACACATTCACAAAATAAAAGTCTTCGCCCTCAAGGACAAGTATTCTTCCCTCATCATCCATGGGAGCAGGTGCTCCGATCCTGGGAATGATCCTCTCGACCTTCATTCCGTCTTTATAGAGGACCATGGTTCCCGCATAGCCTTTTCTGGCAGGCGGTTCCGAGCTGACCCATTCGGCGTGATAGCCCGGAAAATACTCCGCCAGAGCCTCTTTATGTTTTTTTGCCGGTCCTGAGGCGGGCAGTTTGGTCTCCTGAATCGCAATCAGGTCGGCATCTTCATATTGAATGGTCTTGAGCACATCTCTGGACAGTTGGGCTCTGGGAGACGTCGAGGTCAGGGCGGCATTCAGGGAATCCACATTCCAGGATATCATCTTGAGCATTTTTTTCTCCTTTTTTCAATGCATTTTATCAGCAGCCGCCGTCAGACCGGAGCAGGCCGGCGCTCAGGCAGGTTATGTTCTGTTCCGGGGCAACAGAATCATGCCTGGCCGGCAGATTTTTCCTGCAGAGAGCAGGTCGTTCCCTGGTCCGGGACAGCAGGATCATGCCTGGCCGGCAGATTTTTCCTGCAGAGAGCAGGTCGTTCCCTGGTCCGGGGCAACAGGATCATGCCTGGTCCAGCACTTTGATGACCTCTTCCGTGAACTTTTCGGGCTGGTCTTCAATCATCATATGGGTGCAGTTCTCAAAAACAACCGCGCTGAAGGGAGACTTGACATGTTCTTCATACCAGCCTGCCAGCTCAGGGGAGAACAGAGAACCCGGCACTGCGTAAAAGTAATGAAGGGGGGCTGTAATCTGCCCGACACAATCCCTGTAATCCTCTTCCTTCATGGAAGCGGAAAGGGTCTGCAGCACATCTGTGTCGCATTCATCCAGCTTTTTTTTCAGGGGCAGGCGGAGCAGTATTTCCGGGATTTTCTTCAGTTTGGGCATGGCACCAGTCGCGAATTTGTAATAGAGCTTGTAAAATTCCTCACCGCTGTCCCGCTCCATGTCCTCCTTCGTGTATTGTCCCTGGTACAGTCCCAGTTTCCAGTCATCATCATTCATCTGCCTGGGTGTCATATCACACAAAATGATCCGGCCGATTTCTTCGCAGCCGAAAAGCCGGGTGTAATTCAAAACGACTCCGGCCCCCATAGACCATCCGAGCAGGGTGATGTCGTGCAGGTCAAGCCCAAGGATGATTTCATGCAGATCCTTTGCCAGCGTGTCCATGGTCACTTGTTCACTGTTTGCCTCTTTGCTTTTCCCGTGTCCCCTATGGTCGTAGACAATACATCTGGCATGTTCGCTGATTTCAGGTATGACCGGTTCATAGATATCATGTGTCGTGGTCCATCCGTGGAGCATCACAATGGTCTTCTCCCCGGTTCCATGAATCTCATAATAAAGTTTTTCTCCGTTCTTTAAAGTAAAATAGCTCAAATGTCTTTTCCTTTTATGCGGTTTCTATGCGGTAAATGAGGGGAATGTATTCCTGCCGCCTGATGCTGTCAGTTTTTCTCAGCGGGCTTTCCGCTTAATGAGGTCAATTTTTCTCAGTGGGCTTTCCGCTTAATGAGGTCAGTCTTCTCAGCAGGCTTTCCGCTTAATGAGGTCGGTTTTTCTCAGTGGGCTTCATCAGCTTTTATAGGGAGGCTGACCGCCTTGTCTTCGCGCACGACCTCTGTGTCGCCGTCCTGGCTGCTCGCTTCGCTTATTGCCTCTCCGGCCTTTTCACTGCTCTCATCTGCAGTGCTGCCAGTGCTGCCGGCCACTACTTCGTGGCCGTCTTCCGCGGTGACAATCCCGCCGTACTCCGCGCTGCACACTGATGTATAGACCTCTGATGAAAGATTTGCGATCCGCTTGTGCATCTCCCCTTCTCCTACCGAGTGAACCGCGGTCATCACAACCAGGACATAAGGGCGGCCTTTCTCGAAGATGATCGCCGCGTCATTCTGCACATCCACCGAGACCCCGTTTTCATCGTTTGTAAAAAGCTCTCCGGTCTTATTGGCTGTTTCGACCCCCTCCGGCACTCCGGCAGGAATCTTGCCCCTGTTTCTCGCAATCTGTCCTCGCAGGGCTTCCATGATCCTTTCGGATGCTTCTTTGTTGATATAGGTACCCTCATAAACTTCTCGCAGCACACGGCCGCAGTCCTCCGAAGAGGTGTAGTTTTCCTTCCCGTTTTTCTCCAGCATCTTACGTTTCAGCGAGCTGGCTTCAAATCCGTGTGTCCGGATGAACTCATTGATGGTATCCATACCGAGGACATCGATCAGAGTGTTGGTAGAATCATTGTTGCTCTCGGAAATCATTGTATAGAGCTGGTTGGGATAATCATCCGCGATCTCGCCTTTCTCAATCTGTTCAAAATAGCAGCCCGCAATGAACAGCTTGATCAGACTGGCTGAGATCATGGAGTCCTTTTCGTTGACACCGAATTCCTCTCCGTCATCCAGCCTGTACAGATACATGGACCAGCGGCCGTCTGTTTCCGCGAATTCTTTTTCAATCTTTTCCTTCAGTTCATTCATCGCAGGGGACAGTTTGGTTCCCGAAGCTTCTGCTGCCTCTCCCTCAGCTTCATTAACTTCCACAGAAGCGGGGGTGGCTGTAAGCTCAGCTGCCTGCTTTGAAGTCTCTTCCTCCGAAGCTTTCTCCGAAGCCTTGTTTGTTCCCTCCGCTGCGCTCTCTTCTTTTGTCTCTCCTGCCTGATCGGCAGCAGCAGAACCATGCTCCTCCAGGTTTGGTGTCCCGCTGCAGCCCTGAAGGCAGAGCAGGCAGACCGCGGCTGTAGTCCACAAGGCAATCACTGTCTTTTTCCAATTATTTTTCATATGTACTTTCTCCTGCTTCCTTTTCTTCTAATTTATTTTCTTCTGATCCGTTTTCTACTGCATCCTTCTCTTCTGATTTATTTTCTTCTTTTTCATTTTCTACTGCTTCATTTTCTTCTGTTTCATTTTCTAATGCTTCGTTTTCTTCCGCTTTATTTTCTTCGGTTTCGTTTTCTAATTCTTCGTTTTCTTCCGCTTTATTTTCTTCTGCTTTGTTTTCTAATGCTTCGTTTTCTTCCGCTTTATCTTCTTCGGTTTCATTTTCTTCTGTTTCATTCTCCTGCCCATATTGAACCATATAGGCGTCAATTCCGTCTGCTATGCCGTCGACCATTTTTTCCTGCATTTGGGAGTCCTGCATGTTGAGGTCCTCCTCACTGTTGGTCATGTATCCCATCTCAACAATCGTCACAGGGACCTGACTCCAGTTGATCCCGCTCATTGAATCGGTCTCCCAGACATATTCATAATTAATCCCGGTAGCGAGCACATATGCATCCAGTATGCAGTCTGCCAGTGCCCTGGATTTCTCATAGAGATGGCCGTTATAAGCATTCCCCGGAGTCTGACAGATCGTCATGGCACCGCTTCTGCCCGGGTCCCCGCATCCGTTTGCGTGAATGCGTACAAAGGCGTCGGCTTCAGCGTCATTGGCTATATCTGCCCTTTCCGAATTGCTGATATCAATCTCATTGGTGTCCCGGCACATGATGACTTTGTAGTCTCTTTCCTCGAGCTCATCCCGCAGTTTCAGACTGATTTCCAGAGTCAGCTGATACTCCGGAACTCCCGAGGCCACCCCGCTGGTCCCAGAGCTCACCTTGGCTTTTGTCTGCGACGCGCCGGGGCCGACAGGCTCCTGATCCGAATTTCCGTACTGCTGGTGTCCCGGATCGATCACGATCAGGCCTTTATACTCCTTTTCCTCTCCCGGCTTCGAAAACTCCTCTCCTGCTGTCTCTCCGATGGCAGCAGTCTCTGAAGCAGTTTCTCCTGTCGCGGCTGTCTGCGCGGCGGTTTCCCCGGCAGTTTTTCCGGTCGACGCCGTCTCCGCGGCGATTCCAGCGGCCGTCTTTCCAGAGGCAGCTGTTTCTCCTGCCCTGTTCTGATCCGCCGGAGTGGTCTGCGCCTGACTGCATCCTGTCCCCGCCAGCACAGCAGCCAGCAGGATCCCGCATAAGGCGGCGCAGGCAGACGATCTTTTCACCTTCTTTTTTTCCGATCCTTTTTTCAAATGTGTACCCTTCTTTCAAGCCGTTGTCCGTTTTCTCCGATATTCTCCTCCCTGTGTATCTTCTGATGGCTGTCCGGTCCGAAATACCCCTCCCCGGGATAATACATTTCATTTCAGCATCCTCCGGGGACTGCCCAATCCGGCGGCCGCATCCGCACATGTCGAAATTCTAATCAGAGATTTTCAGAATATCGTTTTTTCTGTCTGTTTGCACAAAAAAACCAGGTTCCTGTTCCGAAAAACAGGCACTTGATCTCTTTAAATTGTGTTCTAAAAAAGTATAATATTGGAATGCTCAAAAAACAATCGTCTGTTAAGCAGTCAATCTGTTAAATATTCAATCTTTTAAGCAGTCAATCTTTACTGAGGTGCATAGTGAACAGAAATCTTACAACAGGGAACCCCGAGACAATATTATGGCAATTCTGTATGCCCCTTTTCGGCAGTATCATATTCCAACAGCTCTACAACATAGCCGACAGTCTGGTAGCAGGGAAATTCGCGGGGGAAAATGCCCTGGCTGCCGTCGGCAACAGCTACGAGATCACCCTGATCTTCATCGCTTTCGCGTTCGGGTGTAACATAGGGTGTTCAGTGATCGTGTCCACCTTCTTCGGGGCCGGAAAATACGATGACATGAAGACCGCAGTCTCCACTTCCATGATCGCAAGCGGACTTTTTTGCGCCCTTCTCATGCTGGGCGGCCACCTCTTCTGCAGCAGGCTTCTGGAACTGATCCGGACGCCGCAGGAAGTCTTCGCCGACTCCCGCCTCTACCTGGATATCTATATCCGTGGACTGCCTTTTGTCTTTTTTTATAATATTTCCAACGGCATCTTCTCTGCTCTGGGAGATTCCAGGACGCCCTTTTTCTTCCTGGCCGCCTCATCCTGCTCCAATATCGCCATGGACATCTGGTTCGTGGCCGGCCTTCACATGGGAGTTGCCGGAGTGGCCTGGGCTACCTTTATCTGCCAGGGAGTAAGCTGCCTGCTCTCTCTGTTTTTTGTCTTCAAAAGACTGCGGACAGTCAAAACCGTGAAAAAAGCTCCCCTGTTTTCAGGAAAGATCTGCGGCAAATTCCTGAAAGTCGCGGTTCCCAGCACCCTGCAGCAGAGTTTTATCTCCATCGGCAATATCGTGATCCAGAGCGCCATCAACGGATTCGGTCCCGGTGTCATGGCCGGATATTCAGCAGGCATCAAGCTGAACAACCTGGTGATCACTTCTTTCTCGACTATTGGAAACGGGATGTCCAACTACGCGGCGCAGAACTACGGAGCAGACAAGCCCGACCGGATCCACGCAGGTTTCAGAGCCGGGCTGAAGATGGTCTGGATCATCTCCCTGCCCCTGGTCTTCCTGTATGTGGTCTGCAGCAAGTGGCTGCTGCTCTTCTTTATGGGAGATCCCTCTCAGGAAGCCATGCACTCGGGAATCATGCTCCTGAGGATCATCGCGCCTTTCTATTTCGTGATTTCAGCCAAGCTGGTCGCGGACGGAATCCTGAGGGGCACGGGCAGAATGGTTCAGTTCATGATCGCCACATTCACCGACCTGGTCCTCCGCGTCGTCCTGGCGCTCTTCCTATCGCAGACCCGGCTGGGTTCCACCGGAATCTGGTGCGCCTGGCCTGTGGGCTGGGCAGTGGCAACATTCCTCTCTCTCCGCTTCTACTCTCAGGGTCCCTGGTTCAGGAAGCAGACGCCGTCCCCGGAACAAAAGCGATAAGCCCTTGCGGCTTCCGCACAAATCCCGTACAGATTACACAGGCCCCGGTTCAAGCCGGGGCCTGTTTTTCCGGAAAAAACTTTCCGCCTGAAGTTTTTTAATGTCTCACAGACAAAGCCATGGCACCGGCATCTCCCTTTTCAGACATTCTTTCAGGTTTTTCTGTCAGATAATCTTTCAGATTTTCTACTTTCAGGTTTTCCAACAGATAATCTTTCAGGTTTTCTACTTTCAGGTTTTCTATCAGATATTCTTTCAGATTTTCTACTTTCAGGTTTTTCTTTCAGATGTTCTTTCAGATTTTCTCCGCAAGCAGATCCGCGACGTACACGCCGCTGGCCGATGCGTGGGAGAGGGAATGGGTGACGCCGCTGCCGTCGCCGATCACGTAGAGACCGGGGTGATTTGTCTCCAAATCTGAGCTGAGAGCCACCTCCATATTATAGAATTTGACTTCCACGCCGTAGAGCAGGGTGTCGTTGTTGGCTGTGCCGGGAGCGATCTTGTCGAGCGCATAGATCATCTCGATGATCCCGTCCAGAATCCGTTTGGGCAGAACAAGGCTCAGGTCGCCGGGCGTCGCCTGCAGGGTCGGCTGGACCGTGCTCTCCGCGATGCGGGCCGGGTTGCTCCTGCGTCCCCTCTCCAGGTCCCCGAATCTCTGCACGATGACTCCTCCGCCCAGCATATTGGACAGGCGGGCGATACTCTCGCCGTAGCCGTTGCTGTCCTTGAATGGCTCCGAGAAATGTTTGGAGACCAGAAGGGCGAAATTGGTGTTTTCTGTCTTTCTGGCGGGATCCTCAAAACTGTGTCCGTTGACCGTAACGATCCCGTTGGTGTTCTCATTGACAACGATTCCATTGGGATTCATGCAGAACGTGCGGACGCTGTCCTCGAATTTTTCCGTTCGGTAGACGATTTTGCTCTCGTAGAGTTCATCCGTCAAATCTGAGAAGACCACTGCGGGCAGTTCTACACGAACCCCTATATCCACCCGATTGGACTTGGTGGGAATCTCCAGTTCGCGGCATACTTTCTCCATCCATTTGCTGCCGCTCCGACCCACGGAGACAATGCAGTAATCCGCTTCCGCGCTGCCTTCTTCATAATACACGCGGTATCCCTTTTTTCCGTCATCCCGGTCTGTGATTTCGATGTGATCCACGGGAGTGCGGAAGTAAAAATCGATGTGGTCCTTCATCTCTTCATACAGATTTTCCAGAACCACATAGTTGATATCCGTCCCCAGGTGGCGGACCGACGCGTCAAGGAGCTGCAGCTTGTTCTCGATACAGGTCTTTTTGAGTCTTGTTCCTGCCGTGGTATAGAGCTTCGTTCCCTCTCCTCCATGCGAGAGGTTGATGGAATCCACATACTCCATCAGTTCAATCGCCTTTTCCCTGCCGATGTACTGGTAGAGTGTACCTCCGAAATCGTTGGTGATATTGTATTTGCCGTCACTGAAGGCACCGGCACCGCCGAAGCCGGACATGATCGAACAAATCTTGCAGCCGACGCAGGTCTTTATTTTCACACCATCTATAGGACAGTGTCTCCCGGCCAGTTCGTTTCCGCCCTCGAAGACGCCAACCTTCAGATCAGGCCTTTTTTTCATCAGCTGGTAGGCAGAAAAAATACCTCCCGGTCCCGCACCGATGATGATCACATCATAGTTCATAATCTTCCCCTCCTGTCAGCGCTCAGAGTGCCCGGTCAGACAGCACTGCTGATTCCGATTCCGTCCTTTTATCAATCCCTGCCGGCCAAATCCCGGTCTTCGCCTTTTTGCGTTCTCCCGGCAGGGTCCATGCATTCGCCTTTTTCCATTTTCCCCGGCCAAATCCCGGCCCTCGCCTTTTTGCGTTCTCCCGGCAGGGTCCATGCATTTGCCTTTTTCCATTTTCCCCGGCAGAATCCCGGCCCTCGCCTTTTGCGTTCTCCCGGCAGGGACTTAGCCATCCTCAGACAGACATTCCGTCCGCGATATATTCCGCGGCCAGTTCCACATACTTGTCAGCGTTTTCCTGGATGACTCCGATCTCCTCCTCCCTGATCTGCCTGACAACTTTCGCGGGTCTGCCCATAATAAGGCTGCGGTCGGGAACGACTGTTCCTCCGACTATGAGGGATCCCGCTCCTACTATACAGTGCTCACCGATCACTGCTCCGGTCATAATGACAGACCCCATACCAATCAGCGTGCAGTTTCCAATCGTGCACCCATGGACAATGGCGCCGTGGCCTATCGTCACATCGTCACCTATTTCGACCGCATGGTTATCTCCCGAGTGGATTATCACACTGTCCTGAACATTGGTGCGCTTTCCGATCCGGATCGCGCCTTCGTCTCCGCGCACTACCGCATTAAACCAGACACTGCTCTTCTCACCTATTGAGACTTTCCTGAGGATCCTGCTCCCCTCAGCCCGAAAAACGCTCTCGTGAATCCGAAATTTCTTCAATTCCTTCTGACCCATCTCTTCTCCTTTTTGACACTGCGCTTTTTTGCTCCTCTTTACTGATGCGCTTAAATGCCTTGCTAAAATGCCGCGCTTCACTGCTGCTCTTAAATGCAGCGCTGCCACAGAACTTTTTGATAAAAATCCAAAGCTCTCAGGCATTAAACACGTATTTGTCCAGTCTCTCCAGGGCCTCCTGCACGCGGGTCCGCGGCAGGGCAAGGTTGACGCGGAGGTTCCAGGGACCATTAAACATTCTGCCGTCCTGGAGAGAGACGCCCACGCGCCAGCACATGCTCTCGAGTTCCTCTAATGTCTTGTGATGGTCACGGCACCATTGGGAGCAGTCCGGGAAGAGCATGTAAGTTCCCTCGGGCTCCGCCAGTGACACACCTTCAAAATGAGTTCTGAAATAGTCAACAGCCAGCCGCACATTTCCTGTCAGAACGCCGCACAGCTGATCCACCCATTCCATGCCCTCAGGGCTGTAGGCCCCGATCAGCGCATGCATGGACAGGACATTCATATCATTGTAATGACAGAGTGATGACTGCCTGCGCACCCTGTCCCGCAGCCATTTGTCATATATGATATGGTAGCTCCCGATCAGTCCCGCCAGATTAAAGGTCTTTGAAGGCGCATAGAGGGCCACGGTTCTCCTGCGGGCATCCCCGCCCAGGCTCAGTGCCGGGATGTGTGTGTGTCCTTTCAGGATAATGTCGGACCAGATCTCGTCGCTGATGACATAGACGTCGTATTTTCGAAAGAGGGCGTATGCCTTTTCGAGCTCATCCCGCTCCCAGACACGGCCGCAGGGATTGTGAGGCGAACAGAAAACCGCCGTATGAATATTCCCTGCGCGTATTTTTTCCTCCATGTCCTCATAATCCATGCGCCATATTCCGTCCTGATCCTGTACCAGAGGACTGTGAATGATCTGATAGCCGTTATTTTGAATCGTATTGGTAAATCCGATATAGGTCGGCGAGTGCAGAAGCACCTTGTCCCCACGCGGGCAAAGAACATTGAGAGCACTGACCAGACCACCCAGCACCCCGTTTTCATAGCCGATATACTCGGGAATAAGCCCCTCCAGGCCGTGGCGGGTCTCCTGCCAGCGAATGATGGAATCGAAATATTCTTTGCGGGGGCTGTAATACCCGAAGGCAGGATGGGAGGCCCTCCCAATGATGGCATCGGTAATTGCCGGACACACAGGGAAATTCATATCAGCGACCCACATGGGGATCGCGTCAAAGCCCTCTTCGGGAGCCTCGGGTGCAAAGCCGCTTAGTTTTCCAAGCGCGTCTACTGCCAGCGCGTCGTGCCCGCGCCGGTCCAGAATGGATGTAAAATCATATTTCATAGGCGAATCAAAATCTCTCCTCTGTTCTGTAATATCTGATCTGTAATGACAGGTCTTTAATTCCGGTTTTTAATACTGGTTTTTATGGCAGGTCTTTAATTCCGGCTGCTTTTAATAATAGCATAAGAACGCAGGTCGGATAAATGCCATCTGTCGGAAAATGCTTCGCAGGAAAGACTTCGTTACTTTTCAGACCGGCACAAAACCCGGGTTTTACGGCAAAAATCGCGCGCTCAAGCGCATTGGAATGCGTTTTTCACGGAGCGGGAGCGTCCCGCCGAAACAGCAGTGATGCACAAAAGGCGCCTTATTTCCAGCATGCTGTAACTGAGGGGAAACGTCATGCGACGTTCTCCCTGCTGCAGCTTGCAATTAAGCATTGCAGGCAATAAAATAAATGGAGCGTCCCCGGTTCCGGGAGGAGGGCGGTCTCGTGCTGTCCGGCCGGTATTCAGAGCAAATTATGAGAGAATCCGTTGATATACGCGGCCGCCGGGGACATCTTTCATCATTTTATCTGAGGCGGGATTGCCTCCACATTCGTTTTTTTCAGAAGCGGGAGGAACTCCTTTTCAATTTTTCAGATGTGGGACGACCTTTGCTTCCGGTATTTTCAGAGGCGGGTGGAGCCCCGCTTTCAGTCACGCGCAGTTATGAGCAGGGAGGAGGCTCTCATGATTCTTGCAATAGACACAGGAAACACACACACTGTCATCGGATGTATCAGTTCCGAGGGAGAGATTCTCCAGATCATGAGGATCGAGACCAATCCACATAAAACAGAGCATGAATATGCCGCCGGCATGAAGCTCATTCTGGAAATGGGCGGCATCGATCTTAAAAATGTGGAAGGCGCCGTGATCTCATCCGTCGTCCCCCCTCTCACTCATGTGCTCAGGAGGGCTGTCAAATACATCACGGGAATCGATGCCCTGGTGGTTGGTGCCGGCATCAGGACGGGACTGCCGATCATGCTGGACGATCCCGGTACGATCGCTGCGGACCTTGTTGCCACCGCTGTCGCCGCCAAGGAGCACTATCCCCTCCCCTGCATCATCATCGATATGGGCACCGCGACCACAGTGACCGTTGTCGACCAGAAAGGGCGCTACATAGGAGGCGCGATCATTCCGGGCGTGTCACTTTCAATGGACGCCCTGACACAGGGCACCTCTCTTCTGCCCAAGATCGAGATCACACCGCCCAACAAAGTCATCGCGACCAACACGATCGAGTGCATGAAGGCCGGCATTATCTTCGGCGCTGCCGGTGCGATCGACGGTGTGCTGGACCGCTTCACGGAATCCCTTCAGGCCACAGGCGACGATGAATGGAGTATTGTAGCGACCGGAGGACTGGCCGGGACAATCTGCTCCCACTGCAGGCACAACATTATCATGGATCCTGATCTGCTCCTGAAAGGTCTCTATATACTCTGGGAGAAAAACAGAGGCGGCAAAAGAAGGGAAAAACGATAAAACAAAAAAACGCGGCGGAGTCTGATTTTTTATCGATCATTCTCCGCCGCTCTGTATTTACATTTCTGTATGCGGTTTCCTGCTTCTGGCCATGGCTCTGTATGCTGTTTCCTTCTTTTGGCCATGGCTCTGTATGCTGTTTCCTTCTTTTGGCCATGGCTTCATGATCACAAATACGGATTAAAGCCGGGCGCTGCTTTGCGCGTCCCGCGCTCTCACAGCACTTTAATCACAGATCAGATCTCAGGAAGCACCTTTCCAAGGCCGCTCATGAAGTCTCCGTCATAGTATTCGATCTTTCCTGAATCGCATGCAGCCGTCATAGAGGAGTCGATCGGGATGCGGGCGATCACCGGAATCCCTTCCGCCGCAGCGGTCTCATCGATGTGGCTGCTGCCAAAGATGTGGATTTCCTCTCCGCAGTGAGGACATTTGACATAGCTCATATTTTCAATGATGCCAAGGATCGGAACCTCCATCAGCTTTGCCATGCTGACAGCCTTGCGGACGATCATGCTGACCAGATCCTGAGGTGTCGTGACAATGAGGATCCCGTCCACGGGCAGTGCCTGGAACACTGTGAGCGGTACATCTCCGGTTCCGGGAGGCATATCGACAAACATATAGTCCACATCGCCCCAGGCGACGTCTGTCCAGAACTGCTTGAGCGCGCCGGCGATGACGGGACCGCGCCAAATAACGGGCTGATCTTCCTGTTCCATCAGAAGATTCATGGACATCACCTTGATTCCTGTGACCGACTGAGCGGGGAAGATGGTGGTGTCATTTGCCGTCAGGTCATAGGGACCCACGCCGAACATTCTGGGAATACTGGGACCCGTGATATCCGCATCCATGATGGCCACGGAATGACCATGCCTCGCGGTCCACAGAGCGCTCATCGCGGTGACGGAGGATTTACCGACGCCGCCCTTTCCGCTGACGACCGCGATCATCTTTTTCACATGGGTACCCGGATTTGGATCGATCTTGAAGTTGGGCTGCGGAGGCGCCATCTTTCCGGTATTTGACTTGGGTGTGTTTTCGTTGCTCATGATATTGTTCTCTCCTTTCGGGTTATTCACTTTCAATGACCGCCCCCGGGACAGGTACTTTCGCATTGCCTGCCCCTTACTGTTCACGACCTGTCGAGGGCGAAAACAGCAACGGGCGAAAATCGCTTTCCAATTCGCTTGAGAGCGCGATTTTCGCTGTAAAAACCCGGGTTTTCCCGCTAAAGCGCCCGAAAACACCCCGGGTTTCGTACCGGTCTGGAAAGTATCGCCTGCTCGTCGTTCATATCGGCGAAATGCATTTTTCCCTGTCATCCCCCCGGCATTTGTTTTATAATACAAAAGAATATAAAAGAATCTGTCTCTCCGGCTTCAGACCGGGCTTCAGATCCGGCCGCAAAAAATGCATACCGTATAATCATAACGAAAAGGTACTTTTATTTCAACTTGATCTTTTGCTTTACATCCTGACCGGCAGAATATGTATTCGTATTAATACAAATTCCTGCCTGCCGGAATTTTCTCCGATGGGACCGGCTTAAGCTTATACCGGAGCGGTGCAGGAAGGAAAAATAGAAACCGTAAACAGCAAGCGAAAGGACCGTAAACCTATGGACGACATCAATATCGCCATGCTCATCGACGCCGACAACGTCAGTTCAAGATACATTCCCGGAATCCTGAGCGAATTGTCAAAATACGGAAAAATAACAGTGCGCCGCATGTACGGAGACTGGTCCCAGGACAGACTGCATTCCTGGCTGAACCGGGCTTCGGGCTATTCCCTGACTCCGGTCATGCAGCCCAATAATACCCCCGGCAAGAACGCCTCCGACATAGGTCTGATCATCGATGCTATGGATATCCTGTACACCGGAGATGTTCAGGGATTCTGCATCGTCTCAAGCGACGGTGATTTCAACAAACTGGCCACGCGCCTGCGCGAGGCCGGCAAGGTAGTCATCGGAATGGGCGAAAAAAAGACTCCGGAGTCATTCCGTGTCTCCTGTGAGCGCTTTTTCTTCCTCGATGTCATCAATGGAAACGACAGTGACGACGATGACACTTCCTCCGGCAAAAGGACACGCAGTTCCCGGAAAAAGAACGCACAGCTTCCCGCGCCTGTAAACTACTACAACACGCCCGGCCTCTCCGGAAACACAGGAGGCAGAAGCAGCGGATCCGGCTCTGCTTCGGGCTATGGTTCCGGTTCTTCCTCATCCTATGGTTCCGACAGCGGTTCCAGAAAGCGTAAGTCAGGGCAGTCCGCTTCCTCTTCGGATTCGGCATCTTCCTATTCTCCCTACGCAGAGAGTCCGGACTCATATCTGGGCGAGAACAGCTACGGATACGGCAGCGATCAGGATGGGGACGACGAGGAGCTCTTCACTCCTCCCGAGACCATTGAGGCTACGATCGTGAAAATGATCGAAGACAACAGCGCGGAGGGCAAAGAGACCGGCCTGGGAGAAATCGGCTCCCGCCTGGTCAAGATCTTCCCGGATTTCGATATCCGCAATTATCACTACAGCAAGCTTTCCGAGTTTCTCAAGGACCTGCCCTCTCTGGTGGTTGAAAACCGCGATAACGCAGTCTGGGTGTCCCTGAGCAGTTCCCCGGACTCCGACATCGAGAGTCAGATCCTCCGCATTTTTGAAAATCACCATACAGATGACATGTACATCACTACACTCAAAAAAGAACTCGAAGAGATTAACGACAAGCTTGAGGCCACCATCCGTCAGAGCGGTGTGACCCGCTTTTCCGTCTATCTCAACCGGATGATTCCGTCGGTCCAGGTCAACGGACGACATGTGATGCTGCGCAAGGACAGCTGAAGGCCGTGATGCTGCGCAAGGACAGCTGAAGACCGTGATGCTGCGCAAAGACAACTGACAAAAACAGGGCAGCGGCACAGCACTGCACTGCATCACACAGATTATGGCAATAGGGCAGAGGCGGCCACGACGCCCTCTCCCCTCCGACCGGCCCGCGTCCGCCGCAAGGCGGAAAATACATAACGCAGGTCTCATCATAAAAAGAACCCGTATTTCCACAGTACCATCTCTGATGTTACTCTGCGGAAATACGGGTTTTTTATTCTTCCGGACTTTTCAACAGGCATGCTGTCCGGCAGCTGATCTTGCAGCTCTGTCCGCAGATCACTGCCTGTCCCTTACTCCGAAAACTCCATATCCTGAGCGTGGATAAAGCGCTCTACACGTGCCCAGTATGTCTCGGGATCCACATTGACAGCCTGTACATGTTCCGCTCCTGGAATCCAGAGAAATGACTTGGCGCAGGAGGCAGCTTTGTACAGACGGGGCATCATCTCCTGAGGGACACTCTTGTCAGCCTGTCCGTGAATGAAAAGCGTGGGGGTCCTGGAGCGCGTCACCGACTCAACAGGCGAGACTTTGCAAATGTCATAGCCTGCCCGTACAAGCACAACTGCGCGAAGGGACTCCAGCATCACCGAAGACGGAATATTCGGATTTGTCTGTTTCTTAAGCGCAAGCCTGATCATCTCCCCCAGCGAAGCGTAGGAGGAGTCCGAGACAGCAGCCCTGACCTGTGAAGGCAGTGAAAGTCCTGTTGCCATCAGAATCGCTGCGGCGCCCATGGAAATGCCGTGCAGGACGATCTGCGCGTCCGGATCTTTCTGCAGGATCCAGTCCAGCCAGCTCAGAAGATCGCGGCTGTCGTGATATCCCATACCGACATAGTCTCCGTCACTCAGACCATAGCCCCGCAGATCGGGAAGCAGAGTATTCATCCCGTATCTGTCGTGATAAACGCGTGCGTAGATCCCCATATTGGCGGATGACGAAGCGTAGTCGTGTACACAGACGGCATAGCGGTGACAATCGGGATTATCGGACGGAATCAGATTCGCGTGCAGCTGAAGTCCGTCCTCCGAGCGGATATAAATATGCTCCCTCGCGGGATGACCGGTCACCCAGCTGCGCCCGTCAGCATATTCACCGCCGAATATTTCCATATATTTACTCTCTTTGTACTTTTTGGGCACAAAAATTTTCTTATAAAAATAATTTGCAGCTCCGACCAGAGTTCCTGCCCCGACACACGCACCGGCAAACATCATAAAACCGGCAGCTTCCCGGATCTGTCCGCCCAGGCTGTTTTTCTTCTTAGCTTCTGTGCGCTCTTCTTCGGCGCGCTTATTTTCACTTTTACTCATTTTTTCCTCCAGGTCGAAGCTGTTGATCTCCATCATGGTTGACAGGGGTTACCCGGGCTCATGGACCCGCAGAGTCACCGCCATGGTAAAACGGCTCCCCGAGCTGCCGCTGCGGGCGTGGATGCTCCCGCCCATAAGTGTAGCTGCTTCACGGGCGGAAAACAGACCGGAACGGAACGGACTGTCCGTCCCCCCGGAAGTCCGGGACTCAAAGAGAGTCTGCATTTCTTTTTCCGATATTTTCTCTCCGTTATCATCGATACGGAAATAGATGTTGACAAATCCCCCTGAAGGCCGGTCCGCCCTGCTGTGAACAGTGATCGTACCGCCCTCGTGTGTGCGGGTAATAGCCTGCTCCAGCAGTTCACAGAGTGCCCTCTGCAGGATTCCACCGAAGCCTTCAACCGTCTCCGGAAGCCTGCTGTCACGGCAGGCGCGGAGGGTGATTCCCTTCTTCCCGCATTCTATGCCCTCATAGATCAGCACATTGCGAAGGCATTCCTCCGGGGAGAAGGAATTCTCACGCAGCAGCTGCTCCAGGGGAGAGGCCGCCTCCAGAAAATCGTTCATAAGGCTTCCTATATTCTCCCGGCTGCAGGACACCGAAAATCCCGGTCCGGTCTTCTTTTCACCGATGCTTTTCTCCTGTTTCTCCTGTTCCCGGCTGCGGAGAAATACATCCGCTTTTTCCATGAGGCTGGTCAGACGTCCCTTTGCCCGGTCATACTCCCGGGCGCGGAGTCTCTTTTCCGCGTATCCGCTCTCCTCCTCAGGGGTAAGTTTTCCTGCAGAATTCCGCTCCCCGGAAAAAGATTCCCTCAGGACCGGTCCGCCGCTCTGCATCGTCTTTTCGGTATTACTCACAAACCCGTTTTTGTCTCCTGCAGGCCCGGCGGCTCCTTTTGGATGTCCGGATTTATCTGCGGCAGCCCCGGCGGCTCCTTCCGGATATCCGGATGTATCTGCAGCAGCCCCGGCTGTGCTTTCCGGATGTCCGGATGTATCTGCGGCAGCCCCGGCGGCTCCTTCCGGATATCCGGATTCATCTGCGGCAAATCCGGCCCCGTTTCCCGGATATCCGGCCTTCTTCCCCGGTCGGAAAACCGCCTGCGATGTAAATTCCTTTCCGGGCGTCAGGTCCTTTCCGCCCGCGGTCAGAGAAGACTTGGAGATGATTCCCCTGTCCTCATTATTATACTGCTCGGGATCTATTGATGAAAAAACTGTCAGCGGCTGTTCCAGAGTCATCCAGTCTCCCGGCCGGGATTCCTGTCTTTGGGGCTCCGGTCTCCTGTATTCCCGGCTCTCTTTTTGTCCGGTATAAGGGGACGCATTCGCTGTCCCGGTTCCGCCTGCGGGAGGCATTGCTTCTGCCGTTGTTCCGGCTCTGCCGGCGGAAGAATCACCCCCGGACCTTGTCCCTGTACCGCCGGCAGGGCAATCAGCCCCTGCCCTTGCCCCGGCCCCGCCTGCAAGGGAGACGGCACCGGCAGCAGTCCCGATTGCCGCAATCGTTCCGGCCATCCCGGCGAGTCCCGCCGGATCATCCTTCTTTCTCTCCGCGTCTTCCCGCAGCAGTTCCGGTATGGGCTTGCCGCCATTCCTGATCTGTTCTTCAAGCAGGCGCCGGCGTGCCTTTTCGCTCTTGAGCTGGGCTTCCAGGATCCGGTTTCTGTCCTGTGCTTCACGGAGCTGTTCCTCCAGAAGGCTCCTTCCGTCCGAAGCCCGGCGAACCTCTTTCTCAGCCGCCTCCCGGGCTCCGCGGACCATCTCGCCGGCCTCCCGGCGCGCCCTGCCTATTTCCTCCTCCGCGGCGGCCTTTGCCCCGCGGATCATTTCTTCCGCTTCCTGCCGCGCCTGTCTGGCTCTTTGGGTTTCCTGCTCCGCCGCAGTCCTGGCCTCACGGACCTTCTGGTCCGCCTGCTCCCGGGCCTTTCCGGCAGCCGCCCTGGCCTCCTCAACTTTCCTGTCCGCACCCGCCTGGTAATTGCGTATCCTTCTGGAAGCATCCGCTTCCGACTTCTGCAGTTCCTCCGCCATCTGTTTCTGGGTGGCTCTGGCATCCTCGAGCTGGCGCGACATCAGCACGCACCTGTTCTTTTCTTCCAGCAGCTGATCCTCAATGCGGGCGAGTTCCCGGCTGTGCTTCTCCTGTGCAGCCTTGAGTTCACTTTTCAGCTCATTCTGCTTCCTGGCCGATCCTTCCTTTGCTTTCTGCAGATCTTTCCTCAGCTGGTCCTGGCCCGCGCGCCCCATTTTCATGGCGCGGTCAATGCGCTTTTCCAGATCCTGCTGCTGTTCTTCGCGGTCATAATAGAAAAGATACAGCCTCATCGTGCCGTCCTTTTCCTGTACACGCCGTGTCACCAGTTCCACGCGGAGTGATTTTCCTTCCGGCTTCTGAAGGCGGAAGATTCCACAGGAAACAGGCTTTCCGGTGTTTGTCTTCTCAGGATTGAAAAGATAGGATGACAGGATACGCTCACGCGTAATGCTGGTCATTTCCAGTCCGTAAAAAGGATCCTCAAGAATGTTTCTGGTGTAAGCACTGTTTGAGATTCCGAAAAGGGAAGGTATATTTCTGCTTGTAAAAATAACTCTCGCGTCTTTTTCCGGACGTTTCCTCGCGTTTTTGTTTTCTCTGTATACACGGGCACTGCCGGCCTCTCCGGAATCTTCCGCAGAGCCTGTTTTTTCTGATAATGCGCGAGGACGAGTGGCGTCTGTCACCTTCTCTGCCTTCTTTTCCCCGGCAGGAGCAGGGACAGTTTTCCCCCTGTCCTTTCCAGGAGCCTGGGACACGGCGCGGGCGTCTGCGCCCTTCTGCCCTTCAGTTCCCGGATCAGTATCCGGATCGGGCGCCTTTGCTCCGGATAAAGTCCGCAGAGTCCGGCTGCCCGGCATGTATTCGATTCCGCAGATTCCCTCGGGAATCTGACGGACGATCTCCGTCGCAGAGTCCAGCCTCTCCTGAAGCCGGTCGGCGTTCAGCTGGAAGCCTGTCGTCTCCTGAAAGACACAATAAAAGACGGTGCCGCCGTTGGCCTGATAGGCCGGCGCCCCCTTCATCCTGTAATAAAAGCTGTTTCCGTCGCGGCGGTAAAAACGCATATTCGCGGCAATACTGCCCCCGTTTTTGCGCGCGCGGGCAATCTCTTCATGAATCCGGTCCCTGTCTTCTTCCGAAGTCATAAAAAAGGGATTCCGCCGGATCGCTTTCGCGAATTCCTCCTGCCTGTACCTGAGCCTGTGGGCGAAATAATCGTTATAATAAATCGCCTCCTCGCGGCGTCCGTCCAGACATGCGAGAATCATGACACCACAAGGAAGATTCGTGACAAAGTCACGGATCTGCTCAGTAGAGTCACGCTCGGATTTTTTTGAAAAATGTAAAAAAGTGATCTCAAGCCGCTTGCTTCTCCGGCAGATTGCCATGGAACACCGCAGATAGAGTGGCCTTTCGTCCTCCCTGGATATGAGATTGATCTCGTATGCCACCGTCATTATATTATCCGCGCTCGGAGAGCTCTTGATCGAAACCAGATCCACATATCTGGCTTCTTCCGCTGCCGCGATCTGTTTCCTCAGAAATTTGAGCACTGCCCCTTCCGAGAGAAAATGATGCATGCTCTCCGGCGTGATCCACACCAGATCTCCCGCCAGCATTGCCTTACAGGCATCCGCGTCCCTCTGATCAAATAATCTATTTAAAAAATCTTTTCCAAAATCTATAGGTGTCTGCATATGACCATTATAGCAGAACCCTCTTTATTTTTCGCCCCTTAAGATTTCATTTTTGCGACACCCCTTATCCGATGGTTACTACGGCTTATGACCTTTGCACCATATCATCCGTGGGAGATACTTTTTTTCGCTCTGATTATATTATGTCGGGGTCAAAAGGTGGTTAAAGATAAGGTCAAAAGGTGGTTAAAGATAATCCGTCTCGTCAATATGCACAAACACCTTGGACACGCTCTCGCTCAATCCTCGCTGGCAGCGGTACTAAGGGCGCTCGCAATGGTCCTGCGGTTGTATGTGCATATTGACGAGACTCAGAGCCTTTTCCTGGCTTTTGACCTTTACATCATTATATTATACTTGAGGATAGAATCCCGCGTTCGCAAACATAAAATGACTCCATGCCAAGACATAATTATGCAGTACTACGAAAGAATCCGGAAACTCCGTGAATGTAACAGCCTCTCCAAAAGAGCCGTCGCCTGTAAACTGAACATTTCTGTAAACACTTATCGGGACTATGAGTCGAACCGCCGGCGCGCTCCTGTGGGTGTGATCATCAGCCTGGCCAGGCTTTATGACTGCAGTGTCAACTACATCACCGGATCCAGCGACATCTACGGTTCATTTCCTGAGGCATGACAGCAGTGTCAACTACATGGCCGGATCCGACGACATCTACGGTTCATTTCCTGAGGCATGACAGCAGTGTCAACTGCATGGCCGGATCCGGCGACATCTACGGCTCATTTCCCGAGGCATGACCTGGCTTTTTCCTCATTCGATTGCAATTCCGTTCTCTTCTTGTTAAGATGTAGTATCCTGCAGGCTTTGCAAAGGGCCTGTAAATCTGACGGAGGCATTTAAAACTCGCGGTAAAATGATTAAAATCGTATGTGTCGGGAAGATGAAAGACAAGGCGCTTGTATCGCTGGCATCAGAATACACAAAACGGATCTCTCCTTTTTCCAAAGTGGAGATCCTGGAGGTCAAGGACGAATCAAACATTCACGCTGAGCGGGAGGCTGAGTCAGAGCGCATCAAGGATATAGAGGCGGAACGGGTTCTCGCCAAACTGCGCGGCACCGACCTGGTAGTTCTCCTGGACCTGCACGGCAGGATGTGGAACAGCGAGGATTTCGCCCGCAGGCTCGGTGACTGGCAGCAAAAATCCGGCCAAAGGGGCGGAGATCTTGTCTTTGTGATCGCCGGATCTCTGGGGCCGGGGGCATCGCTGACAGCCCGTGCCGACGAGCGCTGGAAGCTTTCCGACCTCACTTTCACCCATCTGCTCACGAGAGTACTCATACTGGAACAGATTTACCGGGGATTTATGATTCTGAACGGCAGAACCTATCACAAATGAACGCCATTTGAAATCACTTTGGAAACTGCTTTGAAATTGCTTTAAAATCACGAAATCATTTTGATCACTTTGATAACAAAGATGACAAAAATGGCAAATGCTGTTTTTTGAGACAGCCCGTGTCCGCCGCAGGGCGGAGCAATATATCAGGCAGGCCATGTCATAGGACACAAAGCGGGACAGCCCTGGGTCGCTGTCCTGCCACTACACAGGAGGAAACTCATGAATATTCGAGAAGAAGCCAGGAAAATGAAACTCGACGCCCCCGTGCTGGCCGCGTCATC
>CACYTU010000012.1 GCA_902777355.1 uncultured Lachnospiraceae bacterium | reverse complement strand
CTCCAAGAATCAGGTGGGCCTGAACTGTAACCCTTGAAATCCCCTCGTAACGATCAATAATAAAAACAGTTGTAAAATCATACAGGTTTGTTGTATGATATAGGACAATGACGAAAAAAATGCCGTCAGGAATTCTATAATTCATAAATGGAGGATTTTTAAACATGAGTGGTATGATGCTGTCTGCTGCCGGAATGGGTTTTGGATCCATTATTTACATCGCCGTGATCTTCGGCGCCATGTATTTCTTTATGATCCGTCCCCAGAGAAAGTCGGAAAAAGAGAAGGCTGCAATGCTGGCAACCCTTGCCGTCGGAGATACGGTTCTTACAAGTGCCGGTTTCTACGGGGTTGTTATTGATATCAATGGAGACACTGTCATCGTAGAGTTCGGATATAACAAAAACTGCCGCATTCCCATGCAGCGCGCAGCGATTATCCAGCTTGAGAAGCCCGAAGACGCTGAAGAAAAGAGCGAAAAATAATGCCGATGCATTATTTTTCACTCTCAGAGGTTTGAACCGCGAGGCGGTACAAACCTCCCCTGATCCTTCACCGTTTTCGCCTCCGCGAAAACGCCTCAGGCTGCCGCTCTCAAGAGCGGCAAGATCGGTAAGAGCGAAAAATAATGCCGATGCCATGACGCGGTGCCGGAGCGCACCGCAAAACAGACAGGCAAAACAGGCAGAAGATTCTAAGAAGTGAGCGAATGAGCGCTACATATTGCGCCCGTAACAGGGTAGAGGCGGCCCTGCCGCCCTCTGCACCCGACAGGCCCGTGTCCGCCGCAGGGCGGAAAAATCATTTACACCGGCCTTGTCATAAAAAGGCGCTGCAGCGTGCAGGCATGCGGGAAAACAGCGTGCCTGCACTTTAGTATTTTACAGCGCTGATTCATCAGCGTGCATCTTGTACTGCCTGCGGAAAGCAATGTGGATTTACGGAAATGAAAACAGGCGTGATCAGATGTGACGGAATCGATGTGACGGAATCGGATCCGAAATCGTCGCGCGCGCACAAAACCTCAGGTAATGAATGATTTGACATGTCGGGAAGTGTCAGACCCATGGCACTGGCCCTGAAATTATTTCGGACTGTCTGTGCCGGAGCGTCGCGGACAGCCCCCACAGCGGAAAGGGCGGCCTTTTTGTCTTTTTAATCGTTTTATACCGGTTTATAGATGACCGCCGGCTTTTCCCGCCGGGATACGCTTCGGATAGGAGATTATTTATGAAGAGTGATTCTGTCAAAAAAGGTGTCTCAACAGCCCCCCATCGCAGCCTTTTCAACGCCCTCGGCTACACCGAGGAAGAGAGAAGACGCCCGATGATCGGTATCGTATGTTCCTATAATGAGATTGTCCCCGGACACATGAACCTGGACAAAATTGCCCAGGCGGTCAAGATGGGTGTCGCAATGGCAGGCGGAATGCCCGTCATGTTCCCCGCGATTGCTGTCTGCGACGGTATCGCCATGGGACATATCGGCATGAAATATTCCCTCGTCACCCGTGATCTGATCGCGGATTCCACGGAGTGCATGGCTAAAGCCCACGGTTTTGACGGCCTCGTCATGATTCCCAACTGTGACAAGAACGTCCCCGGACTTCTGATGGCAGCTGCCAGGGTCAATGTTCCCACCATCTTTGTATCCGGCGGTCCCATGCTGGCCGGCAGGATCGACGGGAGAAAGCGCAGCCTGTCCTCCATCTTCGAGGCAGTCGGTTCTGTAGCTGCCGGAACAATGACAGAAGAGAAGCTCCGCGAGTATGAAGAGAAGGTGTGCCCCACCTGCGGCTCCTGCTCCGGTATGTACACAGCCAACTCCATGAACTGTCTGACCGAGGCCATCGGCATGGGCCTGCAGGGCAACGGAACGATCCCCGCGGTCTACTCCGCCCGTATCCGCCTGGCCAAGCACGCCGGCATGAAGATCATGGAGCTCGTTGAAAAAGATATCCGTCCCAGAGACATCATGACGAAAGACGCCTTCATGAACGCCCTCGCCATGGACATGGCTCTCGGATGCTCCACCAACACCATGCTGCATCTTCCCGCCATCGCCCACGAGGCAGGTGTGGAGATCAACATGGAGATTGCCAACGAAGTTTCCGACAGGACTCCCAACCTCTGCCATCTGGCACCCGCAGGTCCCACCTACATGGAGGACCTTAATGAGGCCGGCGGTATCTATGCCGTCATGAATGAGCTGGACAAGAAGGGACTTCTGAATCTGGATCTGATGACCTGCACAGGAAAAACCATGCGCGAGAATATCCAGGGCTGTGTCAACCTGGATCCCGAAGTCATCCGCCCCATCGACAATCCCTACATGCCCAACGGCGGCATCGCGGTCCTCAAGGGCAACCTGGCGCCCGATACAGGCATTGTCAAGCGCAGCGCCGTGCTTCCCGAGATGATGGTCCACGAAGGTCCCGCCCGCGTCTTTGACTGCGAAGAGGACGCCATCAAGGCAATCACCGGCGGTAAGATCAATCCCGGCGACGTCGTGGTCATCCGCTACGAAGGCCCCAAGGGCGGCCCCGGCATGCGTGAGATGCTTAATCCCACTTCCGCCATCGCCGGCATGGGACTTGATTCCACAGTCGCCCTGATCACAGACGGCCGTTTCTCCGGTGCCTCCAGAGGCGCCTCCATCGGCCATGTCTCTCCCGAAGCAGCAGTCGGCGGCCCGATCGCCCTGGTGGAGGAAGGCGATATCATCTCCATCGACATCCCGGCCAACAAGCTTGAGATGAAGGTCAGCGATGAAGAACTTGCAGCCCGCAAGGCCAAATGGCAGCCCCGCGAGCCCCGCGTGACAGACGGCTATCTGCACAGATACGCATCCCTCGTCACAAGCGGAAACCGCGGCGCAGTCCTGGAGCTTCCCCGCTGAGACTGACGCAGCTTCAATCATTCGTCTCTGTGACCTGGAGGCCACAGACACAGATATGAGTGTTTTTCCGGCGCCGGAGTAAAATCATTCTCCGGCTGCCGGTTACTGGAAAGGAGTTTCCCGTGAAATTAACCGGTGCGGATATCATCGTCGAGTGCCTGCTTGAACAGGGTGTTGACACAGTGTTCGGCTATCCCGGCGGTGCGATCCTGAATGTATATGACGCGCTTTACAAAAACAGTGACAAGATCACACACTATCTGACTTCCCATGAACAGGGTGCCTCCCACGCGGCGGACGGCTATGCCAGAGCGACCGGAAAGGTCGGCGTCTGCATGGCTACCAGCGGTCCCGGCGCCACAAACCTTGTGACCGGTATCGCCACTGCCTACATGGACAGCGTTCCCATTGTCGCGATCACCTGCAACGTGACCCTTCCTCTTCTTGGCAAGGATTCCTTCCAGGAGGTCGATATCAACGGCATCGCCATGCCTGTCACCAAGCACAGCTGGATCGTCAAAGACGTCAATGACCTGGCGGAGACCATCCGCTACGCTTTCGCGATCGCCAGGACCGGTCGTCCAGGCCCCGTTCTTGTGGATGTCCCCAAAGACGTGACCGGAGCTGTTTGTGAATATGAGCCGGTCGTTCCCGACCGCTATCTTCCTGTCAAAGAGCGCAGAATCAAAGATGAAGAGATCGATACAGCGATCAATATGATCAAGGCCTCCAAAAAGCCCTTCGTTCTGGTAGGAGGAGGATCTGTCATCTCGGGATGCTCTGATGAGCTCAAAGAATTTGTCGACAGGCTGGATGCCCCCGTCTGCGACACGCTCATGGGCAAGGGCGCATTCGACGGCCATGACAAGCGCTATACAGGCATGCTCGGAATGCACGGAACCAAGGCCTCCAACCTGGGCGTGAGCCGCTGCGATCTTCTGATCGTTCTGGGTGCCCGCTTCTCGGACCGCGTGATCGGCAATGCCAATACTTTCGCGTCCGGCGCCAAGATTCTTCATATCGATATCGATCCCGCCGAGATCAACAAGAATATCAAGGTTGACTATTCGATCATCGGCGATCTGAAAAAAGTACTGGGACTGATCAACAGCAGGCTTGAACAGCAGAAGCACACAGACTGGCTGCGCTATACACAGCAGCTGAGCAATTCCTATCCGCTCAACTACAATAAGTCAAGGCTGACCTGCCCCTGTATCATTGAGAAACTGGACGAACTGACCTGCGGTGACGCTATCATCACAACTGATGTAGGTCAGCACCAGATGTGGGCTGCCCAGTATTATACCTTCTCAAAGCCCCGCACCCTGATTTCTTCAGGCGGCCTGGGAACTATGGGATATGGAATCGGAGCCGCCATCGGCGCCAAGATCGCATGCCCTGACCGGACTGTCATCAATATCGGCGGCGACGGATGCTTCCGCATGAATATGAACGAACTGGCAACTGCAAGCCGCTACAATATTCCTATCATCCAGATCGTCATTGACAACCGGGTGCTGGGAATGGTCCGCCAGTGGCAGACATTGTATTACGGCGCCCGCTACAGCGCCACCGTGCTCGAAGACAAAGTGGATTACTGCAAGGTCGCTGAGGGACTGGGCTGCAGAGCCATCAATGTCACCACGATTGATCAGCTTGAACCCGCGCTCAAAGAGGCCCTGGCTTCTACAGAACCGATCCTGGTCAACTGCGTCATCGAAGAGGACGACAAGGTCTTCCCCATGGTCTCCCCCGGCAGTTCGATCGAAGAGGCCTTTGACGAAGAGGATGTGCGCAAAGCAGAGCAGCAGAATTGATCAGCATTGTTTTACAGGAGGATAATCAGTCATATGGACAGAGTATATAATTTTTCCGCAGGCCCCGCCGTTCTCCCCGAAGAAGTCCTTCAGGAAGCGGCTGACGAAATGCTTAACTACAGAGGATGCGGCATGTCCGTCATGGAAATGAGCCACCGCGGCAAAATTTTTGACGGCATCATCAAAGAGGCAGAGGCAGATCTGAGGGACCTGCTTCAGATTCCCGACAATTACAAAGTGCTGTTTCTGCAGGGCGGCGCCTGGACCCAGTTCGCGGCTGTGCCCATGAACCTCATGCGCAATCACTGTGCTGCCTATGTCATCACAGGCCAGTGGGCCAAGAAGGCATGGCAGGAGGCCCGCAAATACGGCGACGCGGTCGCTGTGGCCTCCTCCGAGGACAAGACTTTCAGCTATATTCCGGACTGCTCCGATCTGGACATTCCCGAAGAGGCTGACTACGTCTATATCTGTGAGAACAACACGATCTACGGCACCAAGTTCAAGGAACTGCCCAATACCAAGGGCCATGATCTGGTCGCTGACGTCTCCTCCTGCTTCCTCTCCGAGCCCGTGGACATCACAAAATACGCAGTCATGTACGGCGGTGTCCAGAAGAATATCGGACCTGCAGGTGTCGTGATCGCCATCATCCGCGAAGATCTGATCCGCGACGATGTGCTTCCCGGAACCCCCACCATGCTCAAGTGGAAGACCCAGGCTGACAACGACTCCCTCTTCAACACTCCTCCCGCATATGGAATCTACATCTGCGGCAAGGTCTTCAAGTGGATCAAAAAGCAGGGCGGTCTCGCTGCCATGAAGGAGCGCAATGAGAAGAAAGCCAAACTTCTCTATGATTTCCTTGACAGCAGCAGCCTCTTCAAGGGCACAGTCCGCAAAGAGGACCGCTCCCTGATGAACGTCCCCTTCGTGATCGGCGATAAAGAACTCGAAGCCCGCTTCATCAAAGAGGCGGAGGCCAATGGTCTGATGAGCCTCAAGGGCCACCGCAGCGTCGGCGGCATGAGGGCCAGCATCTATAACGCCATGCCTTATGAAGGCGTAGAGAAGCTCGTCAACTTCATGAAAGACTTTGAAGCCCGTGTTTGACTTACTAAGGCGTCGAGAAGCCCGTCAACTTCTTGAAAGACTTTGAAGCCAGCGTCTGACTTACGAAGGCGTAGAGAAGCTCGTCAACTTCATGAAAGACTTTGAAGCCGGCGTTTAATTGACTTTGAAGCGGACCTGCTCTGTATCACACAAATAACAACAGCGAGAATAATAAATATGTACAAATTTCATTGCCTCAACAATATTTCCCCGATCGGACTGAAAAACTTCACCTCTCAGTATGAACAGGTCGATGACATCAGCGATGCCCAGGGCATTCTGGTGCGCAGTGCGGCCATGCACGATATGGAATTCTCCGACAATCTGCTCGCCATCGCGCGCGCGGGCGCCGGTGTCAACAATATCCCTCTGGAAAAATGCGCCGAGAAAGGCATTGTCGTCTTCAATACCCCCGGCGCAAACGCCAACGGAGTCAAGGAACTTGTCTTCGCAGGCATGCTGCTTGCTTCCCGTGACATCGTGGAAGGCGTCGACTGGGTACGGGCCAACTGGAACAATCCGGATATAGCCAAGACTGCGGAAAAAGAAAAAAAGCAGTTTGCGGGAACCGAACTGGAAGGTAAGAAGATCGGTATCATCGGTCTCGGAGCGATCGGTGTGCGCGTGGCAAACACTGCCGTCAATTTCGGCATGGATGTCTACGGCTACGACCCCTATGTCTCTGTTGATTCCGCATGGCACCTGAGCCGCAAGATCACACACGTGATCCGCATCGAAGATATCTTCAGCGAGTGCGATTTCATCACGATCCATGTCCCGCTTCTGGACAGCACCCGCAAAATGATCAATGCGGACGCAATCCGTCAGATGAAGAAGGGCGTCGTCCTGATCAACATGGCCCGCGACCTGCTTGTCGACGAGGAAGCGGTCGTCGAGGCGATCGACGAGGGCAAGATCCGCCGTTATGTCTCCGATTTCCCCAATCCGACTGTCGCCGGCAAACGCGGCTGCATCACGACCCCCCATCTGGGTGCTTCCACCGAGGAATCCGAGATCAACTGCGCCAAGATGGCCGTCAAGGAACTGCGCGACTATCTGGAAAACGGAAATATCAGCAACAGCGTCAACTACCCCCGCTGTGACATGGGTGTCTGCCAGGCTGTCGCCAGAATCGGTATCTTCCACAAGAACCAGGCCAATATGATCACCAACTTCACCAGAATCATGGGCGCCGAGGCCGTCAATATTGCCGAGATGTCCAACAAATCCCGCGGTGAAGTCGCCTACACGCTGATCGATACCGACACCAAAGTTTCCTCTGCTGTCATCAGACAGCTGGAAAAAGTTGCCGGAGTCTACAGGGTCCGCATAGTGAAATAATTGTTATAATTGTTATAATTGTTTTCCTTACTGCGCTGACTGATTCCTTTATTCGAGCAGAATTTTTTTACATCCGGAGGATTTTCAATGGCTGATATTCGCCCCTTCCCCGCCTGCAGGCCCGCTAAAGGGCTGGAGTCGGAGATTGCCGCACTTCCATATGACGTCTATTCACGTACAGAAGCCCGTGCCTATGTCGCTGACCATCCCGGTTCATTTCTTTCCATAGACCGGGCAGAGACCACCCTGGCTCAGGACATCGACATCTACGATGAGCGTGTCTACCGTCAGGCGGCTAACCTGCTGCACAGCTGGATCGACCAGGGACGCTTTGTTCAGGATTCCGTCCCCTGCTATTATGTCTATTCCCAGACAATGGCCGGCAGAACCCAGACCGGTATTGTGGCCTGCGCCTCGATTGACGACTACAACAGCAATATCATCAAAAAACATGAAAATACCAGGGCTGAAAAAGAGCAGGACCGCATCTGCCATGTGGACGCATGCAGTGCACAGACGGGTCCCATCTTTCTTTGCTACAGGAGTGATTCCACCATCGATCAGGTCGTGGCAAAAACCATAGCCCAGGCTCCTGCCGCTGATTTCATCTCAGAAGGCGGAGTGAGAAACAGGGTGTGGGTCATCTCTGACAGGGACGACTGCGACGCGATCCGTACCGCCTTTGCCGGGATCGACAGCATATATATCGCGGACGGACACCACCGGTGCGCGTCAGCCGTGAGGGTGGGAGAGCTGCGCAGGAAGCAGAATCCCGATTATACGGGAGATGAGGAATTCAATTTCTTCCTTTCGGTGCTGTTTCCCGAGAATGAGCTCAGGATCATGGATTACAACCGCTCAGTCCACGATCTGAACGGCTATACTCCAGCTGAACTTCTGGAAAAAATCAAAGAGGTCTGCGAAGTCATCCCTGCCGGCGCTGCCGGGAACGGAGACGGGACAGGGCAGGAAAAGGCACAGATTATCCGGCCGGCCGCCAAGGGAGAGATTGGAATGTATCTGGACGGAAGCTGGTATCTGCTCAGGATCCGCCCCCAATACCGGTCCGACGACCCCGTCGCCGGTCTTGATGTCTCGATCCTTCAGAACAGCATCCTCACTCCGATCCTGGGGATAGCAGATCCCAAGACTGACACCAGGATCGAATTTGTTGGCGGAATACGGGGCACCGGGGAACTGGAAGAGAAAGCGGATTCCAATCACGGCGTCTCCTTCCTCATGTACCCCACCTCGATCGGAGAGCTGTTCGCTGTGGCGGATGCAGGACGCCTGATGCCTCCCAAATCCACCTGGTTTGAGCCCAAGCTGCTCAGCGGCCTTTTCATTCATCTGATCTGATCCATTCAGCAATGATCCGATCTGTTTAAAACTTAAATTTAAAATCTGATTTTTATGACAATCCGATTCATTTATAAATAATCTGATCTGTTTAAAATAATCTGATAAAAAAGAGGAGAGTACGCATCGGAATTTTCCCAAGTGCGGCTCCCCTCTTTTTTCAACTGTATTCAGCTTTTCAGCTTTTTTCCATGTTCCCCTTTCCGGATGTTTCTTTCCTGCCTTTCGTTTTCCGGCCAGTACTTATCTTATCCGGCATCAATCTGCTTCTTGTTTTCCAATCTGCCTTTTTTCTGCCTGACATTATCCCGGACGTCTTAGTAACACCTGCCGCTTTCCGGCCTGCCCTTTTTTTACCTGACCTTATTCCGGACCTTTTATTTACATCTGCTGCTTTCCGGCCTGCCTTTTTTTCGCCTGACATTATCCCGGACGTCTTAGTAACACCTGTCGCTTTCCGGCCTGCCATAAACCTGCCTGCCGCTAATATGCCTGTATTTATTCTTCCTTTTGTCTTCCGTTCTTTCATTTTCCAGCCTGTAGTTTTTTTCCAATAAAGGAAAAACAAAAGGGGACCCAGCAGAGTACATATAAATGCGGGCAGGAGAAAAGGCGACTTGTATTCCAGTACTATATCATGACTTCCCTGTGATACAGGAATACCGATCAATCCATTGGCGCCGATTCCCGCTTTCTCTGTCCGTTTCCCGTCGACATAGGCGGACCAGCCCGATGTATAGGGTATGGAAGTAAATAAGATCCCCTTTTCTGAGGCGTTGACCGTCCCGTGGATCCGGGTGTCGGTAAATTCCGAGATCTGCAGCGGCTCACTGTTCATCTTGTCGAAGGCTCTCTGGAAGACCTGGTCATTCCAGCCGGCTGCAAAGATCCTGATCTCTCCTGCGGGTATATAGGACTGATCAAATTCTCCTCTTCTGGTAAGAAGAAAATCCGCTTTGATCCTTTCTCCTGCGGTGACGAAACCGACATTGATGGTGCTTCGCCCGGCGGATAACTCTCTGTCCTCTTTTCTGTCGCCGGTCTCAAAGATAAAGCGCTCCGCGTTGGCTGCGTCCACATACAGGGACAGATACTGGTCTTTGTCTGCCACAAATTCCGCATGCACAGAAGGCTCCACAGACAAGTCATAAGGATCGTACAGAGAATAACTGAAAACATCTCCGACCTCATTGACGTCATAGACCTCCATGTTGTTGGCCTGAATCAGATCGGGCGGCAGGGTAGTAAAGATATTCTCATCCACTCCTGCAGCCAGATGAACAAAGTCGTTCTGTACGACAAAAGGCTGGGAATCCCATGTATTCCAGTCCAGGATATGGTCGGAAACCATGAATCCAAGCGGAAGAGCCCTGTCATTCCTGCCAATGGCGATGTTTCCCTCCTGCCGGTCGAATTTGTATTTATAAGCCAGATCAGCATTGGAAAATCCCGTATCGTCGGTCAGACAATAGCGGATCCTGAATATGGCATCCAGCAGGGGAGAGTTGTCGTAGTAGCGGAAGCTGTTGCTCTCGGCTGCGACTCCAAGATTCTGCAGCAGCGAGCATATTCCGCCGGGAGCCAGGGAAGAGAACTGGGAAAAGCCGTTGAAGTGATACAAAGATCCCTCGTTGATCGTGACAAAGCGGCGGAAATCCGTGCGGAAAAACTGCCCCTGTTCCTTTTCATCCAAATATCCCATGGCAGCAGCAGTGCTGTCCATACGGGCTATATAATCCTCCCGGTCCCCTGTGTCATACATATTTGTATAGAAAGAGAAAAGACACTCGCCGATTACAAGGACCAGCAAAAGGGGCAGTGCATAGCGGGAGACTGTCCTCTGATGCCATTCATCTCCCGGCCTCTCCCTGTATACAAAGACACTGGTCAGTATCGCCAGATAAGCTGCGATCATAAAAATGTTCAGGAAGAGATCATTCCAGGAAAGAACATGGTCAATATCAATAACAGCAGGCGCAATGAAAAGTTCATAAAGAAATATGACCGCTATAGCGGCGGCTGCCGAAATATAGACCACCCTCAGCGGACCAAGCTCCGGTCTTGCAAGGACAGCTGAAAAGGACTCCCCGGCTTCGGTCGTTTCCCCGTAAAGAGCTTCGCTGGCTTGCGGCAGACTGTCTGAACCATCTGCGTCTGCTGCCAGATTGTTTGCTTCCGCATTGTATACTGGCACATAATTTGCCGCCTGCTCGCTGACAGAGCTTTCTCTGTCTGCTGATGTATCGCGTGCTGCCGTATTAGTTGATGCCGCATTGGTGGATGCCGCATTGTATACCGTTGCATTCTCTGCTGAACCAAATGCTGAATCAAATGCTGAAATGCCTGTCACTTCGGCCGCTTTCACTGCAGCGGGCTCCGCGGGTACAGTCGGGGCACTCGAAGCAGCTGACACATCTTTTGACCGCTTTCTTTTTCGTCTGGGAAACAGATACTCCGCCCCTCCCCGGTACGCCATGGACAGCAGGATAAAGCTGTAGACAAAGGTGAACCGGTGCGGCAGGTTTGCCGGAAAATGGAAGCCGTGGATCATGTAGTCCAGGGTGCTGAAGCAGGAGCAGACCAGCATGATCCCAAGGAGAGAAGAGTACAGCGCCTTCTCCCGCCTTGATACCCTGCTGCAGCAGTAATAGAGCGGCAGCAGCACCAGGGTCAGAACCCCTGTATAGACATTAGGCATATCCTCATTCCTGGCCAGAACCGCGTCCCTGGCTCCCAGAAAGTGGGCGCTGACCAGCTGCCAGACATTGGGGTACATATAGAAGGAAGGGAAAGAACTGCTGCTCACCTCGGTCTCCCGAAGGGCAGAGGCTACGGGCGCGAGTATGATCATGGCAGTCAATGCACAGAGGATCGAGACAATGATAAAGCGCACAGCCGTCCGGGCATAATAATGGATCCGGGAAGAGCCATCTCCGGGCTCGTTGATGAGGGCGGTCACGGCTGCGTACATTGTGATCAGCAGACAGACCAGGACTGCCAGATAGAAGTTGACGACCATCGTCAGCGTCAGTGCCGCATAGTAGAGAGTGATTTTGTTTTCCCGGATCAGTTTTTCGCAGCCGAGGGCTGTCAGCGGAAAGAGCGCTACAGTATCCAGCCACATGATATTCCAGTAGTAACAGGTGACAAAAGCGCAGAAGCCATAAAGAAGTCCGAAGATCAGAATTGAAAGATCATTTCTGCGAAAGTGTTCCCGCAGATAATAGGTGAAGGAAGCACTGCTGAGACTGATCTTGAGCATGATCAGAAATGCGATCATCTCGGAGATCATTTTTTCCGGAAACAGAAAGATCAGGATATTCAGGGGAGAAGCCGCGTAATAGGCCGTCTGAGCGATAAAGTCCTTGCCCATTCCTGTCTCCCAGCTGTAGACCAGGCTCTTCCCTGCAAGGATTCTGCAGCGGACCTCCTCAATATAGGGAGCATATTGATGAAACAGATCCACCTTCAGGATCGTGCGGTCTCCAAAGGGCCATATATTCCTTCCCATACAGACGAAGAGGAAGACAGCAATACTTATCCAGAAGGCTGAATAGATATATCGGCACAAATAAAGATGCCGGTCAATTTTTTTCTGCATATACACACTCCGTGTTCAGCTGCCGCGGGCCGCATCCCATTTACGCGGCAGTTGAGTTCTGTTTTCAGCCGCGGTTAATGTCTGTTGAAAGCATACCACATAAACGCGGAAAAAGCGAAACAGAGCCTGCCCGGGTTGTGTATAAGGTTGTGTATCGGGTCGTGTATTTCTATTTAGTGTGTATAAACGCATATGAAGAGGGGGGGAGGCGTCCGAAAAAGCAGGAGACCAGTATCTGTCCTCACTGATACACACTATGGAGTGCGTGTAAAGTAATAGGCGAAAATCCGATTCCTCAGAGCCAAAAAAGCAGCAGGTGCATGTGTCTGATCCCGGCACACGCATCTGCTGCCCTGTGTCTCTTTGTTTCTTTGTTTCTATGTTTCGCTTTTAAGGTGCCGTTTTTTCAGCGTCATCATAGGAGACACCATAGCTGCTGTCCTGCACAGGTTCCCCCTTTTCAACATTTATGTAGTTCGGATCAACATATTCCCCGGTGAGTACCTCCCTGTAGTCTATATCCCCGGCATTCTCTGATGTGACACACTGTGACGCTGATTCCGATGTGGCACACGAAGATGTAGAATCTGAAGTGGCAGCCTGCATAGAGGTATCTGATGCGGCCTCCTGCCCGCTGTACTCATAATAAGAGCTGTCGACTTCGCCGCTGAGTTCAATTTCTTCGGGAGGAGCCGCCCCTGAAAGATCATTCTGACCGAATATCGGCTCCTCCACTTTGGGGCTGCTGCAGCCGGATAAAGAAAAGGTCAGTCCCGCCATTCCGGCACAGAGCGCCGCGACGGTCACGCTTTTTTTCAAAGAAGCCCGAAGGGCAAGCTGGCGCTCAAGATACTGCAGCTCGCTCTCGCATCTGGGACAGGTTCCTCTGCATTCTCCCTGAAAGGAACATTCCCTTGTGACATAGGGGATGTCATTTTCATCTGCGATCTTCTGACGAATTTCTTTCAAAATCCTGCACTTTTGCTTGCCAAGCATGTCTGTATCCTCCGTTCATCTTCATTTTTGGGCATTTTATCCTTCATCGGGCAAGACTCACAGGCGAGTCTTTGATTTTGTTCCAGGATCTGCTTTTGATGTTTACGATCCTGTTTTTCATTTTTATGTTTAAGTTCATATTTTTATGTTTAAGTTCTTATTTTTATGATTAAGATCTCGTTTTTATATTTAAGATCTCAGTTGTATATAAGGTCGCAGAACCGCATGAAATGTTACTGAATTATCTTCAAATCTTTATTTGTAAAAAGTCATATAAAAAAGCTGCCCGGCATTCGGAATTATCAGTATATTTGCGGGGAGTCACCATTATGGCTGATCTTACTGGTCACATACTCGAAGAGGTCGAGCTTTTCAAATCCCATGTCCCGCAGAAGTCGTGCATTGTCATCCCGGTCGGAAACCGTGTTGAAACCGGGAATAAGCGGGACGCGTACTATGATTCTCTGCGGACCGACGAGATCCTGAAGAAGATGAAGATTGTCCATCATCAGGGACACGTCACCGCCTGTATAGGCAGAGTAGCGGACAGGATCAGGATCCTTGCAGTCTACAATGAATTCGTCTACAGCAGCCGCCGCAATCCTCACATTTTCTTTTGGCACTGCGAGACTGGTCTCCGCGCGGATTTTCCAGTCAGAAGGACACAGGGAACGGAAGTCTCTGATAAAGGCTGCATGAAGCAGTGACTCCCCTCCTCCAAATGTAACTCCGCCTCCCGTCGCGCGAAAATACAGATCATCAATCTGCACGCGTTCAAACAGTCCCTGAGGAGTGATCATACTGCCGGACTTATTCCGGAGTATTTCCTGATTGATGCAGAATCTGCATTGCAAAGGACAGCCTGCTCCGGCTACAAGTGTCGTAACGCCGTTTCCGTCTATACCTATTCGATGGCGCGCAATTCCCAGAAGCGGATAAAGCGGCGTATCGGGTGCCGGGTGAGACATGTTTTCATCCTCCTTCGAAGTGCCTTCAGAATCTGCAGGGCATATTCCTATGATACATTGTTTTTGCAGGTTTTCCTATATTTGCGCAGATATTTGTGCTTGTATTCGTTTTCATGTTTGTTTTTTGCGCAGATATTTGTGCTTGTGTTCGTTTTCATGTTTGTTTTTTGCGCAGATATTTGTGCTTGTGTTCGTTTTCATGTTTATTTTCATTAGCGCATGGGGTTTCTGATTCTTTAGTTCATTTTTTATTATCTCAAAGGCGGTGAATAGAATCACTGTACAAGTCTTCACTGTGAAAATACCGGCGTGGTCTCTCCTGAAAAGAGAGTCACGCCGGTATTTTTTTGCTTTTTGCCTCTTTCAAAGACACTTTCTCACCCATGACCGGGGACAGCTGTTCCCGTATTGATACCAATATTTCCTCCCCGAATGTTCTTTTAACGGTCACGCGGCCGCATTTTCTGCTTCGGAAACAGAATTCAAAAATCGAAAATGGAATTTTTTAAACTCGGCGCAACAGAAAACACAAGTATTCCTTTTACGGACGGCAGGCTGCACTTTCGCAGATATTCCAGACCGTAGACCTGCCTGTTCCGGGGCACAGGGAATACTGCACTCAGTGGAGGAGGTGAGTCGAGATGAGAAAAATCCTTCATTCTGCCGGAACAGGAATGAAGGGCAGAAGAGTCCTGAACACTGCAGCCGGAATTCTTGCAGCTGTACTTGTGACAGTTCTGCTGTCTGTTCTTCCTGTATCTGCTGTCACACCGGTCCGTCCCCCGGTAAGCTTCCCAACCGTTGACACCAGGACAGCGGCCGGCACAGAGGCTGCCCTGTCCCTCAATACTTCCGGCAGCAGAAACTGCTCAAAGATCCTTCACAGCTCCAATGTGAAGCTCTCCAGGACGAAGTACACCTATGACGGACATTCCAAGAAGCCCTCTGTCACTGTGAGATACAGCGGCAAAAAGCTCAAGAAGAACAGAGACTACACAGTTTCCTACAGGAACAACAAAAAGAGGGGCACCGCGAAAGTAATTGTCCGCGGAAAAGGAAAGTACACAGGAACCGTGACGAAAACATTCAAGATCAGGTAAGCTGATGCCGGCAGCTTCCGGCAGGACTTTCCGGACCAGGTAAGCTGGCGCCGAGAGCTTCCGGCGTATGGATTCCCGACAGAATACCTAAAAACATAATCCGCAATCTTTCAAAACACGCTCTCCAGTGGGGGGCGTGTTTTTGGCTGCGATCCGACAAAAAGTCAGCTGCGTCAAGATTCGCTGCGGACTTTTTTGCGACTGCCACCGGCATTTGCTATAATGTCTTTATTGTATCTATTGATCTTTTTCTGACAGGTGATGGGATGGACTCGAGAACAGCGCTCAAAAAAAATGAACGCCTGCTTTTCCCCGGAATGGAGTGTGTGATCGACGCGCCCGCAGGCCGGGGCGCTAACGTTCTCGCCTATATAGGACATTATAAAGATCTGCAGCATAAACATCTGACGCACACTGTCCTGATCCGGGAACTGTTTCCCTACGATCCCATGGGCAGAATCTTTCGCGGTGAAGATGGAGACCTGCATGTCCATCCCTCTGCCAGGGAATATTTTGACTGGCACCGGATGACCTTTTTGCGCGGAAATGAAGTACATTTGCGCCTGTCCGGGCAGATCCCCTCAAAAATCGATCTCAATATCAACACGTTTTCCTGCAGGGGGACACTCTACAGCCTGCTGGGATTCACCGGCGGAAGAAGTCTGGAGGACGAGATCGGACCTGAAGGATTATTGAACCCTGCGGAAAACACCGCAAATACAGGGGATCCGGACGGCCTTCTGCGCATTGTCCGTGTAATGCGGGGTGCTCTTGAAGTCCTGAAGGCCTTTCACCAGGAAGGATACCTGCATCTTGATATAAGTCCTGACAATATCCTTCTCATCGGTGAACCGGACACTGAGCGCGTGACCCTGATCGATTATAACAGCGTCCATACCGTTGAGGAGGTACAGGGGAGGTATGAAAATGATGCCCTGTATAGTTCCGTAAATGCCCCGGAAGAAGTCCCTGCCGGCTGCAGGGAGGATGAATTCCCATTAAGAAGAGCTGCCGGCTGCCCGGAGGACCGGACCATCCTCCCGCCGGTCGATCTCAGCACGAAAGAAGGCTATACCTCCCCGGAAGTCAGGCTCTGCCGTTTTGAATCAATCGGCCCCCACTCCGATCTTTATTCCATGGCTGCTGTTTTCTGGCACTGTCTGTCCGGTCAAAGACTGGAGGGACTGTCCTGGGTGGGCGCCGTCCTGCCTGATCCCGGGGAACTGCCCAGATGGAAAAATCTGAGCGGGCCTGTTCTGTCCATGCTGCGGCAGATACTGAGAAAAGGCCTGGTCTCATCTCCCCGCAGGCGATATCGGAGGGCGGATGAGATGCTGGCAGATTTCGGAGAACTGGAAGACCGGATCACCTGCAGAGGAATCACCCGCTGGTCATTGTGGGAGAATGGACGCGCGCGTCTCATTTCCCTGATGCGGGAAAACACCGGACTTCAGTACATCCGGGATGACTCCGCTCTCTATCCCATCAAAGTGGAACAGGAAGACGGAAGCAGGGTCGATTTTCGCCGTATTGCTGCCGGCAGTCAGGAATCTCCCGTACTCCTTCTGGGCGGCGGCGGCATGGGCAAAACAACAGCCCTCTGCCGGATTGCGCATGAGGCTTACGCCGGCGAAAAGGATTTCAACGAGGACGCCACTGCTGTCTTTTATATATCCCTCTACGGCTATCGGGACGGTGGAGACCATTTCCTGAGGGACACCATTCTGGAAGGCCTGAAATTTAAGCCTCAGACAGACAGTATGGAGACCGCCCGCAGGGAATTGATGCAGCTTCTGGACCGTCCCTCCGGACATGCCGTTCCCGCACAGACGAAATCCGCACTGGCAGAAAAGACGCAGGCGGAAAAAGCAGAAAGGAAACTTGCGCCTGCAGAAGATAATCGGGCGGAAAACGCGGAAGGGAAACTTGCGCCTGCAGAAAATACGCAGGCGGAAAACGCGGAAGGGAAACGCGCGCAGACAGAAAGCAGACAGACGAAGGAAGCTGAGGCGGAATACACGCAGACACAAATCGCGGATTCGATAAGCACACAGAAGGACGGCGCAGAATCTTTTCAAAAGAATAGGAAAACAAAGCCTGTCCTCCTTCTCCTTCTGGACGGGCTCAACGAGGCGTCCGGCCAGACCGGGCCCCTGCTGCATGAGATTCATCTCCTGGCATCAAAGCCGGGGGTGCAGGTCCTGCTTACCAGCCGCAGCGATCCGGGCGACCCTTTATTTCAAAAATATATTCTCTGCAGGCTGGATCTGGCGGATGTCAAAATAATCCTCTCCAATGAAGGAATCCTCCCTCCCGAGAACATGGAGCTCATGGATCTTCTATGTTTCCCGATCCTGCTCTCTGTCTATATAGAGACAGTCAAGAGCGGAGGAACCGGAACGGGGCGTATGAGCAGCAGGGAAGAGCTGCTGGATGAATATTTTCTGGCGCTCCGGAAAAAAGAGTCCCGGAATCTGTCAGATTCCCGGATCACCAGGGAGGGAGTCGACGCCGTCCTCAGGTATCTTCTCCCTGAGATTGCAGCCAGCATCCATCAGAGCGGTCATTCCCTGACAGACCGGGAACTGTTGGCTGTCGTTGAGAAATGCTATCGGGAACTGTCCGGCAGAGCCCTGACACAGGTCTATCCCGAGTGGATCGGCCACAGCTCAGATCTGCGCCTGGGCACCGGGACAGCGGATGAGTGGTACGGCATGGCTGTCCTTGATATTCTCTGGCGGCGGACCGGACTGCTTGTCCGTGATGAAAAGGGCTGTTTCCGTATACAGCATCAGATTTTTGAAGAGTATCTGGCAGCCAAAAGCAGAGAATTTCATCAGACATTTGACCAGATCAAAAAGAGTCAGCGAAACTGGCGGCTTACAGCAGCAGGATCACTGGTCCTTGTTTTTGTCACGCTTTTCGCAATCTACAATTACCGCATGCGCCTGCAGATCACCCGGAAGCATGAACAGATGATTCTTGCGGAAGCGGAGAGAAATTCCCTGGAATATATCAGTCAGTCACAGCAGGCGCTGGAAAAGGGAGACAGAAGAGAAGCGGTGCGCAGCGCCGCGGACGCGCTTTTACTGCAGTACGCGGATCTGAAGCTGGCTGAGACAGCTCTGCTGGAAGAAGACGGTTTAAGTCTTCTCCGCAATAATCTTCCTGCCTTAAGGGAGAGGCTGCTCTCTGAAAACAGCCGCGAAGAGAATTTCGCTTCAGAGTATGGTCCCGCTCTCCCTGCCGGCGAATACGCCGCAGCAGCGCAGAAAGCCCTGACTGATGCTCTCGGGGTATATGATCTTACGGACACCTTCAGGAGCGATTATGTCATGGAACTTCCTTCTGCGCCGGACGAGCTCTTCCTCTCACCCGGAGGAAGCCGCCTCTGCGCAGTCTGCTCCGGTGAGCTACTTCTTTATGATACAGAAAGCGGAGAGGAGATCCTCTCGTTTTCTCTTTGCGCTTCCAGGCCCGGACAGGCTGTTTTTTCAGACGAAGATACTATCATATACACTGATCAGGATGCGCTCTGCGCCTATGATCTTGTCCGTGACCTGGCTGTCTGGCAGGCTGCACCCGCCGGCCTGCTGGCGATATCCTCTGACCTTAGACGGGCCGCAGCAGTCACCCCGGACAAAACCGGGGCCTTCATCTATAGTACCGCTGACGGAAAAGTAATCGCGGAAATCTCCTTTGGCGGAAGACAGGTTTCTTTCGGCGATCCGCGTCCTCAGAGACAGCAGAAAGCATCTCAAAAAAAATCCTTGTCAGCCCCCGGCAGCAGTCTTTTCTCCCTGAACAGGGACGGAAGCCTTCTGGCGGCTTCATTTGAGGACGGAAGTATATCCTGCTTTGATGTGGCGGCTGGTAAAGCCTTTGATCTTCCCGGTTCATCCCCAGGCACCTGTTTTGAAGGTGGTTTCTGCGGTAACATTCTTGCCTGGTCCGCCCTCCGCGGCGGGAAATCGGTCTGCCTCGCGGTTGATACTGCTGCCTTTAAAGCGCCTGACGATACTATGGGCGCTATGGGCGCCTTAACAGCGGACTCTGCTGCGGAAACAGCAGCTCCCAGGGCCTCTGAAAGTGCTTCGGACATTAATTCTACAGAAGCAGACGGTTCCGCTGTTATAGTGGATTGTTTTTCCTCTGATTATGACTGCCTGCTGCAGGCTGGTGAAGACGGCATTTTTGTGGCGGAACAAAATATTCTGTACTCATGGAACCCTGAAAGAAAGACCGATGCCGGCTGTATGCCCATTGTCTTTTCCGGCCGTACTGTCGATCCTGACACTGTTCCCGAAAGAAAGGACGATCATGATCTCGGTTTAATAGCTGCGGCCGCCGAAACTGCCTCTGATCCCCTTATTTCTTTTTGCAGGACACAGAACTGCCTGGCAGCGGGCACTGCTGCCGGTCAGTATACTTTTTTCACAAAGGCAGAATCCGTCAACGGGTCAGCAGAAAACGGGGCCGCGGACGGAACTGGGCTATGGCTGAAAGACAACAGTTTTGAGGCGGACGTCAAGTGTGACTTTGTGGCACTCGCGGGAGACAGGGCACTTTGCGGCAGCAGGGATTCCCTGTATGTAAATATCCTGAAAAAAAATACTCCCCCGAAATCCGGATTCTTTTCCTATGATCCTGACTACCCTCATACGGAGGCCCGGCTGAGCGCGGACCGCCGGACAATCATTCTCTATTCTGATTCCGGTCTCAGGGTCTGGTCCGCAGAAAACGGAAGGTCTGCCGGCCGCGCAGCATTTCCGCAGGAGAATGAAGTCCATGATCTGAAATTCCGCCGGGAGGAGGGAAAATCCCTGCTTCAGGTAACCTGGGATGATGGCACAGTATGCTGTTACTCCGCTGCAGACGGAAGCCTTCTCTCCCGGTCGAAGACGGATCTTCAAGGGGAAGAAAATCCGAATATGGAATTTCTCACTGACCAGTACCGGATCGTCTGTCCGCCTCAGGAGCCGTTTACAATCTATGACAGAATGACCGGAGAAGATCTGGGCGGATACTATGAGGATGGAACTCTGGTGTCCATCGACCAGACGGGTCCCTGCATACTCGCCACCTATATACTGCCCCGCAGTGATGACCGCCTGGGCATTCTGTTTAACGAAAGCTTTGATTCACTTGCCTATATCCCGGACATCTGTGACACCCTTGACGGAGAGCTGATTGTCGACTGCAAAGACGGAAGGATTTGTACTTCCCGGATTTACAGTCTTGATGAACTGCTGGAACTTGCCCAGCCATATCTGCGGGAATCTTACTGAGTTTCTGCAGCAAAACTGACCTGCAGCTGTTCGGGCTTTGAATCATCCTGAGAATATCCGCTGACAATATCTGCTGATATCTGCTGACACTATCTGTTGATATCCGCTGACAATATCTGTTGCTATCCTGCAGCAATATCTCCGGAAATAATAACCCGAAGGAATCCCCTGATCTATTACCCGGAAAGGAAAGGACATACATGTACACAAATCTGACCGAACTCTCACGGGAAGCATATGATTATGCCCTCAATGAAATGGTTACCATCGATGATGCGATCCGTTTTCTGGAAGAACAGCTTCAGCTGCGGACTTTGCGCAGCAAATTTATGAAATTTTCCAAAGGCAGGGATGTTCATGCTCTTAAAGACTTTCTGCTCGAAAGACTGAGGCGCAATCATCCCGAACAAAAAACAGAATCTCAAAGAAGACGTGTTGACGGATGGCTGAATCCCAAAAACACGAATACACTGCACAAAAACGATGCTATTGAGGCAGCTTTTCTCCTTGATCTCACGCTTGACGAAGCCGATGACTTTGTCACCATGATTACCGGTGAGAGACTCCACTATCGGAGTATCAAAGAAATCGCTTTTATTTACGGTCTGAACAACAGACTGGACTATCTGCAGACTGAGGCGCTGTCTGAACGCATGGCCAAATACCTTGAGGGCGCACAGGACAAGACTCCCGAATCGCTCAGTCAGATTTACATGACTGAAAATATTCGTCCCAGAATAAAGTCACTGCACACAGAAAAAAAGCTGCGGCACTTTCTGCAAGAGGAGAAAGTGCATCTGGGCGTATTGCACAATACTGCTTACAAGTCATTCTGCGAGATGATGGATAAACTGAAAAAACCGGTCAGTGAAGAGAGTATCAATACCTACTGGAAGGGAGATGACATAATCTCAAATGAAAAACTTACTGTCCGTGATATTATGCGGGAATATCTTTTCCAGGACAGTGTTCTAAAGGAAAAGCAGAAAGCATTCAGATCAAAGAAACAGGTCACAAAAGGAACGATCCCAAAAGACCAGCAGTACATCCTCAGCAAAATCAAAGATATCATCGTCAAGGAATGGCCTGATGAGTCATATCTGTCCGATATGAAAAACCGGCGGGAAGATGTGACCCGAAAGGTTCTGATCCTTTTGTATCTGGCCACATATTCCGACACGAATGATACTGATTACTTCATGGCAGATCGGTACCCCGATAACGACGATGCACATTTCGATGAAGAAATGGATGAAAGGCAGGCGTTCTTTGACAAAATCCGCGGTGGAATCAACTACATGCTCGCTATGTGCGGGTACAGTCCCCTCGATCCAAGAGCTCCCTTCGACTGGATCATCATCTATTCCATCTGTGCAGAGGATCTGCTTGAAATGGACAGTCGCATGAAGTCTCTTTTTTTAAAGATGTTTCCTGAGGATGAAAACTGAAAAATCCTGTCAAAACAGGACTTTTCAGTCCGGATCCTTTACCGTTTTTTCAGTCCGGATTCAACTCCGGTTTTCTCAGTTTGGTTCTTTGCCGGTTGTTTAGTCCGGATCCTTTGACGTTTTTCCAATCCGGGGACTTTTGCCGGGGCGTTCAAAAGCCCTGTTTATTATTTTGACGGAGGATGATCTGATGACCTTTGATATCATAAGCGGTGTTCTGATTCCCTTTGCAGGCACCAGTCTGGGGGCCGCAATGGTCTTTTTTCTCAAAAACAGTATCTCTGTCACCCTGCAGAAAATCCTCACCGGCTTTGCTGCGGGTGTCATGGTCGCCGCATCGTTCTGGAGTCTTCTGCAGCCCGCTCTTGAAAACAGCGAGAGTATGGGTAAGTTCTCTTTTGTTCCCGCCGCCGTCGGTTTCATGATCGGAATCGGTTTTCTGCTTCTGCTGGATGTCATGACTCCTCATATGCATATGGACAATCAGGACGAAGGTCCCAAAAGCGGATTAAAGCGCACCACGAAGCTGATTCTGGCTGTGACACTGCACAACATCCCGGAGGGAATGGCCGTCGGAGTCGTGTATGCCGGCTGGCTTGCAGGAAACGCGGGCGTAACCAGAGCAGGAGCTCTTGTCCTGGCTCTGGGAATCGCCATCCAGAACTTTCCCGAAGGAGCCATTGTCTCCATGCCGCTGCGGGCGGAAGGCATGTCAAAAGCCAGGACATTCTGGTACGGCGTCCTGTCAGGTGCTGTCGAACCTGTGGCTTCACTTCTGACTATCATGGCAGCCAGCGCGGTGATCAGGGTCCTTCCCTATCTGCTGACCTTCGCGGCAGGCGCCATGATGTATGTGGTTGTGGAGGAACTGATTCCCGAGATGTCCGAAGGAAAGCACTCCAACTGGGGAACCGTTGCCTTTTCCCTGGGCTTTGTTCTGATGATGATCCTGGACGTCGCTCTGGGCTGAATCCGTCCCTGCTTTTACCGCTTACATCATCGGTTACAGTTCACAGGGCTTGCAAAAAGCAAGTACCGGCGTTTTTCAAGGCCCACCTCTACAGCAATGCACAAAAGGCGCTCCAAGAATCAGGTGGGCCTGAACTGTAACCATCATCGAATATATGAATCCTGTATTCCTGAAATATGATGCACAGCCCTTCCCGGTTTGATATAATATAAGAAGAGGCGAAGCCATTGGCCGGGGAAGATTTACTGCTTCCTGACTGCTGTATTTTCCAAAATATTCCAGTGTCAGGATGTAACCCGCCCGGCTGTATGTGCGTCAGCTAGATTGAAAGAATTCAAGACCCGCTCGCGAGTCTTGCGCGCCGAAGAATAAAACGAATCCATCATCATAAGGGGGTATACTGTCGCACAGATGTACAGTTTTTTCTGAAGCTGTCGAACCGGAAAGGCATGGTCAGCTTGTCCGGCACATCATTTTTCATCATTTATTAAGTTTATAGTACTTTGGTGTTCGTTCTGGTATTTGCTCTGGGTGTTCGGGTCACCTGCCTGATAAAGAGGCGTTTCCCGCCCGGTCTCAGCGCAGTCAGGATCAAATCAGTCACAGGAGGTGCTTTATGAAGACAAAATATTCCTTACAAAAAAGAATCATTGCTCTGGGCATGATGGTGATTTTTCTGACAATGTCCCTCGCGGTGATCAAGCCCGTTAAAGTCCATGCCTATCAGACTATTCTCTCCAAATATACGGTTATAGTGGAAAAGAATTATCTCGCCCTCAGGAGAGGAAAGGCTTTCAAGAAAGAGAATGAAATCGGAAAGCTGTACTCCGGCGACACTGTCATTCATTGTCCTTCTCCAACAGAAAATGATACATACTGGTATGTGTACTCTCCAAAGCATCACAAGGTGGGCTATGTCAACCGCCATTATCTGGAATATGATGAGAAATACACCGGCAGAATTCATTACACAGCCAGCGTGGAAAGAGGGTATCTGGCACTCCGGAGCGCAAAGGCCTTCGACGCAAAGAACGAAACCGGAAAGATGTATACCGGTGACGAGGTAATCGCCCTGTATAAAGACAATCATTCAGACTACTGGATGGTTTATTGTCCCGGTCTTGAAAAAGCCGGATACACAAACAAGAACTATCTGGATTATGACGATTACTATGATGATGACTACTACTACGATTATGATGATTATGATTATGACGACTATGAGCTTTATCGCGATGACGGGAAATACAGAACTATAGTTGATTCGAACACCCTCATTTTCAGAAGTCATGCGGATTGAGATCACAGATTGAATTTCAGGTTCAGATTCCGGATCCAGAACATGGATCGTGACCACAGATTAAGGATTCCCCTATCGGAAATCCTTTAAGGTCTGTATCTTTACGGGCACAGCCTGTGAGAAATTGATACCGGCAGCAGCAAGATCGGACAGGCTGCTGCCGGTTTTTTTTAAAAAAGGTTCTTGCCAAATGCCTTTTGAGTCTATATAATGATAAAGTCGCCTGCCAAACGGCGGCGCAGTGTTTGTTATGCTGGAATAGCGCAGTCGGTAGCGCAACTGATTCGTAATCAGTAGGTCGAGGGTTCGAGTCCCTTTTCCAGCTCTTTAGTGCGCGGATATGCATGACCGGTATGGGAGGAGCATGTCCGCGCATATTTTTTTAACAGCAGAAGACCATTTAAGGAGAAACAGTATGGCACAGTTATGGGGCGGAAGGTTTACGAAACAAACCGACGCAGCCGTCAAGGCATTCAATGATTCGATCGGTTTTGACAAACGGCTTTACCGGCAGGACATCCAGGGCAGCATGGTACATGCCCGCATGCTGGGAAAACAGGGGATCCTCACTGAGGAGGACTGCCGGGCGATCCAGGAAGGACTCGAGGGCATTCTGTCCGACATCGAGAGCGGAAAACTTGTGATCACTTCCGAATATGAAGATATCCACAGCTTTGTGGAAGCGAATCTGATCGACAGGATCGGAGACGCGGGCAAGCGCCTTCACACAGGACGCAGCCGCAACGATCAGGTCGCGCTGGATATGCGCCTTTACACAAGAGATGCGGCGGATGAGATCCGCGGGCAGGTCCTGCACCTGCTGAAGACGATCCTGGAGATCATGGAGGCCAACAAAGAAACCTTCATGCCGGGCTTCACGCACCTGCAGAAGGCTCAGCCCACGACACTCGCCCACCACCTTGGGGCCTATTTCGAGATGCTTCGCAGGGATTACACCAGGATCAGCGACTGCAGAGACCGCATGAACGAGTGCCCTCTGGGCGCGGGCGCCATGGCGGGGACCACCTATCCTCTGGACCGCGAGTATGTGGCCGGGGAGCTGGGCTTTGCCTGCGCGACACGCAATTCCATGGACAGCGTCTCTGACCGCGATTACCTGCTGGAGTTTTTGTCGGATCTGTCCATCCTGATGATGCATCTGTCCCGTTTTTCCGAGGAGCTGATCATCTGGAATTCCAACGAGTACCGCTTTGTGGAAATGGACGACGCCTTCTCCACGGGCAGCAGCATCATGCCCCAGAAAAAGAATCCTGACATCTGTGAACTGGTGCGCGGAAAAGTAGGCAGGGTCTACGGTGATCTGATGTCTCTGCTGACTGCCATGAAAGGACTGCCCCTTGCCTACAACAAGGATATGCAGGAGGACAAAGAGCCCGCTTTTGACGCCATCGATACTGCCGCGGCCTGCATCCCTCTCTTTGCGGAGATGCTGCGGACCATCCGCTTCAACAAAAAGGTCATGGAGACCAGCGCCATGAGGGGATTCACCAACGCGACAGACGCTGCTGACTATCTGGTCGGCAAGGGAGTTCCCTTCAGGGATGCCCACGGCATCATCGGCCGCCTGGTCCTGCACTGCATCGCTCTTGACAAAGGCATTGAAGAGCTCACTCTCGATGAACTCAGGGCTTTTTCCGACCGGTTCGGCGAGGATGTGTTCGAGGCCATCTCCCTGCGTGCCTGCGTGAACCGCAGGCTCACCGCCGGAGCGCCCGGTGAGGCAGCAATGGAAAAAGAGATCGAAGCTTCCCGCGTCTGGCTGCAGTCACAGAAATAATTTTATTCTTCATCGCGCAAGACTCACGAGCGAGTCTTGAAATCGCTTTTTCCGAAAGGCAAAAAAGTATTTTACAGGATCGGGATACTGGCAGTAGAATAGTCATCATAGCATTCTGCCCGGGACAGAGCTTCCTCTTATTCAGGCACTTTTCAAAGTGCTCAGGAACCCCTTCTTTTCCCAACGGCCTGATATGCAGCACAATACATGCCAAGAGCAATTGATTGCCCGTTATTTTTTTAAGACATAAAGGAGACAGTAAAATGAGTGAAAAGTTACGCGTAGGTATTCTCGGCGGCACAGGTATGGTCGGTCAGAGATTCATCTCTCTTCTGGAGAATCACCCCTGGTTTGAAGTCACAACGATTGCGGCAAGCCCCCGCAGTGCGGGAAAGACCTATGGCGAGTGCGTAGAAGGACGCTGGAAGCTGGAAGTCCCTATGCCTGAATCCGTCAGGAACATCGTAGTCAAAAATGTCAAAGACGTCGAAGCGGTCGCTTCCGAAGTCGATTTCTGTTTCAGCGCCGTCGATATGTCCAAGGACGAGATCAAGGCCATTGAAGAAGAGTACGCAAAGACAGAGACTCCCGTCGTCTCCAACAACAGCGCCCACCGCTGGACTCCCGATGTCCCCATGATCATTCCCGAGATCAACCCTGAGCACGCGGAGGTCATCAAGTTCCAGAAGCAGCGCCTTGGCACGACCCGCGGCTTTATAGCTGTCAAGCCCAACTGCTCCATCCAGAGCTACACCCCCGCCCTGGCCGCCTGGAGAGATTACGATCCCTGGCAGGCACTGGTATCCACTTATCAGGCGATTTCCGGCGCAGGCAAGACCTTCCGCGACTGGCCCGAGATGGACGGCAACATCATCCCCTATATCGGCGGCGAGGAAGAGAAGAGTGAGCGCGAGCCCCTCCGTGTCTTCGGCCAGATCGAGAACGGCGTGATCGTTCCCGCCAAGGGTCTGGTGATCACCAGCCAGTGCATCCGCGTTCCCGTTCTCTATGGACACACAGCGACTGTCTTTGTGAACTTCAGAAAGAAAGCCTATAAAGAAGACCTGATTGAGAAGCTCCGTGAGTTCAAAGGCCTTCCCCAGGAGCTGGGTCTTCCCAGTGCTCCCGCCAATTTCATCCAGTATCTCGATGAAGAAAACCGTCCTCAGGTACAGCTGGATGTAAATTACGAGCGTGGCTTCGGCGTCTCCATCGGCCGTCTCCGCGACGATGCCCTCTTTGATTTCAAATTCGTGGGTCTGTCCCACAACACCATCCGCGGCGCGGCGGGCGGCGGCGTCCTGTGCGCGGAGCTGCTCAAGGCGATGGGATATATCAGCAAAAAATAATCCGGTGTTTTGCCCTGCCTGCGTTCATGGGCAGCGCCGGCAGATTGACTGATCTTTGACTGCAGGCCTCACTGCCTACGAGCCGGACAGGCACAGCCTGCCGCCTGGGTGAGACCTGCAGTCATCCAGTACACTGACAGGAGGCCGGTATTACGAAAACAGTTTTTATAGCGGAAAAGCCCAGTGTGGCGCGCGCCTTCGCGTCCGCTCTGGGCAAAAACTTCCGCAGTGCGGACGGATATATGGAAGCGGAGGATACCATAGTCACCTGGTGTGTCGGTCACCTGGTGTCCATGTCCTATCCCGATGCCTATGACGCCTCCCTGAAGAGGTGGTCCATGGCCACGATCCCCTTTATTCCGCAAGAATACAAATACCAGGTCATCGACGGAGTAAAAAAACAGTTCGGGATCGTCAGACGCATCCTGACCGACCCGCAGGTGGAGACCATCTACATCTGCACGGACTCCGGGCGTGAGGGCGAGTATATCTACCGTCTGGTAGCCGCCCAGGCCGGCGTAAAGGGCAAAAAAGAACTCAGAGTCTGGATCGATTCGCAGACACAGGAAGAGATCCTGCGCGGAATCAGGGAGGCAAAGCCCTCCTCTGCCTATGACAATCTGGGAGCCGCAGCCTATCTGCGCGCTCAGGAAGACTACCTCATGGGCATCAATTTTTCCCGGGCCCTCACCCTGCGCTACAGCGACGCAATGAGCCGGGCACTGGGGACAGACCACACTGTCATCGCCGTCGGCCGGGTCATGACCTGCGTACTTGGCATGGTCGTCCGCAGAGAGCGGGAAATCCGCTCCTTTGTCAAGACTCCGTTTTTCAGGGTCCAGGCAGTGATCTCCCAGGAGGGTTGTGAAGGTTCCTTCACTGCGCAGTGGCAGGTTGACGAAAAGAGCATCTTTTACGGGACTCCCGGACTTTACAAGGATACGGGCTTCCTGAAAAGAGAAGACGCGGAGCGCCTGATCCTCTATCTGGCAGGAAAAGAGCTTCCCCGGCCTCTGCCGGACAAAGCTTCCCCGCCGGATCCCGGCCGGCAGGCTCAGGCCTCGGTTTCCGGGTATTCCGTTGACGCAAGTCTGAAAGAAGGTGTTGACGGAAAGGTTCCCGCTGCCGTTCAAAGCGCGGATCAGATCACCGCTTCTGCTGTGTCTGGCTCAGGCAGGTCCGCGGTCCCTGCAGAGCTGTTCAGAGAGGCAGCCGACAGCAGGGTCCCGGCTGTGATCGAAAAGATCCAGCGCAAAAAGGAAAAAAAGAATCCGCCGCTCCTCTACAACCTGGCAGAGCTGCAGAATGACTGCTCGAGATTTTTCAAAATCAGTCCGGACCAGACTCTTGCTGTGGCACAGGAGCTTTATGAGAAAAAACTGACGACCTATCCCCGAACGGATGCCCGCGTGCTCACCACCGCGGTTGCAAAGGAAATCGGCAGGAATCTGCGCGGTATCTCCTCCATGCCCGTCTACCGTGAACTGCTGCTTCCGGTCCTGGAGAGCGGCAGCTGGAAAAAGATCGGCAGATCCCGCTACACAAACGACAAGGCCGTCACGGATCACTATGCCATTATTCCGACCGGAGAGGGACTCAAGGCCCTGCCCTCACTGTCCAGACGTTCCCAGAACGTCTACGAGCTGATCGTCAGACGTTTTATATCCATTTTTTACCCTCCCGCGGTCTATGACAGGATGGCCGTATCTGTCCGTGTGAAGACCGAGCTTTTCAATGCTTCTCTTCGCACCTGCGTCGAGAGGGGATACCTGGATGTTCTGGATTATTCCTTTTTCCGCAAAAAAGACGGTCAGCCGGAAAGCTCCTCTTCAGAGACGTCCCCCGGCGGGGATGGATCGGACGGATCCGCATCCGCTTCCGCAGGAGGCGGCACACAGGCAGCAGGAACGGGAGGTCCGGCCTCGAAGACCGTAAGAAGCAGGTCCGGAGACGGAGGAGAAACAGGCGGGGATGGTGAAGATGCCGATATTCCGGCCTTTCTCAAAACAGCCCGCAAGGGCACCAGGGTGACGGCAGGTCCTTTTTCCATCAGGGAAGGTGAGACGTCGCCGCCCAAGCGATACACCTCCGGCAGCATGATCCTGGCCATGGAAAATGCCGGTCAGCTGATCGAGGAGGAAGAACTACGGGAACAGATCCGCGGGAGCGGGATCGGCACCAGCGCCACGCGGGCTGAGATCCTGAAAAAGCTCTTTAACAATGACTATCTGCGGCTCAACAGCAAAACACAGGTCATCACGCCTTCTCAGACAGGTGAGATGATCTTTGACACTTGCAGCTGCGCCCTGAAGCCTCTGTTGGATCCCCGTCTGACCGCCAGCTGGGAACTGGGTCTGACCCAGGTCGCGGACGGAAGGGTCACGAGCGGAGAGTACACACAGAAGCTGAACAGTTTTATCACCCGCAGGACCAACTATATCAAGGACACGGATTTTCACACGATCCTGGTACAGCAATACGCTCATGATGCCTCCCTGTATCCGGACAAGCCCTCCTCCTCCGGCAGAAAGCGGTCCGGAAGTGGTTCCTCACGGAAATCGTCCGGGAAAAGCTCAGGGAAATCGTCCGGGAAATCTTCAGGAGACGGTTCTTCACGGAAAGCATCCGGGAAATCTTCAGGGAACAGTTCCTCAAAGGGAAGCACCAGGCGCTCCCGGTCCTCAGATTCCGGATCCGCTGTCCCGTCAAAAGGATAAAAAGTCCGTCCGGTAAAAACGGCCGGACAAAGACTGTTTAAATCCTCTGCAGCCAATGAAATTCTGAAATTCCTGCCTGAACAGGGATTTCTGCTGCATAGGAATAAGGATTCACTGCTGCTTTACCGGCCGCTTCAAGACAGTAAAGCCGGTTTCATTGGAGTAATTTTGTTTATGGAAGATTTGCGGACAACTCTGGTCTTCATAGGCCTGCTTGGTTTTTTCATTGTGGTCACCCTCATGCTGGGTGTCCGGGAGCGAAGGCGCACCCGCAGCAGGCTGCTTCATACTCTGCGCGAAAACTTCGGAAAACCAGCATCCAAGAAGACAAGTCCCGAGCGGTATGCTCAGATTCCTCAATATACCCGCCACCACACCGGAGGCTTCAGGATCGACGATATCACATGGAACGACCTGGACATGGACCAGGTCTTCCATGCCATGGACAGCACCTGCAGTGCGGCAGGAGAGGAGTACCTCTATCATCTGCTAAGGGCTCCGGCCATGAATGCGGCAGACCTGCCTTTCAGGCAGGAACAGTACGCTTATTTCGCGGGCGGGGACCACGAAGAGGAGAGAGTCCGGCTTCAGGAGATTCTGATGGATCTGGGCCATGCCGGAAAATACTCTCTCTACGATTATATTGATTTCACGACAGCGCTGGGAGAGCGGAGCAATCTCCCTCATTACGCGGCTGCTCTTGCTCCTTTCCTGGCTTTTGCCCTGATGTTTCTGCACACAGGTATCGGCATTCTGGTCCTCCTCTTTGTCTGTTCCCTGAATCTAATCACTTATTTCAAGGAAAAGGCAAGGATCGCACCTCATTTTCAGGTGTTCAATTACATTCTGCGCCTGCTGGACTGTGCACGGGAGCTGGAAAAAGCCGGATGCCCCGCTTTTAAAGAGGACACAGACAAAATTCCGGAGCTCTTGAAGGCCTTCGCGTCTTTCAGACGGGGCTCCTCCCTTCTCCTTGGAAGCACTGCAGGAAGCGCGGATCCCCTGGGACTGGCCCTTGAATATATCAGGATCATTTTTCATCTGGACCTGATCAAGTTCAACAACATGCTCAGGCAGATGAGGGGCAGGCAGCCTCAGATCGACGCCCTGCTCACCATCACGGGCCGGATCGACGCCTGTATCAGCATCGTCTCCTGGAGAGAGACCCTGCCTTTTTATTCTGTGCCTGAGCTCAGGGACGAAAGCGCCTTTCCCTTCAATGTGCAGGATCTCTACCATCCGCTTCTGTCAGAGCCTGTGAGCAACAGCCTGACGGCTCAGCGGCCGGTCCTGCTGACAGGTTCCAACGCCTCCGGCAAATCAACCTTCCTGAAGGCAGCCGCCCTCTGTGCCCTTCTCTCCCAGACGGTCGGGACCGCACCCGCCGCAAGCTACAGCGGGGCCTGTTACAGGATCTACACCTCCATGGCCCTGAGGGACAGCCTGCAGGATGGGGAGAGCTACTTTATAGTGGAGATCAAATCCCTGCGCCGCATACTGCAGGCCGCCAGGGAGACTGAGAACCCTCTTGTCCTGTGCTGTATCGATGAAGTGCTGCGCGGGACCAACACAGTGGAACGCATTTCCGCGTCCACGGAGATACTCCGCTGTTTCGGCAGCACAGATACTGTCTGTTTCGCTGCGACTCACGATGTGGAGCTCACAGGGCTTCTCAAAGACACCTTTGACAATCATCATTTCAGCGAGGAGATTTCGGACGGTGATGTCCGCTTCTCCTACCGCCTGCAGCCAGGTCCCTCCAACACATGCAACGCGATCGCCCTTTTAGGGGCTCTGGGATATGACAGAGAACTGGTCAGCCGGGCTAAGACCCGCGCGGACAGATTCCTGGAAGAGGGCAGCTGGCAGTGATCCTGCGTAAGGAAGGACAGGCAGGTCAGATCACCGGTAAATCCGGTTCCCGGCTTATATTAGCTCATATTAAAATAAGCTTTGACTACTGTGTCATAAAAAGAAGTATTAGACCACTGAACCATTCAAAAAGGAAACTGATAAGAGCATGAAAGTCATGATCTATACAGATGGAGCCGCGCGCGGCAACCCGGACGGTCCGGGCGGGTACGGCGCCATCGTACAAATAAAGGATAAGGACGGACGCCTTCTGGAAAAAGAACTCTCCGGAGGGTATCCCAGGACGACCAATAACCGCATGGAGCTGATGGGTGTGATCGCCGCTCTGGAGGAGATTGCCTCTTTCGGGGAGCCCTGTGAAGGCTTCATCTTTTCAGATTCCCGCTATGTAGTGGATGCCTTCGAGAAGCACTGGATCGCCAACTGGAAGAAAAACGGGTGGAAGACCGCCTCGGGAAATCCTGTCAAAAACCAGGACCTGTGGAACCGTCTGCTCAGTGCCTTAGAACCTCATTCGTTCAAATTCCGCTGGGTCAAGGGACACGCCGACCACCCGGAGAATGAGCGCTGCGACCAGCTCGCGACTTCCGCCGCGGACAAAGTCGGATGGGGAATATCGGATTCCGCGCAGGAGCAGCTTTTTTCCACTGAGTGGCGACAGATCGGAAACGGATCTGAAAATACTGTACCGGCATCTGCTGTCCCGGGAAAAAATGACGCCCGCCTCAGTTCTGTTACTGTCCCGGCGTCTTCAGGTTCGGCTATGCCTTCTCCCGCCCCTGAGCCGGCACAGAGAATCCTGGTCCGCTATCTGAGCGATCAGATTGAAAAACTCCAGCCGCCCACCAACAGCGCCAACTGGGTCGATCTGCGGTCGGCAGAGGACGCAGTCCTCAAAAAAGGCGAATTCAGGCTGATCAGCCTGGGGGTCGCCATAAAGCTTCCCGAGGGTTACGAAGCCCATATAGTCCCCAGAAGCAGCACCTACAAAAATTTCGGCATTATCCAGGCAAACCATCACGGTGTCGTTGACAACGCCTACAGCGGGGACAATGATCTGTGGAGAATGCCTGTCATCGCCCTGCGCGACACACAGATCCATGTCAACGACAGGATCTGCCAGTTCAGGATCGAACGCCGCCAGCCGGATCTCATCTTCGAAGAGGTCGAGCATCTTGACCAGGCCGACCGGGGCGGTTTCGGCAGCACAGGGATACAATAATGTTTTCAGACAACCGTCATTAACAGAACACGAATGGAGCACGCTATGAAAATCAGAACCAGATACGCCCCCAGCCCCACCGGGCGCATGCACGTCGGAAACCTGCGCACAGCGCTTTACGCTTATCTCATCGCCAAACACGAAGGCGGCGATTTCATTCTCCGCATCGAGGACACAGACCAGGTCCGCCAGGTCGAGGGCGCCGTGGATATCATCAACCGCACACTCGAAGAAACCAGGCTGATCCCTGACGAGAGCCCCGACAAGGACGGCGGTGTCGGTCCCTATGTGCAGAGTGAACGTGTTGCTGCCGGTATTTATAAAAAATACGCAGAGGAGCTGATTGCAAAGGGCGAGGCCTATTACTGCTTCTGCACACCGGAGCGCCTGTCCACCCTGACACAGACCATTGAGGGCAAGGAGATCAACATCTACGACAAGCACTGCCTGCATCTGTCCAAAGAGGAGATCGAGAAGAATCTCGCCGAAGGAAAGCCCTATGTCATCCGTCAGAACAATCCTCTGGAGGGCACGACGACCTTCACAGATGAGCTCTACGGCGATGTCACAGTCGAGAACAAAGAGCTGGACGACATGATCCTCATCAAGTCCGACGGTTATCCCACTTACAACTTTGCCAATGTCGTGGACGACCACCTCATGGGCATCACCCACGTCATCAGGGGCAATGAGTATATTTCCTCCACCCCCAAGTACAACCGTCTCTACGAGGCTTTCGGATGGGATATCCCCAAATATATCCACTGCCCGCTGATCACAGATGAGGACCACCATAAGCTGTCCAAGCGCAGCGGTCACTCCTCCTACGAAGACCTGATCGAACAGGGCTTCCTCTCTGAGGCAGTAGTCAACTTCATCGCCCTTCTGGGATGGTCTCCTGACAGCGACCGCGAGATCTTCTCCCTGGAGGAACTGGTTGAACAGTTTGACTATCACCGCATGGGACGTTCTCCCTCTGTCTTCGACTACACCAAGCTCCGCTGGATGAACGGAGAGTATCTCAAGGCAATGGATCCCGACGCCTTCTTCAAGCTGGCAGAGCCCTGGCTCAAAAAGGCCATCACAAAGGATCTGGATCTGCGCAAGATTGCCGAGATGGTCCGCACCCGTATCGAGATCTGGCCCGACATTCCGGACATGGTTTCCTTCTTCGAGGAGCTTCCGGAATATGACAACGAGCTCTACCGCCACAAGAAGATGAAGACCAATCCCGAGTCTGCGCTGACTGTCCTTCAGGAAGTCCTCCCCGTGCTCGAGGCCTGCGAATCCTGGAACAACGATGACCTCTTCGCCGCCCTCAAAGCTTTTATCCAGGAAAAAGGATATAAGAATGGTTATGTCCTCTGGCCTGTCCGCATCGCTGTCTCCGGCAGGAGCGTGACCCCCGCGGGCGCCACTGAGATTCTGGAGATTCTCGGGAAAGAAGAGTCCCTTGCAAGGATTAAAAAATCCATTGAACAGCTGAGCTGACTGCAGGAATCAGAAGTCCCTTAAACAGCTGAGTTGACCGCAGGAATCAGTTACTCCTTTGAACAGCTGAGTTGACCGCAGGAATCAGTTACTGCTTTGAACAGCTGAGTTGACAGGATGACTTTGGTTTTCCTCAGCCCGGCATTTACGCCGCCCACAACATATGCCTGGCCTTTGCCGGCACTTCCGCCTTCCGGCGGCCTTGCCGGATAAATGTCCGACAGTTTTCCCGCCCCTTGAAATACCGAGGGGCGGGATTGTTTATTCTTCATCGCGCAATACCCGTGACTTCAGTCATGGGATACGCGGGCAAAAGTCTTCGACGGAAACTCACTTCATCGTGGGTACAATCCCGCGATGAAGAATAAACGCTCCTACACACCGAAGGTGTGTCGGATGCAGCACGGAGTCAGAGAAATAAATGGCAAGTGAAAAAAAGACCAATCATTTTCAGGGTGAGCGGAAACAGCTTCCGGTTACCGGAAAATCTCCTTCAGAAAAACAGGTCCTTTCTGTCTCTTCCGGCACAGTCAATGCGGATCCGGTTCAGCAAAGAGCCATCTGCCACGGACAAGGTCCATGTGCCGTGATCGCCGGTCCCGGCAGCGGCAAGACCTTCGTCCTGGCCGAGAGGGTGCGGCGCCTGATTGATTCCGGCATGGCTGATCCCTCGACCATCCTTGTCATGACCTTCTCCAGGGCAGCGGCGCAGGAGATGAGAAACAGATTTCTGTCTCTGGAGCTGCAATGCAGCCCCGGGGTAAACGGAGGGGATGTCATATTCGGAACCTTCCACTCAGTTTTTTACAGAATCCTGCAGGAATCCTCCGGGGAGAGGCTCCGTATCGTAAGACAGGATGAAAAACACAAATATCTCCGGCATTTGTGTGAAATCCGGCCGGACTTCAGCGGGACAGACCGGAAAGACCATTTCCTTACATACGGCTCCGGGTCCGGAAGGGAGTCTTTTTGTCTGCCTGAAAAAACAACCGTGGAAGAGCTGCAGCTTCTGATCAGCCGTTACAAAAACGGACTTCCCTGCCTTCAGCCATGGCTTCCCGCACTGGTCAGGGATTACGACCGCTACCTGAGAAGCCGGGGCTGCCTGGACTTTGACGACATGATCCTCCGCTGCAGGGACCTGCTTGGCAGCCGGCCGGACATCCGGTCCCGGTGGAGCAGCCGTTTTAGCTGGATTCTGGTCGATGAATTCCAGGACGTGAGCCCCTCCCAGTACGAGGCTCTGCTCCTGCTTTCTGCTCCCGACAACAATCTTTTCATAGTGGGGGATGACGACCAGTCCATCTACGGATTCCGCGGAGCCGACCCTCTCATGATGAAACGTTTTCTGCAGGATTTCCATCTGAATGAGGACAGGGATGTCCCGGGCCGGATCTATCTGACCACCAATTACCGCTGCGGCCGCTCCATCCTGCAGGCGGGGGACGTCCTGATCCGCGAAAACGGAAACCGCATTAAAAAAGCCTTCCGGGCAGGCTCGAAAGATCCCGGGCTCTTTTACTGCCGGCCCTTTACAGACAGAGAAGCTCAATACTCTTTTATCGCGGAGGAGCTGCTGTCTCTGTCCCCGGAACAGCTGGAAAGAACAGGCATCATATTCCGCACCCATGCGGCCGCGGCAAAGATCCTGCCCCTCCTGCTGGAGAAAAAGATACCCTACACTGCGGAAGGCAGGACCCGGATTCCGGATCATCCCACAGAAAAGACCTCCATGCTCCGGGACATAACCGCCTACTACCATGCGGCTGCCGCAATGCAGGAAAATGGAATTGAAAAAAGAGACCTTCTCAGAATCATGAACAGGCCGGAACGTTTTTTATCCGGCAGCTTTATCCCCTTCGACCACTCCGACAGAGAGTCCCTGCTCAAAGGCTCCGGATATGAAAGGCAGACCATCTCCGAACTGCTGAACGACCTGGAAACATTAAACATACTGTCCCCGCCGTTCTCTTTCCGCTACCTCCTGGATTCCATCGGATACCGGACCTTCGCGGGGGAAGCCTTCCCCGGAAAAACCGCCCTGCTGGATGAACTGACACAGGAATCCCGCCGCTATAAAAACAGCGCCTCCTGGGTCTCATACCTGGAAAACCTGCTGGCGGGCCAGGAACATCCCCGGAAAGAAAAGGCCCGGGATGAGACATCCCGGACACCGCCTGAGGAAAAGACACCTGCCGGAGGAAAGGTACACATCCTCACAATGCACGCATGCAAAGGCCTTGAGTTCGACACCGTATACATTCCCGACCTCAACGAGGGAACCATACCCGCCAAACAGGCCTGGACACGGGATCAGATCGAGGAGGAGAGAAGACTGCTTTACGTGGCAATGACGCGGGCAAAACAAGCCCTGACCATCACATACCTGGAGGGAAATCCCGACCGCCCTGCCGCTCCTTCACGCTTCCTCCGCCCCCTCCTCAAACAGCTTCCCAAAGTTGTGCACCCTTCTTAAATGTGTTAGACTGAATAAAACAGTGAGCAAATACATATACAGATATCGAGCTTGCTCGAATATCTGTATATGCATTTGCGAGCGCCCAAACATGAGGAAGAAGTCACGCAAAGCAGCGAAGCTGCTGCTGCGGGACGGGATTCCGAATGTTTGGAGCGATGCGAGAGCGCGGGACGCGCGCAGCAACGCGTAGTTTTATTCAGTCGTCCCAAGCCGAGGAGCGCCCAAACATAAAGAAAGAGTCACACAAAGCTGCTCCGTCACATTTACCGGCCCTGTATTTTATAAAGGAGGTCACCCATTGAGTCACCGGTTTCGTATTTCCCCGGCCCACGCCGCAAAACCAATGATCAAGGCTCACGGAAATGGCATTATCTTCAGTACTGTATTTTACAGGGCAGAAGAGCACGGTCTTCAGCTGATCCGCATACAGGACGGAGAGACCGTGTATATTCCCCTCGGAGAGGAGCATCGTGTCGGAAGAGTCTATTCCGTCCGAATCTCCCCCTTTGACGAAAGTGAATGGCTGTACCGCTATCGCAGCGGCCATGTCTGGTCCGTGGATCCTCTCGCCTGTTCTGTTGAAAAGACCTTCGTCATCGAGGATGGCAGGAAAACAGAAGTAATGGCATGCAGCTGTTCTCCGCTCAGGGCGGAGACCCTTTTTGACGGTGCCCCCGAGCGCCCTCTGCCCCCTGTAAAATGGGAAGAACAGCTGATTTACGGTCTTCATGTCAAGGGTTTCACCGCGGCTAAGCCGGACGGTTTCCCCTGCAGGGGCACATTTAAGGGCATCACGGAAATGATCCCTTATCTGCGGAGTATCGGTGTCACGGCCGTAGAGCTCATGCCGGTCTATTTTCCCCTGCCCAGTCTTCAAAATAACAGGAGCTTCCGCACTATGCAGGAGGCTCTGGGCGCCTGGCCCGTCGGACCCGGAGGAGATCCGCTGCGTGATTTGAAAAATCGACCCAATTACTGGGGTTACGGCAGAGGTCTCTACTGTGCCCTCCGTCCCGAATTCGGAAGCCAGCAGGATTTCGCCGAAATGGTACGCGCACTGCATAGAGCCGGCCTCCGTGTCCTGCTGCAGATCAATTTTGAAAAAGGCATTTCCACCCGCAGGCAGATTGACCTTCTTCGTTTTTACATTGACCGGTTTGGTATAGACGGCTTCAGGCTTCTCGGCCATATCCCTTCACCCGCATTGATTGCTGCGGATCCTTCACTGGCTGATACGGCACTCTTTTTTGAGTCTTTCCCTTTCGAGGAACTGGAGGAGGAACTGGAAGCAGCCTCGGTCCTTTGTGAACAGGATCTGGACAGCCTCTTCCCGAAAGAGACTGTGGAGACCGGGGAAGAAGAAAACGGTGCATACAGCTTGTCCGGTGTCTCCGGCTCAGTCCCCGCTAAAAAAGACGGACCCTTACGTCCGGCAAGGACTGCAAAGCAATCCGTCTCCACACGCCATGGCAGCTTTTCATTATCCAATCTTGTCACCTGCGGCAATGATTTTCAGACTCTGCTCCGCCGCTTTGTCAAGAGCGATGACTATGTGATGAAAGACTTCCTGAAGCTTTTCCTCGCTGTCCCTGACAAGCACGGGGTTCTCCGCACTGTCACCGGATTCGATGGATTTACCTTGTCGGATCTCGTCTCTTATAACGAGAGGCACAACGAAGCCAACGGAGAGTTCGGTCTGGACGGAAAGGCTGAGAATTACAGTTGGAACTGCGGCGTGGAAGGTCCCGCCAAAGACCACCTGATCCTTGCCCTCAGAAGAAAACAGATGCGGAACTTCCTGACCCTGCTCATGCTGGCACAGGGAACTCCCTTCCTCAGGCAGGGAGATGAACGCTGCAATTCACAGGAAGGCAACAACAACCCCTACTGCCAGGACAACGAGATTTCCTGGGTAGACTGGGAGGACAGCCCGGAGCGCAGGGCCTTCACGGACTTCACAGCCAGGCTTGCCGCCTTCCGCCGTGAACATCCTGTCTTCAGGAGCAGCCGTCCCTTCCAATACATAGATTATTACAGCATCGGCCATCCCGATGTATCACTTCACGGTGCCGAGGCCTGGAAACCCGACCTGGGTGCTTTCAGCCACAGCATCGGCATATCCTATTGCGAAAACTATGCGGACGGCAGTGCCCGCGGCGCCAGGACAGGTTCTAAAGGAAGAAACCCGCAGCTCTCCTTTGTCTACCTGGCCATCAATATGTATTGGGAAGAGCTCTCACTGGCCCTCCCCAAGCTTCCGCCTCACTATGTCTGGAAGGTCTTCATGGATACAGATTCCGAAGAAGGTTTTCTGACCAGGCCTTTTCTGCCTGCCGACCAGCACATGGTATCCGTTCCTGCCCGCACCATCAGGCTTCTGAGGGCAGTACCCGACCAGGATTCCATCGCCCGTGAGAGGAAAGCAGAGCGTCTGCGCAGTCTCCCCCCTGTGGGGGCCGTCCTGAGGGATCTGAAGAGAAGTTCAGCCCAAAAAGGAGCGCCAGGGACCGGGACTTCCTCAAGTACCCTGCGCCTAATGAAAAACATGATCCGGCCAAAGCTCCGCGGCCGGATAAACCTGAAAGGATGACGGACGAAGACAAGGCTTATAACTATGTTCTGATCAGAGTGATCATGTGCATTTTCGTCATCATGATCCATATTGATTACCAGACCCCTGCAGTCACTCCTGAGAAAGCTGCCCGGGCTGCGACTGAGTCAACAGGAGAAATCACACCATGGATAAAGAAAAGGCCACCCGGGCCCATGAGACATATATGTCCGCAGACGAAACATCCTGCAAGTCCCCTCATGAGCAGTATCAGGTCACGCCTGCCGCGGACTCCCGGGTACGGATGTACACAGGAAGGCTGACTCACCACAAGCGCCCTGCCATCACAAGGGAAGGCTTCATGAATCATCTGCGCACAGTGGTCCGCCACAAAGAGCTGGTCATGATCGGCTGTTTCAGAGTCGGACTCTATCGACAGGGGCTTCTGCATGATCTGTCCAAATTTGCCCCGACAGAATTTCTTGTCGGCGCCCGCTATTTTCAGGGCAACCGCAGCCCCAATAATGCCGAGCGTGAGGATATCGGCTACTCCAGCTCCTGGCTCCACCACAAAGGCAGAAACCGCCACCATTTCGAATACTGGGTGGACTACAACCTGCGCGGCAAAGACGGTGAATCCCCTCTGGTCCCCGTCAAGATGCCGGGACGATTTGTCGTGGAGATGCTGATGGACCGCATAGCCGCCAGCAAGGTCTACCTGGGAGACGCCTACACAGACAAGTCGCCCCTGGGATACTTTGACGGAGGACGCGCCCGCAAGTTTATGCATCCCGAGACGGCCGCCCTTCTGGAGAAGCTGCTCCGGATGCTGGCTGAAAAAGGAGAAGACTACACCTTCTCCTATATCCGCGGAAAGCTGTCCAAATAGGCTTTTCAATTGAGCTTTCTAAATATACCGGTGGTCATTATTTGCCATCTCAAACATGTATAAACAGGCTTTTCAGAATACGCCTTGCAATTAAGCCTTCCGGAATTCTTCTTTTTCGGATAACAGCTGCAGGAAAGCGAAGGTTCTTGAAGGCTCTTGGTTACTATTCACAGTCTCCACGTTCGAGGTGTTTTTGCATGGGTTTTTCATGCAAAAACCCGGGTTTAACGGCGTTTGCCCATGCTCGAAGAGCATTTGGAACGGGCAGACGCATGTTACTTTTACAGTTTCGAAGGGACTGTGATAGTAACGGCTCTTGAAATTAAAAGAACATTCATGTATGCTTGCAAATGCTCCGCGTATATTATTTTCCTTTCACACAGACCGGACTGTCCCGGCGGAAAACGATCCGCGATCCGCGGTTTAGGGGTCCGGCGGCAATCACATGGCAGAAGAGTATACTAAATCAAAAGAAGTCTCACAGCTGTCAGCCGCTCTTGACGAGACCTCCCTCGAGCAGGCCAGAGAGCGGTTCGACGCGGCGCGCGCCAAGGTGATCACCCTGGCGCCCAGAGAAAGACACGGGATCGGCATGCAGTCTGAAAAAACACTGCACGCCGTCCTCAAAAACTACATAGATTCCGATGAAGACCACCAGGAGATTCCGATCGACAGATATATCGCGGATATTTTTTCCGGGGATCATATCATTGAGATCCAGACCGCCAACATGAATGCCATGCGGGCCAAACTGGCCTGCTTTCTGCCGCAGTATCCCGTACGTGTCGTCTATCCCATCCCGGCAAAAAAGCAGATCATCTGGGTCGATCCGGAAACCGGTGAGCCGGTGAAAAAAAACAAATCTCCCCTGCAGGGGAGTTTTTTCCATGCCTTCCGGGAGCTGTACAAGATCCGGCCCTTCCTGAGTGACCCCAATCTGTCCTTTGAGCTGCTGCTGATCGATCTGGACGAATACCGTCTCCTGGACGGATGGAGCAGGGATAAAAAACGCGGGTCTCACCGCTACGACCGTATTCCCCTGCGAATGGAAGACCGCATGGTTCTGACCTGCCCCCGCGATTATATGCAGCTGGTGCCGGCAGACCTGCCTGAGCCCTTTACTTCCGCTGATTTTGCCAGAGCTGCAGGCTTTAAAAAGAATGGTTTTTCTACTGTGATGCTGCTCCTGACCGAGATGGGCGTCGTAGAAAGAATCGGAAAAAAGGGGAACTGGTGGCTCTACAGAGTCACGCAGGACTGGTGATTCGACGTACTGTGCAGTGAAGAATAGATACATAGATTTGGAGAAATATATGACTGTAAATGAAACTTTTGAGCAACTGGTCCTTGAAGCGGATCTGAACAGTCCCGCCCCCGAAGTCGAACCCGCCCGTCAGGCCTGGTTTCTGGCCCGGGCCCGGGAAATCGTACAGCGCCGCTCCCAGGCTGCCGGCAGGAAACTCACCTGCCGCGTCGAGACTTTCGGATGTCAGATGAACGCCCGGGATTCGGAGAAGATCATCGGTATTCTCAGGAGTGCCGGTTTTGAAGAGGCAGCGTCGGAAGACGCTGATTTTCTTGTTTATAACACCTGTACAGTCCGGGACAACGCCGACCAGCGTGTCTTCGGCAGGCTCGGGAGGGCCGGGCATCTCAAAAAGAACCGCGAGGGGATGAAGATCGCGGTCTGCGGCTGCATGGTGCAGGAAAAGACCAATGTCGAAAAGATACAGAAGAGTTATCGCTTTGTCGACCTCATTTTCGGCACTCACAATCTTTACCGTTTCCCCGAGTATCTGAGCGCCTGTCTTGAATCAGAAGGCATGGTCATCGAGATCTGGGACCGGGCCGACAGAATTGTGGAAGCGCTTCCCACCGCGCGCAAATATCCCTTTAAATCCGGTACAAATATTACTTTCGGCTGCAATAATTTCTGCAGCTACTGCATAGTCCCCTATGTGAGAGGGCGGGAGAGGAGCCGGCAGCCCGTCGAGATCCTGCGTGAGTGCGAACGTCTTGCTGCCGACGGTGTGGTGGAAATCATGCTGCTGGGGCAGAATGTCAATTCCTACGGCAAAGATCTGGATATTTCCTGCACCTTCGCGGACCTGCTCACTGAGGTCTGCAAAATAGAGGGAATACGCCGGGTCCGTTTCATGACACCTCACCCCAAGGATCTGTCCGACGATGTGATCCGGGCTGTCCGGGACAATGAAAAAATCGCCAGACATATACATCTTCCTCTGCAGTCCGGCTCCGACCGTATCCTGAAGAGGATGAACAGGCGGTATACGAAGGAGCAGTACATCGATCTGGCCCTCAAGATCCGCCGGGAGATACCGGACGTCTCCATCACCACGGATATTATCGTCGGGTTCCCCGGTGAAAATGACGATGACATCGACGATACCATCGATGTCGTCCGCCGCGTCGGTTTCGACAACGCTTTTACATTTATTTATTCCAAGCGCGCCGGCACCCCTGCCGCCAAAATGCCCGACCAGGTTCCGGAAGCCGAGAAAAACCGCATGTTCAACCGCGTGCTGGCAGCCGTCCAGGAGACTGCCCACGGCAGGGCGGACCGTCTGACAGGCCGCATAATGGAGGCCCTCGCCGAGGAAGTTAATGTCAAGGACAGCCGTTATATCACGGCCCGTCTCTCCAACAACATGCTGGTCCACGTGCCCGGAGACCCCTCCATGATTGGAAAAATGTTACAGGTAAGGCTGGATGAGTGCAGAGGATTCTATTTCTTCGGCACAGTAGTCGGAGAGTAATCCCTTTCTCCGATATGCCTTTTTACGCGATTCCGGCATTCAGCCGGTCCCTGTCTGACTGTTTTTTTCACGGGTCAGGCAGTTCAGCCGGCCCCTGTCTGACTTCTTTTTTTCGCAGGTCAGGCAGTTCAGCCGGCTCCTGTCTGACTGTTTTTATCGCGGCTCGGGCAGTTAAGCCGGCTCCTGTCTGACTGCTTTTTTCGCGGGTCAGGCAGTTAAGCCGGCTCCTGTCTGACTGCTTTTTTCGCGGGTCAGGCAGTTAAGCCGGCCCCGCATAAGCCATATCGGACAGACACATCAAACGAACAGGAAAAACTGATGCCAGAAAAGTTATACGATTATACAAAATACAAATCTTCCGCTGCCATGGCGGAAGACCAAAAGTTCATGCAGCAGCTCTCACCCATGATGCAGCACTATCTGCGCACCAAGCATGAAAATCCCGACTGCCTGCTCTTTTACCGTCTCGGCGATTTTTACGAGATGTTTTTCGATGATGCTATCACAGTCTCCCGGGAACTGGAGCTGACGCTCACAGGCAAGAGCTGCGGTCTGCCCGACCGGGCTCCCATGTGCGGTGTTCCTTACCATGCGGTCGACGCCTACCTGACCAGGCTTGTGGAAAACGGCCACAAGGTCGCTGTCTGCGAACAGATGGAGGATCCCCGCACTGCCAAAGGAATCGTCCGCCGCGAGGTGGTCCGCATTGTCACTCCAGGCACAAATCTGGACATGAACGCTCTGGACGAGAGCCGCAACAACTACATTTTATGTGTTTTTTATACGACCTCCCAGATTGGAATCGCCGCCGCGGATATCTCCACCGGCGATTTTCTGGTGTCCGAAGTTCCGGATATCTCCAAGCTCTACGATGAGATTGTGGGATATAATCCCGCTGAGCTCATCTGCAATGACGCGCTTCTCATGAGCAGCCTGGACCTGGCCGACCTCAGGGACCGTCTCTCGGTCCAGATCAGCGCGGTCGGACACAGCAGTTTTGAAGAGTCTTCAGCGGTAAATCTCCTGAAAGAACACTTCCGGGCTTCCTCCCTGCTCTCTCTGGGCATCGAGGACTTCCCCTCCGGCACTCTGGCAGCCGGTGCCCTCCTTCGCTATCTCTATGACACGCAGAAAAACGCCCTTTCCAATATCACACAGATCCGGGCATATGCCTCCGGCAAGTATATGCTGCTTGACAGCTCTACCCGCAGAAATCTGGAACTCACCCGGACACTGAGGGACAAGAAAAAGAAAGGCTCCCTTCTGTGGGTCCTGGACAAAACCTGCACAGCCATGGGGGCCAGGCTCCTTCACCGCTTTCTGGAACAGCCCCTCACCGACCGGGCGGAGATAGAAGACCGCCTGGACTGTGTCGAGTCCTTCTGCCGTCAGAGCGTGGACCGCGACGAACTGCGTGAATACCTGGGCGCCGTCTATGATCTGGAACGCCTGATGACCAGGATTTCCTACCAGTCAGCAAATCCCAGGGATATGATCGCCCTGCGGGACTCTCTTCGTATGTTTGACCCTGTCAAGGCAGTTTTGGCCGGATTCATGCACGACGATTCCTCCCATGGGCTCAGTCAGGAGAATTCCGCCGGCGGACAGGCTCAAGGCACTCATTCTCTTTCCGACGGTTTCCGCAGTGATCTTCAGCTGTCCGGATCCGGTGTCCCCGCTGATGACGGACAGTTTTCCATGGACATTCCCGCCGCCGATTCCACAGGGAACTACGGCAGCGGGTCAACCGCGCCTGGAGATCATTCCCGCGGCAAAGATGCCTGCCCGAAAGGCAACAAGTCCCGCGGCCTGGCTGCTCTGCGCGATGCCATCGGAGATTTCAGTGACCTGCTGAATCTTCTGGAAAAATCGATCGTCGATGAACCTCCCATTACCATTCGGGAAGGAGGCATTATCCGCGCAGGTTTCGACCCCGATATAGACCGCCTCCGCGACGCCAGAAACAACGGCAGAAAATGGCTCATGGACCTTGAGGCCGAGGACCGGGAGCGCACCGGAATCAAGAATCTGAAAATCAAATACAACAAAGTCTTCGGCTATTATTTTGAAGTGACCAACTCCTTTAAAAATCTGGTCCCGGATGACTATATGCGCAAACAGACCCTGGTCGGGTCGGAGCGCTACACGACAGTCCGGCTCAAAGAGCTGGAGGACAGCATTCTCAATGCCGAGGATAAGCTCGGTGCTCTGGAATATGATACATTCTGCAGGATCCGCGAGGCATGCGCCGCCAGAATCACAGACTTCCAGCGCGCCGCAAAAGCTCTGGCCAACATCGATGTTTTCGCCTCCCTCTCCCTCGTCGCGGAGCGGAATCACTACGTGCGCCCCACATTCAACGAGAGCGGAACCATCCGGATCACTGAGGGAAGACATCCTGTCGTAGAGCAGATGCAGAAGGGCGATTTCATCGCCAACGACACTGTCCTCGACAACAAAAAGAACTGCATCTGTATCATCACGGGTCCCAACATGGCCGGCAAATCCACTTACATGAGGCAGGTTGCCCTGATCACCCTCATGGCCCAGATCGGGAGTTTCGTTCCGGCTGAAAAAGCAAAGCTCTGCGTGACAGACAGGATCTTCACCCGGGTGGGGGCCTCCGATGACCTGGGCAGCGGCCAGAGTACTTTTATGGTCGAAATGAATGAAGTCTCCAACATTCTGCGTAACGCCACTTCAAAGAGCCTGCTGATCCTTGATGAAATCGGACGGGGCACTTCCACCTATGACGGCATGAGCATAGCCTGGGCTGTGGTGGAGCATATCAGCAACAGAAGATATCTGGGCGCAAAAACCCTCTTCGCCACCCATTATCACGAGCTCACGGAGCTTGAGGGAAAAATCCCCGGTGTCAAGAACTACTGCGTCGCCGTAAAAGAGAGCGGGGAGAACATCATTTTCCTGCGCAAGATCGTCCGCGGCGGCGCCGACAAGAGCTATGGTATCCAGGTTGCCCGCCTGGCAGGACTTCCGGACATCGTGATCGACCGTGCGACCGAGCTCGTCGCCCAGCTGACCGACAACGATATCACGGAAAAACTGCAGAATATCAACACCAATGTGTCCGGAGGGAAACCATCCTCCAAACCGGTCCACTACGATGATGTGGATCTGGCCCAGATGTCTCTTTTCGACACTACATCCGATGAAGATGTGCTCAAGGATCTGGCCGGCATCGATATACAGAACCTGACGCCCCTGGATGCACTCAACACACTGTACAGGCTTCAGAGCAGGCTCAAAAACCGCTGGAACGCGCCGGAATAAAACAAGGATTTACATTACGGAGGTCATAATCACAGGAATGGAAATCAAACTTCTCAACGAAGAGACCATCAGCCGCATCTCGGCAGGAGAGGTCATTGAGCGTCCTCTCAATGTCGTGAAGGAACTGGTCGAAAATTCGATAGACGCCGGATCCACAGCGATCACTGTCGAAATCAAAGACGGCGGCATCAGTATGGTCCGGGTCACGGATAACGGCTGCGGCATAGAGAAGGATCAGATCGCCAGGGCCTTTGTGCGCCATGCGACCAGCAAAATACGGGATGCCGACGACCTGTCCAGCCTGTCCTCCCTGGGGTTCAGGGGTGAGGCCCTGGCCAGCATCGCTTCCGTGGCCCAGGTGGAAATGATCACCAAAGTCCGGGAATCCATTTCCGGCACCCGGGCCCTCAATGATCACCTTGCTTCCTATTCCCCCGATTCTCCTGTCAATATCAGCCTGGAGGAGATCGGCGCCCCCAACGGAACCACTGTCATCGTCCGGAATCTTTTCGGCAGTATCCCTGTCCGCAGAAAGTTCCTTCGCCAGCCACAGACCGAGGCTGGTTATATCACTGACCTGATCGAAAAACAGGCCCTGTCCCACCCCAACATTTCCTTCCACTACCGTGTGAACGGACAGGACAAACTTCACACGACCGGCAACGGAAATCTGAAAGAGCTGATCTACCGGATCTATGGCAGGGAAACTGCGGGTGCAGTCCTTCCCATCCACGCGGAAGATCAGGAGCGGGGAATGATCCTGGACGGTTTTCTGGGCAGGCCGGAAGTCAGCCGCTCAAGCCGCAGTTTTGAGACCTTCTTCATCAACGGCAGGATGCTTCGCAGCAAAGAACTCTCCGCCGGTCTTGAAGAAGGATATCGCACCGATCTCATGCAGCACCGCTTCCCCTTTGCGGTCCTTCATCTGACCATGCGCCCCGAAGACGTCGATGTCAATGTCCATCCCTCCAAGATGGAAGTCCGCTTTACAGACCGTAAAGCAGTTTTTCAGTTTTTGAACGAGAGCACACACGCCGTGCTCCACAAAACGGAACTTATTCCCAAAGCCACGATGAACACAGCTGCGGAAGACAGGGCTCTGGCAAGAAAAGAACTCCTTCACAAAAAGAGGCAGCTGCGCGAAATGTCATCCCCCGAAGCCTTTGAATCGGACCGAACGGCTCAGATTCCTGCTGCTCCCGCTGTCTCTTTCAAAAAAGAAGTTCAGAGAGAGGACAGGAAGAACATTGACATTACAGGAATGGCCGCAGGCCGGCAGTCTGATGGCACTTCCCAAATAACTTCTGCCGGCTCAGCGAAAGCCCCTGAAAACCCGTCCCTCCTCCCGGGGAAGACAGTCTCCGGCAGCAATATCCCTTCTTCCGCTAAGGCAGACTCCGGAAGCATTATTCCTTCTTCCGCACAGGCAGACTCCGGAGACGATTTTCTGTTTGAGGACAGGCGGCAATATGGGGCAGATTCCGGACATAGTTCCCCATCCTCCCTGATCCATGGCACTGTTCCCGCAGACGGACTTGCTGACGGCACACCCTCTTCTCAGGGTTCTTCCGCTAACCCCAGTCCGGGCTTACCGCAGACAAATGCAGGCAGCGGATCCCAGGCTCCCACGACAAGTGATCAGGAACTTAATCAGGGACTTGATGCGGAACTTGATGCGGAACATAATCAGGAACTTGATGCGGAACTCAATCCGGGCCTTGATCAGCAGCTGAATCAGGAAAAGAACGGGCAGCTCACCCTTGAAGGGATGCTGTCCGGAACGGTCAATGCGTTCAATGAAGAAGACCGCATCCTCACCGGGAAGAAAGCCGAAGATTTCAAATATGTCGGACAGATCTTCGGAACCTATTGGATCATAGAATATGAAAAAAAGCTTCTGATCATCGACCAGCACGCGGCTCATGAAAAAATCAACTATGAGCGCATGATGCGAAGGATTGAAAAGGAACATCCCGGTCTCGATTCCGTCCCTGAAGTCAGGGACGCCGCTCCTGAACAGTATCTGTCTCTGGACAGACTCCTGGAACAGGGACAGGATTCCCCCGGACTCAGTTCCGGGACCGATGCTGACCATGACGGAGAATCGTCTGTCTATGTCGCCTCCCAGCAGCTGCTGCCTCCGATCGTCGTCAGGCTCAGCGGAAGAGAAGAGTCGGCATATCTCCAGTACAGGAGTGTTTTTGCCGCCATGGGCTACGAGATTGAAGATTTCGGAGCCGGATCCTATGCCATCCGGGCTGTTCCCACAGAACTCTTCGGACAATCCGCGGACAGTCTTCTCAGAGGAATTCTGGAGGAGATCATGAATGAGCGGATCAGCGGGACTCCGCATGCAGTTATTTCCAAGGTCGCATCCATGTCCTGCAAGGCAGCCGTCAAAGGGAACAGCCGGCTCTCTGAAAAAGAAGCCAGGGCACTCATCGGGGAGCTGCTGCAGCTGGACAACCCCTACCACTGCCCCCACGGCAGACCCGTCATGATCCAGATGAGTCAGTATGAGATCGACCGCAAATTCAAGAGGATCGTGTGAGAAAGGCCTGAGCTGAAGTCCCGGGCTGAAAGCCGCTTTGCCCGGGCCCTTCCGCATAGCTATGCGTCTGCGCCCATGCATTGTTCTGCGTCTGCGCCCATGCATTGTTCTGCGTCTGCGCCCGTGCTTTTTTTCGCGCCTGCGCCCATGCATTGTTTTGCGTCTGCGCCCGTGCATTGTTCTGCCCCTTCACGATCAGCCCCGCATATGACTTATTCCCGACCACAGCAGGAGAAACTAATGCCAGGACAAACCATAGACACAAACACTCCCTCATCCCGCCCCCTTGTGATCATCGCCGGTCCGACCGCCACAGGGAAGACATCCGCATCTGTAGCTCTGGCCCGGCGTCTCAACGGAAGTATCATATCCGCCGATTCGATGCAGGTCTACCGCGGCATGGACATAGGTTCCGCAAAAGTCACGGAAGAAGAACAAGAGGGAATCCCTCATTATCTGATCGATGTCGCCGACCCCACAGAGAACTGGAATGTAGTCCGTTTCCAGAAGGAGGCGGAGGCCGCTGTCGCGCAGATCCTCGAACAGGGCCGGCTCCCTTTTCTGGTAGGAGGCACCGGCTTTTATATCCAGGCTCTTCTTTACGGAATAGATTTCACGCAGATGGAATCCGATACAGAGTACCGGGCTTCCCTGGAGGAGGAAGCCCGCACACAGGGGCCGGAGGCTCTGTACAGACGACTTCAGGAGACAGATCCCGCCTCCGCGGAAGCGATCCACCCCAACAATGTCAAGCGGATCATCCGTGCCCTGGAATTTGCAGGCATGAGCGGCGGAATGCGTATTTCCGACCACAATCGGAATGAGCGCCAGCGGGATCCCGCTTACCGGGCAGTCTTTTTTGTATTCACAATGGACCGTCAAAAGCTCTACGAAAGAATCGACATCCGCGTGGACAAAATGATGGAAAACGGTCTTGAGGACGAGGTCCGCCGTCTGAGGTCCCTGGGCCTGACGTCCCGGGACGTCTCCATGCAGGGAATCGGTTACCGCCAGATACTGCGCTCTCTGGACGGAGAGTATCCCATGGAGGAAGCTGTGCGGCTGATCAAGCGCGATTCCAGACATTTTGCCAAGCGCCAGCTGACCTGGTTCCGCAGGGAGAAAAATGTGACCTGGATCAACCTGGACGATTTTGAAAATGAGACCGCCCTGCTCGACCACATGGAAGAGATCATCCGCCGGACATATGGTCTATGAAAACGGCGCGGAAAAAATCCGTCCTTCGGGACATCTTCGAGACATTTGAAAATGAACACATCCTGTCATTAACAGACGGCACGGGAAAACCAGGCATCCGGGGTTTTACCCGGCGCAAAGGATTCAGGACCCTCCCGCATGTCTTGAGCAATGAAGGATAAATCCGGCAGCGGAGACAGTTGTTTTTTTAACATCCGGTCTTTGTACTCTGCCCGAAAAGAATATATACGGAACATCAGAAAGGAATTGTCAGAAGAATTATGAACATTTCACCATCCGCCTCTGCCGTCCATGGCGGCAGCATGGACCCTTCCCTCGCCTCTCAATACGCCGCCTTCGGCATCTCCGGGAAAGTACTGGATTTTGCGGCACCCATCCTGCAGGAACTTCGCCCCCGCTTCGATGCCATCGATGAAACAGCCGAATACAACCAGCTCCGTGTGATCCGCGCCATGCAGGAAAACCATGTCGGAGAAGCCCATCTCAAGGGTACGACCGGTTACGGCTATGACGATATAGGCAGGGACACCCTGGAGAAAGTATATGCGTCCTATTTCGGAACCGAGGACGCCCTTGTCCGTCCCCAGATCACCTGCGGGACACATGCGCTGGCCCTTGCCCTGATGGGCAATCTGCGGCCCGGGGACATGCTTGTCTCCGCTGCCGGAAAGCCCTACGACACGCTTGAAGAAGTTATAGGAATCAGGCCGTCCCGGGGGTCTCTGGCCGAATACGGAGTCCGGTACAGGCAGGTGGACCTTCTCCCGGACGGCAATTTTGATTTCGAAGGCATACGCAGTGTTCTGGAGCAGGATAAAGACCGCAGGATCCGTCTGATCACCATACAGCGTTCCAAGGGCTACCAGACCCGGCGCACTCTTTCCGTGAAGCAGATCGGGGAAGCCATATCCTTCATCAAGAAACTAAGACCTGACATAACATGCATGACTGACAATTGCTACGGGGAATTCGTCGAGAGGATCGAACCTTCCCATGTCGGCGCTGACATGGTGGTAGGATCTCTGATCAAAAACCCGGGAGGCGGCCTGGCTCCGGTCGGCGGATACATAGCCGGCACCTCTGAGTGCGTGGAAAATGCGGCCGTCCGCCTGACTTCTCCCGGTCTGGGCAAGGAAGTGGGTCCTTCCCTGGAAATCCTCCCTGCCCTCTACCAGGGCTTCTTTCTTGGTCCCACCGTGACCGCGGCTGCCCTCAAAGGAGCCATCTTTGCCGCAAACCTGTACGAGCGCCTGGGATTCTCCGTGCTGCCCGACGGCCGTGAAACCCGGCACGACATTATCCAGTCCATCACCTTCGGAAATCCCGACGGCGTCATCGCCTTCTGCCAGGGAATCCAGGCATCCTCCCCGGTGGACAGCTTTGTGGAAGCTTTTCCCGCTCCTATGCCCGGCTACGACAGCGATGTGATCATGGCAGCCGGAGCCTTCGTATCCGGCTCATCCATAGAGCTCAGCGCAGACGGCCCCATCAAACCTCCTTACGCCGTCTATTTCCAGGGCGGCCTCACATGGCCCCATGCCCGCCTGGGCATATTGAGGACTGTGCAGAACTTTGTCGACCGGGGACTGGTTTCCATCTGATTGTCGCACTCACAAATGTTGACTGATTGTGTTATCCGCACACTGACGGTCTGCCGCCTGACAGGGCCGGAGTTATGCACGCGCCTTGCGTTACCGGTGTCTTTCCAGAATCTGCTTGACCATATTCCTGTAAAAATATAAAATAAATTGTGTATGTCCTTTTCTGCCCGGAGAACAGAAAGGATGCAGCATGACTATTTATCAGAACAACAGAATCATTGAGACAGAAGCGGCAGGGCAGATCCTTTTTCCCGGTTCATCAAAGAGCAGTGCGGATCCTGTCCGGGCACAGTCTGATTCCGGGGAGTCTCCATATACAGGCTATGCGGAGCAGACACCCGCGGGCAGAAAACAGGAGATGCCTTATGAGAGGTTTCTTTCCTGCGGGGCTGGCAGTCTGACTAATGCCGAGCTCCTCGCGATCATCCTGCGCACAGGGACCAGAGAGAAGAGCGCCACTCAGCTCAGCAGGGAAATCCTGGCCTTTTATGACAGCGGTGCCACCGATCTCTCAGCCCTTCACAGGCTGACAAAGGAAGACCTGATGAGCATTCCCGGTATAGGAGAGGTGAAAGCTGTCAAGATTCTCTCGCTCGCCGAAATCTCAAGGAGGCTTGTCCGTGAGCAGGCCGCAAGACGCCTTGTCTTCAGTTCCCCCGCCTCAGTGGCAGACTACTATATGGAAGACCTCCGTCATCTTGAGACGGAGACTGCCATACTTGTCCTGCTCGACAATAAGCTTGCTCTTTTGAGGGAGGAAACCCTCTCGTCAGGTACGGTCAACTGTACCCTGCTTTCGCCCAGGGAAATATTTCTGCGCGCTCTCAGGTGGGGCGCTGTAAATATCATGCTCCTGCACAATCACCCAAGCGGGGATCCCACTCCCAGCCGTATGGACCTGGAAGTCACAGAGCGGATCAGCAGGGTGGGAAAGCTCCTGGGCATTCACCTGATCGATCATCTCGTGATCGGTGATCTGTCCTACACCAGCCTTCGCGAGTACGGCTGTATCACTGACCGGGATCCCGTTCCGGACTCAGGTGCCGAATGGACTCAGGAAGAGCCTGTTCCGGACTCAGGTGTCGAATTGACTCAGAAAGAGCCTGTTGCGGACTCAGATGCAGCGCATGCTGAACGAAAACAGCGGGATCCTGTTCCGGGCTCAGATGACTCAGGTGCTCAACAGACCAGGGAAGACAGGATTTGCGGGACAGGGGAAGCGGTTATATTTGATACGGACTGACTGATATACGGAACAATCTTTACATTTCAGGGAGATTTATTGTGGTTGACAACGAAGCCGGACATTTTTTCAATTTCCGGAAAAACAAAAAGACTGATAAGCAAAAGACCGAGGCGGTTGCAAAAGCCGGCCGCCGCCGGTCCTATTTTCTTGCCGTCATGAGCCTGGTGCTCGCCGGGATCCTGATCTATCGCCTCCACTGGCTTCAGATCGTCAACGGAGAGCGGTATCTGAGTGATTTCAAGAGCAGTATCCGCCGGACCGTCGTTAACCGCGGCAAGCGGGGCAAAATCTATGATTCCCAGGGAAGAGTACTGGCTGAGACTGTCTCCTCCTACAATATTACGATGAACGATATGACAGAAGATTCATCCGGAGATCAGTCGATCCTGAACAACAGGATTAAAGAAGTCATCGATATCGTCGATGAAAACGGCGGCGAAATGTACAATGATTTCAACATTGTCCTCAACGGCGGCAGCTATTACTACAAGGAAATGGGCTCCACAGCCAAAATGCGTTTTCTGGCCGATATCTACGGGTATCCCGATCCGGCGGATCTGACCGAAGAGGAATCTTCCAAGACCGCCGAGGAAATCGTCAATGACCTGGCGGACAGATACGGGATCAGTTCCATGGGGATCGATGACCGGAAAGTGGTCCTTGAAATGGTCATTGCCCGCTATAAACTCTCTCTGAATTATTATCAGAAATATATCTCCACTGTTCTGGCCAAAAACGTCCCGGAGAAGACCATGGAAGCGATCAAAACCCGCTTCAATTCCTCACAGGACGGCGTCCAGATCGAAGAGGAGCTTGTGCGCCGCTACCCCAAAGGCATTGTTTATTTCAGCAATATTGTCGGTTACACCGGTGAGGCGGATGAAGACTATGTCAATGAAGAGAGCCACAGCGGAACCGACGAAGAAGGACACCCTCTCTACCGGGAAGGCGACATGGTGGGCCTCACAGGAATCGAGGCCTCCCAGGAAGAGATTCTGCACGCGGTCAGCGGACAGGAGACTTTCAATGTAGACAATATAGGCCGCATCACCGACACACCCGTCAAAAACGAGGATGTTTCCGTAGCTGAACAGAGTTATGCCGCAAAAGACGGCGGAGATGTCTATCTCACCATTGATTACGCACTGCAGAAGAGCGCCTATTTGATCATCGAAGACAATCTGCGCAAGATCATCCTGGGCAAGCTGCAGGATTCCATCCAGGACCAGGAGATTTCCCAGGATCAGTCCGGCGATTCGATCCGTATTCCGATCAGTAATGTCTATACCTCCTGCCTGACAAACATTCTGGACACCACCCATTTCACCTCCGAGGAAGCAAGTGACACCGAGAAGGATGTAGCGGAAAAATTCGAGTCCTTCCGGGAGCGCCGCAGCGGCGAAATCCTTGAGGAAATATCAGCACCTACGACCAACTACAAAAACCTGGGACTGGAAATGAGGTATTACCAGAAGCTTCTTGCCCAGGCCCTGTATGATTACGGTGTCCTCACCACCAGCTTCGAGGAGAGCGACGCGGGCAATCAGGTGTATAAAGCCTGGGATAAAGGCGAGAACACTTTCCGCGACCTGATCATGGAATATATCCGCAAGGATTGGATTGATACCTCCAGTCCCTACCTGAAGATTGAATCGGGACATCCCAAAGACTCAGAAATCTTCGAGGGAATCCTGACCTTTTTTGACGACGTGATCGGTGCGGACAGCGGCACACTGAACGACAGGGATTTCCGCAACGCCATTTATAAGTATCTGATCATCAACCAGGAAGTCACCGGAGATCAGGTCTGCCAGCTTCTTCTGGATCAGGAGATTGTGGAAATCGATGAACAGGAGCAGGAGAGTTTCGACTATGAATGGGGTGAGAGTGCCTATCAATTCATGTACAACCGCATTCAGAATCTGGATCTGACTCCAGCCCAGCTGCATCTGTATCCGTCCACTGCTTCCGCTGTGGTGACAGACCCCCGGAACGGAAACGTACTGGCCCTGGTGTCTTATCCCGGATATGACGCCAACAAGATCAACGACGAATCCTACTACCGTCAGCTGGTCAACGACCCCGCAAAACCGCTTCTCAACTATGCCACTCAGCAGCTGACAGCTCCCGGATCAACATTCAAGATGGTCACAGCCACAGCTGCCCTGAGTGAAAAAGTCGTCACGATCAAAGATACAGTCGAGTGCAAAAAGAAGGGTACCTTCAAAAAAGTAAAAGAAGATCCCGATCCGCCAAAATGCTGGATTTATCCCGGCAGGCATAAAAAGCAGAATCTGGAGGGTGCCATCGCCAACTCCTGCAACATGTATTTCTACGAGATGGGATACCGTCTGGGACTTCGCCAGGAGAGCGAAGAAAACCAGGATAACGAGTGGGATGATGACTGGGACGATGACGACGACGATGACGATGATGATGAAAAGAAGACGGACAAGAACTACGACAATGCCTACGGCGTAGAACGGATCAGGAAATACGCCGAAAAATACGGTCTTTCTTCCGTGTCAGGTGTTGAGATCACTGAGTCCGAGCCCCGTCTGCTTTCCAATGATCCCATCCGCGGGGCGATCGGTCAGGAGACAAACGCCTTCTCAACGGCAAGCCTGGCCAGATATGTATCGGGAGTCGCCAACAGCGGAAATGACTACAAGCTGTCTCTGATCCAGAAAACAAAGACTGGCGACGGAGAGGAGGCTGCTCACAAGCCCGAGCGTGAACATGTTATCTCCCTGGCAGAAGACCAGTGGAACAGTATACACAGAGGAATGCGCCGTGTCGCTACAGGCTACTCAGCCTTTAACGTTCTCTGGGAATACCCTGTCGCCGGAAAGACAGGTACAGCCCAGCAGAAGGATATGCCGGACAATGCACTGTTCGTTGGATATGCGCCCTACTACGAAAAGGGAGCCTGGAACGAAGAACAGCTCTCCGCCGTCAAAAAAATCTCAATGGCAGTCCGCATTCCCAACGGTTATACTTCCACCTATGCCGCAAACCTGGGCGCGGATATCATGAGATATTTTTATTATCCGAACCAGTTTAATGACATTGTGGACCAGGTCGTCCGCAATAAGGCTCCTGACAGATAAGAGGTTCCCCCGACAGGGCACCTGACAGATGACAGTTTTTACGCTGCAGGACAGGCAGCGGCTTCTGACCATATTCTCACACTGCGCCCTGACCGGGCTCCCTGAGTCAAGGCTGCGTTTTGGAGTAGTTTCCCATGCTGGACAAATTTTCATTAAAAAAGATGGATTATTTCCTGATCGCGCTCGTATGTTCGCTTAATTATTGCGGACTGCTTGCCATACAAAACGCGGCACCGGAGCTCTACCGGCGGCAGATGCTGGGGTTTATAGTGGGAGCCGCCCTGATGCTGCTTTTATCCATCTTTGACTATCACTATATTTTAAAGCTGCACTGGCTCTATTATGTCGCGGCGATCGGCCTGCTTATACTGGTGCTGCGGATCGGGTCCTCAGGCGGAGGCGCTCAGCGCTGGATCTCTCTTTTCGGGATCACTTTCCAGCCCTCCGAGGCCTCAAAAATATTGTTGATTTTATTTTTTTCAGAGTTCATAATATTTTACAGGGTCAAAATATTCCGGCCTCTTCACCTGCTGGCTTGTATCGCGCTGATCGTTCCGCCGGTTTTTCTGGTCTATAAGGAGCCCGATTTTTCCACAAGTCTGATGCTGCTTCTTATATTCAGTCTGATGATGTATGTGGGAGGGCTTGAATGGCCGATCGTGGCTGCGATTATTGCGGCCGTAGTGCCATCCTTTTTCTGGATCATCTCCCAGGCCACGCAGGGGAACAGCAGCATATTGTCCGTATATCAGCAGAACAGGATCCTGGCATGGCTTCATCCGGAAAACTACGCGGATTCAACCGCTTACCAGACGATCAACTCCATGACCGCGATTGGCTCGGGGCAGATCATCGGAAGAGGGCAGGAGGCTAATTCCCTGCTGAATACAGGTTTTATTTCGGAATCGCAGACTGACTTTATATTTACTGTCATAGGAGAGACCTTTGGTTTTATCGGCTGCTGCGCAGTCATTCTCCTTATTTTCATCATCACGATCAAATGCTTTCTGATCGCGGCGAAAGCTGCCGATTCCCAGGGGCGGGTCATTGCGGCCGGAATGGGCACCTGGATTGGATTTCAGAGTTTTCTCAATATCGGTGTCGCAACGGGCATTCTTCCCAACACCGGCATCCCGCTTCCTTTTGTCAGCTACGGACTCACCAGTCTGGTCTGCCTGTACGCCGGCATCGGAATATTGCTGAATGTGCGCATGCAGCAGAAAGACTGACTGCTCTGAATCCTTACCGGCCGGAACCTTTCTGCCGCCCGGTAACCCCTGCAGTGTTACTTACTTCTCAGACATTCGATGCGCGCCGGCTTCCCTGATGAGGCATGTTCTTCTCAGGCATTCGACGCGAGCTGGTTTCCCTGATGCAGCATTTTCTTCTCAGGCATTCGACGCGAGCCGGTTTCCCTGATGCGGCATTTTCTTCTCAGGCATTCGACGCGCACCGGCTTTCCTGATGCGGTTTTGCTTCTCAGAAAAGAAGCTCCGGATATAGGCTGCCACCTGTTTTTCATCTGTCAGGAGTACTTAAATGAAAATCGCTTTGATAGCACATGATGCCAAAAAAAAGCTCATGCAGAACTTCTGCATTGCTTACAGAGGTATTCTCGCAAAAAATGAGGTCTGTGCCACCGGCACTACCGGCAGGCTGATCGAAGAAGTGACCAATCTCTCGATCCACAAGCTGCTTGCCGGGCATTTGGGCGGTATGCAGCAGATCGGAGCTCAGATCGAACACAATGAGATCGATCTGGTCATATTTTTGCGCGATCCGCTCACAGCCAAGCAGCACGAGCCGAATGTAAACATTGTTGTAAGGCTCTGCGATATGCACAATATTCCTCTGGCGACCAACCTGGCGACGGCAGAGCTCCTGATCAAGTCCCTTGACCGTGGAGATATGGAGTGGCGTGAGATTTATAAATAAAGGTTCAGGAACACCCGTCCTGCAGTTTATGGCAGTACAGGGGTATTTCTGTCCCTTCTGCCGGTATGCATATATGACTGCTTTATGCCGGGCATCCGTTTTTTGTCCGCTCCGCCGGTTTCGTTCCGGAAGGCCGGCCTTTAATATTCTTGATTTTAATAAAGTATTTTTCATAGATTAAAGTAAGGTTATATCGTTTTTTATGAGCAATAATTCCACACACAAACACATTTCCTGTTCAGAGAACGGAAAAAAGGCCCTTTCTCTGTCCAGGAAAATTTTATGCGCTGTTTTATCCCTCCTGATGGTTTTTTCCATGACAGGATGCAGCCGCGGCTATATTTCTTCATACAGTGACAATGCAGGCAGAAGCAGCTTCTCTCTGACAGCCGTCTCCGCTGACTTCAGCGGTAAAGCCCGGCTTTTTGCTCAGGATATGTGTGTTCCCGGAGAGGGTATCTCCCTCAGCATCGGCAAAAATAATGCGTCCGCCCTTTTTGATCTGGACGGCGGTATGACAGTGGTCGAAAACAATATCACCGAAAAAATCTACCCGGCCAGCACTACCAAAATCATGACTGCCCTCCTGGCCATCAAGTATGGAAAAATGGATACCATGCTGAAAGCTTCTTCCACTGTCGCCAACCTCGAGTGGGAGGCACAGCGGATCGGGATCGAGCCGGGGGATAAGATGACTCTGGACCAGGCTCTGCATTATCTGATGGTTTATTCCGCCAACGATGCCGCGATCATGATCGCTGAACATATCGGCGGCACGTATGAAAAATTCATTGAAATGATGAATAAGGAAGCCGCCTATCTGGGGGCTACTTCCACACACTTTGTCAATCCGCACGGGCTTCACAGGGACAACCACTACACCACGGCATACGATCTTTTCCTGATTTTTCAGGAATGCCTCAAATATGACAAGTTCCGCGAGCTGATCCGACTCGATTCCTACAGCACAGTCTTTCATGACAAGGACGGAAATATGAGGGCTATCGAGGTTCCCTCCACTGACAATTACCTAGTCGGGGTCACAAAAGCCCCCAATACCATCAGGGTGATCGGCGGAAAGACCGGAACGACCGACCAGGCAGGCAGCTGTCTCATCATCCTGTCTGAGAGCAGCAGCGGCAGAGAATTTGTCTCCGTCGTGCTGGGGGCACCGGATTCTCCTTCTCTCTACGTTTCCATGAATCAGCTTCTGCGCAAGGAAAGACAATACTCAAAGGAAGCGGAATAGCCTATTTGTTACACCCCGCCTGAAACTTGAGATGTACGGTGCGCCTGAGTGTATGATTTTCAGCCTAAAACCCGGGTTTTCCAGCAAAAACCGGTTGAAAACTCCTCTGGTTACGTGCCGGTCTGTACTTTAACACCTGTTTGTTACAGTTCAGGCCATGCTGAAAACAATACGCCTTTTGTGCATCACAGTTTCGGCGGGACGCTCCTGCTCCGTGAAAAACGCAGGGCTTGCAAAAAGCAAGTACCGGCGTTTTTCAAGGCCCGCCTCTACAGCAATGCACAAAAGGCGCTCCAAGAATCAGGTGGGCCTGAACTGTAACACCTGTTTCAAACTGGCCAAAGAGTCATTCGTACCTTATTGTAATTTTACACGTATTCATCTATAATTGTTTTCAGGAACAAACCGGTTTTTTTTTCGCCTTGTGCCGGGTCCGGCACTGAGGTGAAGTTACAAGCATATATTATTAGGAGGTATTGTCAAATGGTTCATTTGGTTACTGGTAACAAAGGCAAAGGCAAGACAACATGGATGCTGAATAAAGCAAACGGCTCGATCAAGAGTGTTCTGGGCAGTATCTGCTACCTTGACAAAAGCTCGCAGCATATGTATGAACTCAACACCAGGATCCGCCTTGTTGTCGTCCCTGATTACAAGATAGAAAACTGTGATCAGTTCCTTGGCTTTGTTAGCGGTATCATTTCGCAGGATCACGATCTTGAACAGATGTATATTGATGGTTTTCTCAGGATTGTCCGCTTTGAGGGCGAAGACCTCACACGTTCTATCCGTAAGCTTCAGAGCATCAGCAAGGATTCCGGTGTTGACATCTTTGTGAGTATCTCTATTGACGCAGATGACGTTCCGGAAGAATTCAAGGACTGCATCGAAGTTGCTCTTTGATCACTTCACCTGAAGCGGTATATAAATCTATTGCAATCGTCTACAGATCGGTAAAAGAACTATAATAAAACGGGCAGGGGCAGGAACAGTCGTCCCTGCCTGCTTTTTCTGACATGAGCCGGTCAATATGTTTTTCCGCCCCCCCTGGCGGACAAGGGCCGCTTCATATGTTTTTCCGCCCCCTGGCGGACAAGGGCCGCTTCATGTGTTTTTCCGCCCCCTGGCGGACAAGGGCCGGTCGTGAACAGAAGGAATTAAAACAGCCTCACCCCTGTTTCTTTCCGGCAGGAAATCTTTGGAAAATTATTTTCCGGCAGGAAATCTTTGGATAATATATATGAAAAAAAGAATGAGCTGGCGGCTGAAACGCCCCAAAATATCGATGCACATAGACATCGGTATGTTGATATTTTTTATCATTCTGGTCTATATACTCTTTAGTGTAATATCCTATGTGACCTCCGATAAGACAGAAGTCTACGAAGTCCGCATGGGTACCCTTTCCTACAATGAAAGCTACAGAGGGATTGCCATCCGTCAGGAATCCCTGGTCAAGAGTGCGTATTCCGGAAAAGTGAATTACTATAACAGGGAAGGAGACCGTGTCAAAGTCGGAGGACTGGCCTATTCGGTGGATGAAAAAGGCGAGCTGGCCGATTACGCGGATTCGGATCAGCTGGCAAAGGATTATTACACAGACAAGGATCTGAATCTCTTCCGCAATCAGGTGATCAGCTTCGTCTCTGATTTCGACTCATCCAGATTCTTTACTGTATATGATTTTAAGAGCGCTTCGGCCAGTCAGGCCCAGAAGATCAGCAACCGGGCTGTTCTGTCCGGTATAAAGGACCTGAAATTGACAACCCTCCGCACAGTAAAAGCCAAAGAGACCGGTTCAATCGTCTATTCCTATGACAACTACAACGGGATGACTTTTAAGTCACTCTCCGCAAAAGATTTTGACAGTTCGGCCTGCAAGAAGGCTCAGCTGAGAGACGGCGCCAAAATATCTGCCGGCAAGCCCGCCTATCGCATAGTCACGGATGAAAACTGGTCGGTGGCGATCAAAGTCACTGACCCCGATTCCGCGAAGCGCCTGATGAAGGAAGACTTTGTCGAGGTCCGTTTCCTCAAAAACGATCACACCTCCTGGGCCTCTGTCGACGGACGCGAAGACAAAGACGGAAACTGGCTCATCAATCTGTCCTTCACCAATTCCATGGAGAACTTCTGCATGGATCGTTTCGTGGATGTCGAAATACTCTCTAATGAGAAAAAAGGCCTGAAAGTGCCGGTTTCCTCCATTACAGAAGGAGAGTTTTTCGTTGTCCCCAAAGACTACGTCACAAAAGGTACCAACAATCAGCAGGGAGTTCTCATACGTTATTACACAGACGCCGGAGACGCGGGGAGCAGCGGAACACAGTTTATCCCCACACTTCCCTACAGCGAGACCGAAAACTCCTACTATCTCGATAACTCGGTCCTCAAAGAGGGTATGATCCTTGAAAAGAAGGATTCACAGGATCAATACACTCTGAGCAAAAAAAAGACACTGAGCGGGGTGTATTATATCAATAAAGGATATCCCGATTTCAGACAGGTCACCGTCAATATGCAGGACGATGAATACGCGATCGTAGAGCCCAATGAGCTGTACGGTCTGCAGGAATATGACTATATAGTGCTTCACGCTGATACAGTCAGTTTCAATAATTATTGAACGCGGCTATATTTAAAAGGAGCACTGAAATACTGAATATTATATAAGTACTGAAAAACTGAATGTTAAAGAAGTACTTAAAAACTGAAACCTGAAGGAGTACTGAAAAACATGATTGCTGATAATATCCGTTCCGTCGAAGAGCGTATTCTGGCTGCCTGCCAAAGAGCCGGCCGTCCCCGTGAAGATGTCACGCTGATCTGCGTGACTAAAACCAAGCCGGTAGAAGACCTCCGCCAGGCCTACGATGCCGGCCAGCGCGTTTTTGGTGAGAACCGGGTTCAGGAGATCATTGAAAAGTTCCCCCGGCTCCCGGAAGATATCCAGTGGCATATGATCGGACATCTTCAGAGAAATAAGGTAAAATACCTCATGGACAGGGCGGTCATGATCCACAGCGTGGACAGTGCCGCTCTGGCGCAGACCATCAGTAAGGAAGCTGTAAAAGCAGGGCGCGTGATGGATATTCTGTTGGAAGTCAACGCGGCGGGAGAGGAGAGCAAATTCGGTCTTGGCTACGACAAGGTGCTTCCTCTGATTCATGAGATCGCACCTCTTCCCGGAATACATATCTGCGGACTCATGACCGTGCCGCCCTACACCGAAAATCCCGAGACCAGCCGTGTCTATTTTAAAAAACTACGGGAATTATCTGTTGACATTGCCCGCCAATCCATTGATAATGTGTCTATGCATACCCTTTCCATGGGTATGACCGGTGATTTTGAAGTTGCCATCGAAGAGGGCGCAACGCATATAAGAGTCGGTACGGCGATTTTTGGAGCACGTAATTACGATATTTGACCTTCCCACACATGAGGAAGAAGCCGCACAAGGACACCAATGTGTCCGCAGTGGGGCGGGATTGCGAATGTTTGGAGCGATGCGGGAGCGCGGGACGCGCGGAGCAGCGTGTAGTTTAATCATACATGTTTAATCATACATGTTTGTGGCCACAAGATCATGGTCACAGGCAAGTAAGTATAAACTACTATAGAATGATTTAGAATAGTACAGAGTGGTATAGAATAGTTATAGAATGAAACAGAAATAACGGAGGAAATAAATATGAGCGTAATGGATAAACTCATCAATGCGATGAAGTTTAACGAAGATCCTTATGACGATGAGAATGAAGCCGAAGACACCGAGTATTATGATGAGGAACCTGAAAAAACGGATTCAGCATTTGATAAAGAGGATGAAGAAATGGCAGAAGTTGAAAACAGCTCAGCAGGCAGAAATCCCCGCAGACGCAATGTCCAGGAGCGAGAGAGTGCTCCTTCTCAGAGACCTTCCGTAAAGCGTCAGTATTCAGAATCAGGTATGGAAGTATGTATCGTCAAGCCCACTTCCGTCAATGACGCCCGCGATGTCACTGATCTGATCCTGGCCGGCAGCACCGTTGTCCTGAACCTTGAGGGTCTCGATGTCGAGATTGCGCAGCGCATTATCGATTTTACTTCCGGTTCCTGCTATGCGGTTCAGGGAAACGTGATGAAGATCTCCCATTATATCTTTGTCATCACACCTTCAACCGTCGACATCAGCGGCGATATCTCCAATCCCGCCGGCGCGGAACAGGACGGCAGCGCAGCGCTTGACATGCCCTTTACAGGCCTTTGATCACCGGTCCGCCAGAGATAAACTCCGTCCTGATGAATTACAACCGTTAAATATCGCGATTACTGCCAGTCTGGGCGCTGCAACGCAGCGCCCATCCCTGGCGTATTCTCATGACCTTTTCTGAGAATCTGTGCCATGGCAGCATCAAGGCCATGGCACTTACTTTATATCGGGTAATTGAATGAATAACGCAAAGAAAAACAGTACATCTCCCCTTCACAGCTCCATAGCCGCCCTCCTGATCATTGCAATCCTCATTGCTTTCGATCAGATGACCAAAGTGATCGCGGTGAAAGGACTGAGCGGCGGAAAACACGTACCACTGATACCCGGAGTACTGGAATTGACTCTGGTCCAGAACCGCGGCGCCGCTTTCGGCATCCTCCAGGATGCCCGCATATTCTTTTTTTTCATTACCGCAGCCGCTCTCTGCGTGATCGGGTATTTCCTTCTTCATGTCCCGGATACCCGCCATTACATGCCTCTTCGCCTGTGCCTGTACTTTATTGCAGGCGGAGCCGCCGGCAATTTCATAGACCGGATCGCTCTCACTTATGTGCGTGATTTTATTTACTTCTGCCTGATCGACTTCCCGGTCTTCAATGTGGCAGATATTTATATTACCTGTTCTGCTTTCGCGCTTGTCCTTCTGACCGTCTTTTATTACAAGGATGACAAGGATTTTGATTTCCTGAAGAGGGAAAAAAAGGCAGACAGCGGGCAGGAACTATAAGAATCAGGTTCCTCATTCAGGACCCGCCCGCCAGTCCGGCGCTTATGCAAGGCATAAAATCATTTTTAACATAGAATTATTTTTTACCATAAAATCATTTTCAAAATAAGGTGAGAATTTGAACTCAGAGTTGATAGATGAGAATGGGGCCGCAGCTGCGGAAGCTGTGGCTATTAATGAAACAGCAGCCAGGGAGGCTGTAATCCTTGATGAAACAGCAGCTGCGGAGACTGTGAACCTTGACGAAACAGCAGCTGCGGAGGCTGTGACCCTTGACGAAACAGCAGCTGCGGAGACTGTAACCCTTGATGAAACAGCAGCTGCAGAGGCTGTGACCGGTACCGGCTCCGACTCTCTGACAGATGGTGAAGATCTGGCTGCTGAAGCCGGCTCCGGAGACAGCTTTTCTTTCGTTATCTCTGCCCTGGATGCAGGAGAAAGGATCGACAAAGTCCTGGCAGCCAGAATTCCCGGACAGTCCAGAAGCTATCTCAAAAAGCTGATCAAAGAGGGATGTATAAGGGTGGGAGAGAAATCCGTCAAGCCCAGCGCATGTGCCGTCGAAGGTCAGTCTGTATCGGTCTTTCTTCCCGTGCGGATGCTGCCGGATATACTTCCCGAGGATATTCCGCTGGATATCCTCTATGAAGACGATGACGTTCTGGTCGTCAATAAACCAAAGGATATGGTCGTCCATCCTGCCGCAGGACATTACACAGGCACTCTTGTCAATGCCGTTCTTTTTCACTGCGGCGACAGCCTTTCCGGAATCAACGGAGTACTCAGGCCGGGCATAGTCCACAGGATCGACAAGGATACCACCGGCAGTATCATCATCTGCAAAAATGACGCCGCCCATCGCAGTATAGCTTTGCAGCTGGCCAATCATTCCATCGTGCGCAGATACCGGGCGATCGTTCTGGGAAACATAAAGGAAGATACTCTGACGATTTCCCGTCCGATCGGCAGGGATACCTCCGACCGCAAAAAAATGGCAGTCCGTCCCGACGGCAAAAACGCTGTCACCCACGTAAAGGTCCTGGAGCGGTTCGGGGACTACACCTATATCGAATGCCGCCTGGAGACAGGCCGCACACACCAGATCCGCGTTCATCTGGCCTCCTGCAGACATCCGCTTCTTGGAGATACCGTCTACGGAAGCCGTAAAAAGACCCCTTTTTTCACTCAGGGGCAGTGTCTTCACGCTCAGATCCTGGGGTTCGTCCATCCTGTCAGCGGCCGGTACATAGAGACCGAGGCGCCTCTGCCGGACTATTTTCAAAAAATCCTGCAAAAACTCAGGACCACAAATTGACTGAATCTGGCTTTTCCGGTCACGTCAGCAGTTTTGTCCGACTGGTCCGGGCTCTATTCATTTGATTTTTTACTAATCAAAGTCTATAATTAAATCGATTTTTGAAAATTACACCACATCAATCTGTGGTGTATTCGTGTTATTAAATATTTACTATTATGATGTCTTATTAAATTATTATGATGTCGGGGTCAACACAGTTAAAACCACTTTTGACGAGGAGAGACAAATAATGAAAACAATCATAACCATCGGAAGACAGTACGGTTCCGGAGGCCGTGAAATTGGTCAGAAGCTTGCAGATCACTATGGAATCAAGTTTTATGACAAGGAACTTCTGGCAGTTGTCGCAAAGGAAAGCGGTTTCTGCAAGGAGATCATCCAGAGAGAAGATGAGCGTCCGACCAGCTCTTTTTTGTATAACCTTGTCATGGACAGTTACACCTTCGGCCATGGAGCCGCTGCAGCGTTCACTGATATTCCCCTCAGCCAGAAAGTCTTCCTGGCGCAGTTTGAAACGATCAAATCGCTTGCGGAAAAAGGCCCCTGTGTCTTCATAGGGCGCTGCGCAGATGAAGCTCTTGCCGACAGGGATGATGTCCTCAACATCTTCATTCACGCCTCAGAGGAGTTCAGGATCAATCGTGTCAGGAACTACCCGGAGTACAATGAAGAGGCTCAGAAAGGCAAAAAGATCACTGACTTCATGGCCAGAATCGACAGACAGCGCCAGAGTTATTACAACTACTACGCGTCCGGTAAATGGGACCAGTCAGCCACCTATGATATGACCATAGATTCTTCTCTGCTTGGAATCGATGGGACAGTGCGTCTGCTCATCAAGCTCATAGAAGTCTTTGAAGAAGAGCATTCTTAAGAAAGGTATAGCAAATTGAAGCGGAATGAATTATTGAAAAAAACCGGCATCTGCTTTACAGCTGTATTGCTTGCCGGGACACTTGCAGCAGCAGGTCCATCGCTTGCCGTAAAAGCCGCTAATACTTCAGACCCGAATCTTATAACAGATCCTTCTCTGGGATACACTTATCAGGAAATAGCTGAAGAAGTTTCATCCGAAAACCAGGGAGGTGAAAGCAGCCAGGAAGGTAATTCAGGCGGCGAAACAACCTCCTCAGCCGATGAAAACTCATCTTCCGGCAGCAGCACAACCCCCACAGACGGAAGCGGAGAAAATGACAACTCCGGAACCGGCGGCGGTTCGCAAGACGGCTCAGAAACCGGCTCAGGGGACACCTCCGGTACTGATGGCAGTTCAGGGGAAGCAGGAACCGATACCGGCTCTGACGGCAGTTCCGGGACCGGCACAGGAACTGACGGCGGTTCTGACACAAGCTCCGGTTCAGGCACAGAAACCGGCAGCGGCTCCGCAGGCAGCTCAGAAGCTGATGATACAGAGACCGGAAGCGGCTCTGGCCAAAGTTCCGGCAAAGAGTCAGGAAGCGGAAAGACGGACTCAGGACAGGATTCCGGCAGCAACACTGGTGCAGGAAAAAACAGTCCTGGACAGAATACCGGTAATACAGGGACCGGCAGCAGCAGTTCAGGTCAAAATTCAGGTCAATATTCAGGACAGGACAGCTCAGACACTGATTCCGATGTCGAAAGTGGTTCTGAAACCGATTACGACACTGATTCCGACAGTTCCGGACAGTCCGAAGAGTATAGGCGAAGACCCTTTATCGGTGATCCAAACAATATTCCCTATGCTCCCGGTATCTCAGCACCGACACTGATCATTCCGGATACGGATCCATTTGCAGGAATAAGCGCTCCTCTGATGGATATCGATCCGACTATGCCATTGACCGTTCCCTCCAATGTACTAGTCCCCAGGCCGGGTACACCCCAATATACAACTTCTTCACTTCCGAATATTGAGACTATACTGGGTGAGGGAGAATATCCTGCCGGATATGCTCAGGCTGCCAACTACACAGGAACAAATGAGCAGCTCATTGCAGCCCAGAATATTGTGTCCGGCCTCTCTCTGCTGAGTGACGGATTCCGATTCTATACAGTAGACAAAGATCTGGCTGTCTCCCCTGTAGCGCAGTCTGTTTATGAAGAGATGAACAATACATCCCGCGAGGTCGGACTGCTTTCAGACAATGACGCGCTCTATGTACTGAATGAGGAAAACAATGGCTGGCTCTATGTAGAGTCGGGCAATGTGCGCGGCTTTGTGCCCGCCGCCTATGTGCTTCGTGGATCTGAAGCCGAGCAGGCAGTTTCCGCCCTGCAGCCCTCCGGGAATGATAATTCTGTTCAGACGGGCTCTTTTACAGACGAAGATACAAATCTGAATTTTGCAGTCGAGACTATACCGGCGGGAGAGAACAGCGCCTTTACTTATATGCGCTGTACCACCAAGTCCACTGTCATTGACAAGCAGTATGCCATTGCGGATCAGGATCTTCCGATTCTGGAGGAAGCCTCCTCCGCGGCCCGTGAAATCGGAAGACTTTCCACAGGAGGGATCTGCTATATAATCCAGCAGGTTGATGACCATTGGCTCTATGTGGAGTCGGGCAATGTGCGCGGTTTTGCGCCGGCTTCCAGCCTCACGACCGGAAACGCCGCGAAAAAAATCGTCCAGCAAAACGGAGAGGCAGCCATGTCAACAGCGGTGCAGCTTGTGCTGCCCTCAGACAACGCCGCTCTGTATTACTCGCTCAATTCCACTCAGGAAGGAACAGCACTGAACAGCATCCGTTCTGATATTGTGCAGACAGCAGCCAGCTGCATCGGCTGCCCCTACAAGTGGGGTGGCAACTCTCTGAGAGGCGGCTGCGACTGCTCAGGTTTTGTCAAACAGCTCTACGCGCTTTATGGATACAACCTTCCCCGTGTGGCAGATGACCAGTCCACCTTCGGCACACAGATTCCGATCGCGGATGCAGCGCCCGGAGATCTCATATTCTTTGCCTCTAACGGTTACGTTTACCATGTAGCTCTGTATGCCGGCAACGGAACCACGATTGAAGCCTTCAGTGAAAACCGCGGCATCATCGCCACATCAATCGGAAACCGTGATGCAGTGTGGGCAACGCGCATCATCCAGGATTAAAAAAGCAGAGGAACCAAAGAGCAGAGGAATCCCGGGAATCCCGGAACCCCCGCATCCATCTGCCTCCGCCGGATTCGTTCCTGCCGCCGGGCAGAAAACCTTTACAAGGACAATATAATAAAGAATAAAAAGATAATCCCGCCTGACTCAGGAATCAGATATACTAAGTTCCCAGAGTCAGACGGGATTATTTATTCATGAGATGCTTTATGTTTTAATCCGGGCATTTTCAGGAGAATCATTTATCCGCTTTATCCTGAAAGGAGGATAAGCTGACAGAGCAGGCGGAAGATAAGCTGTTTTTCCGCAAAATTCCTGGAAAGTTTCATGTATTTATTCGCAAAAGGCATCTTTAACGAATAGTTGAACGTTTCACGTTCAACTAATTCGTTAAAGATGCTTTCTCATTGTTTCTAAGTGATGGTTACAGTTGACCGCTTTGGCGGCCAACTGATTCGTTAAAGATGCCGGGTATTTCTTCTTTACGGCTGTACGTTTCACGTTCAACTGCTTCCCGCATTTTACGCATTTGCAGCCCTGCCATTTATGAATAATACATAAACTCATATCCACACCTCCCAAAACGATGTGCATTCAACTTTTTTTATACAGTATTCCTTTTGTTCGCGTCTGTTCGATTTGTGTTCGATTTGTGTTCGATTTTAATCGGTTCATGGTTTACTTCTTATTTTATTTTTGGTAATGTGCTTATTCCATTATTTCTGCAATTTGCTTTTTTCCAGGATTTTCTAAGATTTTTCTAATGCTTTTCGTGTATTCTATATTTATAGTTAAAATACCTGAATAATATCCCGGATCAATGAAATGCAGGAGGGTCACGCATGATAAATATCAAACATATTACCCTGGCAAGGTGGATCGGTATCCTTCTCGTGCTCGCCGCTGTAGGAGGAGGAACTGCCTATGCAGGTTCTGTTGTCTCCCGGAATAATAACATAGACCAGGGGGCAGCTGAAACTTTCGCGATTGTGGATGCCGGGGTCGATAAAAAGGAAGTCACAAGCCTGCATACACATATGGAACGCGACCGGGGAAAGTATGTCTATGATGTTGAATTCCATGTCGGTGACGTTGAGTATGAGTATGAGATTCTGGCAGAGGACGGAACGGTTCTCAACAAGAATGTTGACGGCCAGATAACAGTCTCAGAGGATGCCGGGGAACCTATTAAGACTGCCTCAGGTCAATCCGGACAGGAAACCAAAGGAATTGATGGCAGAACCGGGCAGAATCAGGATGCGGAAGGAAGCAAAACCGGTGTCGGACAGGATGATGAAAATATCAAAGGCGGTTCCGCTCCCAGCCTGGATGGCGATGGAGGCAAGGAGGATTCCGGTCCGGTACAGAATAGCGCCGGAAGCAAAGAGGATTCTGCTGACGGACAGGATGAATCTTTCTCCGCTCAGGATACGTCCGTGACAGGTCAGACGTCTCCCCCGGTTGATTTCATCGGTGTCGACCGTGCCAAGCAGATTGCCCTTGACCACGCAGGATTCAGGGAAAACGAGGTCATCTTTTCCAAGGCCAAGTTTGATAAAGAAACAGACGATGATGATGACGACGGCCCGGAATATGAAATTGAGTTTTACAATGATAAAATGGAGTACGAATATGAAATCGACGCATTGACCGGAAAAATCAAAGAGTATTCCGAAGAGCCGGATGATTGAAGGGGGTCCTGCGGATCCCCGCTTTTTCAGTTCTCTCAGAACAGTTGAAGGGGATCCCTGCGGATCCCCTCTTTTTTACATCCGGAGTGAAAAATATCGTATCGACGATATTTTTCACTCTTTATCCACAAGTCTTAAGTAAACAGAGAATACTGTTCCCTCTCCCACCGTGCTCTGCACAGCGATCTGCCCTCCGTGGATCTCCACGATCTTTTTGACCATGGACAGGCCAAGTCCTGTTCCGTAGGCCTTTCCTGCAGCATTTCTGGAGGGGTCTCCCCTGTAAAATCTCTCAAAAATGCGGGGAAGCTCCTCATGGGAAATGCCGTTTCCGTCGTCTTTCACCATCAGGACTGCTATCTGTCCGTCATTTTCCGGGTTTGCCTTTTTCTCAGGATTTCCTGTATGCGGATGTGCTTTGAACAGACCTTGTACGAGCAGGCTGCCGCCTTCTTCAGATTCCTTCGCTGTTATATGTTTCTCCAGGGATTCAAGCGCGTCATCTGCTTGTGAGCATCTGAGACGAACCAGGATATGGCCGTCTTCTTTTCCGTATTTGTAAGCATTGTCGATCAGATTCTGGACCACCCTTTCCAGGAGCATACGGTTTCCGCAGACATAAATGCCGCTCTCGATCTCTGTTTCCACCTTAATGTTTTTTAAACCGATCATAGCCATGTCGCGGGCCGTTGATTCCGTTACAGAGGAAAAATCCAGCCTTTCCATAGGGTAATTTCCGGGACGCAGCTCAAGACGGGTGTAATCAAGCATAGCTCCGATCAGGGCGTTCATGCGCCTTCCCTGACGGGCAATGACCAGCAGGGCACTTCGGTATTCTTCAGGTGTTCTTTCCCTGTCCAGGGCAAACTCTGTCTGCGCCATGATGACGGAAGTCGGTGTGCGGAGTTCATGTGATGCATCAGAGGTGAATTGCTGCTCGGCTTCAAAAGAGTGTTCCAGCCGGTCCAGCATGCTGTTAAAAGAGGCTGCCAGATCGTGTAGCTCGCTGGAGACCTCCCCGATCTCTATCCTGCGCTTGAGATCGTCCCCGCGGGTTATCTCTGACGTGACCTTTTCTATCCTGCGGAGAGGCGCCATAGCCCCTCTCACCGTCACATAGCTTCCTGCTATACCTACAGCCAGAAGTATGGGCACGTAGATCATGGCGCTTCCGAAAATATCATTCAGCTGTTTCTCCTCTGAGGAAAGCGGGACCACACCACGGATCCAGAGTCCTTCCATGTGATCAGCCGTCAGCTTTCTGTCATATACATAGTACCTGGTTTTGGAATATGTATTGTATTTATAAAGACGGGAATCCCTGAATGACTGAGAGACTGTATCTCTGGCGATCGGATTTTTACCGTAAATCATAGTCCCGTCTTCCAGATACAGGGCACTCTGAACTTCGTTGATCTCGTCCAGAAAATCATCGTCGACTTCCAGCCATCCCTCCCCGAAGCGGATATAAAAATCATCTTTATCATAGGGATCGGCATCGGCCATAGAAGTGAGAAAGCGGATCTTGTCGCAGTTCTCTTCCACCGAGCTGAACAGGTATTCCCTGATCGTCTTCTGGAGTATTGACGCACTCACAAACCAGAATATACGGAATGTCAGGACCACGATCACCACCAGTACCAGTGAAAACCAGATCGTAATATTCATGGTGATCGATCTGCGGGCGATTTTCTTTTTCATTTTTTGTAATCCATTCCAAATATACTTAAAAGCATTCTCATCGGACAGACTGAACAGTGGAGTTATGAAATTGCGGCGGCTGTGTTTTCAAGGCCGATTAGAAGCCATGAAATTGCGGCGGCGTTTTTTTTAAGGCAGATCGTCCCTTATAACATATCCGACCCCGCGCACTGTCCTGATCAGTTTCTGCACGCCCGGAACGTCGATCTTTTTGCGCAGATAGCTGATATAGACGTCTACCACATTGGTCCCGCCCTCGTAATCAAAATTCCAGATATGGTTTTCTATTTTTTCCCGGCTCAGCACGATGCCCTTATTGTGCAGAAGGTACTCGAGAAGCTGGAATTCCTTGGCGGAGAGTTCGATCCTCCTTCCACGGCGCATGACCTCCCGGGTGCCTATATCCAGGGTCAGGTCCCCTGCAGAAAGTACATTATGGGCGCTGCCATGCGAAGATCTGGTCAGCACCCGGACCCTGGCCATCAGCTCTTCCAGGGAGAAGGGTTTGACAAGATAATCGTTCGCTCCCGCGTCCAGGCCCCTGACACGGTCCTGGATGGAATCCCTGGCCGTCAGAAAGAGGACGGGTGTTTTCCTGCCTTCTTTTCTGATTTTTTCCAGCACCTTGAAACCGTCGGCCCCAGGCATCATGATATCCAGAATGACGACATCATATTCGGCGGCAGACAAGTACAGCATGGCCTCTTTCCCGTCCAGACAGCTGTCTACACTATGGCCTGATTCAGCCAGCTTGGCGGATACAATATTATTCAGATCCTGCTCATCCTCGGCAACCAGAACTCTCATTTTTTCTGTTCCTTTCTTATTTCTTTTATGCGCGTATTTAACGTATTTCACAGCTGTTATTTTGCAAATAATCGGGGTTTAACAGGCAAATTGTGATAGAATAGGTTTGGAAAAGAAAATATATTGATATTTTCAGGGCACTTCCGCAGCGGCAAAAAGCGGCAGGGCGGAAGTGTTCAATAACGTACGTAATCCAGTATACATGATTTTCCCTGTTGTTGAAAGGAGGACAAAAAGAATGAATTTACTTCAACTGCTCATGGGTGCCATGACTTCACAGTCATCTGTCGGATCTGTTTCCGGCAAGACCGGTCTGTCCAATAAACAGGTACAGCAGCTCATGCTGCTGGCAATCCCTCTTCTGCTCAAGTATATGACCAAAAACGCTTCTTCCGGGAACGGAGCACAGTCTCTTCTGGGCGCTCTGGCACAGCACACCGATCAGAAGAATATGGACAAGCAGATCGATGACGCAGATGAAGAGGACGGCAGTAAAATCATCAGCCACATTCTCGGCAGCAGTCAGAACAAAGTGACTCAGGACCTCTCTGTTCAGACCGGTCTGAAGCCCGATCAGATCAGCAAAGTACTCGCGATCCTTGCCCCCGCTATGATGAGCGGCGTCTCCCAGGCTGCTTCCAGCGCCTCCGCTTCCAATGAGCCCGCCAGGCCGGCTGGTCCTTCTCTCTCCGGATTGATGGGATCAGGCATCTTCGGTTCTCTGTTAGGGCTCGGCAAAAAAGAAAAAGAAGATGACGACCCTGAATTCAACGGGACCGCTCTTCTTCAGGCTCTCCTGGGTGCCAAAAAATAAGACGCCGGGATATAGATACTGTTTTATGGACATTCAGTGCAGGAACATCCGGCAGGTTCATTATGTCCTGACATTCTGAAGAAGAACATCCAACAGGTTCATTTAACACTGATATTCCCAATAAGAACATCCGGCAGGTTCATTTAACACTGACATTCCGAATAAGGACATCCGGCAGGCTTCATTAAGTACTGTCATTCCTTAAATCGATCATTCCATAAAAGCAGCAAAAAACGGGTCCTTCTGCAAAAATATTTGTGCAGATGGATCCGTTTTGTATTTTAGGGCTGAATCAGCGAGGTGATTGTATATCTGGACTCCAGCGGAGCCAGTTCCTTCTCATATAATTCATCCAGAGATCTGAATCCTGCCAGAGTCCTGAAATTTAATAGTCCGGGCAGGGCCACATCGTCTCCTTCCCCTAAAATCAGTTCGATAGGAGTGGACGACTTTTCCGGATGTCTGATTCTCGTAAAATCAGTGGTCAGACTTCCGTCCTCTGCCAGTACCAGGTTGTCATAGCGGATATAGTAATAGTACTCCATCTCTGTGTTGTTTGCTCCGGTATAATCTACGCGGAAAGCACAGACCAGAAAGTTCCTGCTCTTGTGTCTGGTAAAGGGAAGGTTCCCACTGCTCTCCTTCTCTGCGGGTGTTCCATCTTCCGTTCCGGCTCCAGAACCGTCTTCACTTCCGCTTTCCGTTCCGGCTTCAGAAACGGCTTCTCCTCCACCATCCAAACTATCCTCAGAATCATCTTCCCTTTTGCCTTCTGTCCCGGCTTTCCTTCCGCTTTCCGATCCTTCAGCAGGGTCTGTATTGTCACCGGAATAGGCGTAATACATGCCTGCATTCTCAATGCGGACAATCTCCTCATCCTCTCCATAATCCTCCTTGATCAGGATCATAGCAGCGTTTCTTGCCCGCTCAGAGAGCTGTTGAAGATGCTCTACTGTAAAGTCTTTGATCGTAGTGGGGTTGATCAGAAGTCCGGAGACAATATACTCCTTTTCAAGAGATGAGGGAACGACCTGGAAATCTGAGATAAATCTGTCCATATAATAGTCGGAAGAAAAAGCCCCCTGTACCTGTATGTGGTCCCCGTTGTGGAGATTCTCCCCGGGTACACAGGAAAAAGATATCGGATACTGTCCATGATAGGCGGCAGAGGCCATACCATTGCCTTCAATGCCCGAAAAGCCGACCTCCAGTTCTGCGAACGGATCATATGCTTCCGCTTTCGGAAGCCCCGCAGCTGTCATTACAAGCGGATTGCAGTCAAATGCAATGGAAAACCCCTTTTCCCTCATCAGGTCCTGCATCTCTTCACTGATTGTAACGTTAAGAGTGACCGTATCTCCGTTGGAAATATTTTCAAGGTAAGACGCTTTTTCATCCTTGCCGTCATCCTCATCCGCTTTTTCCACAGAATATTTAAAACGTGGCTCTGAAGATACCATTTGGGCCAGTTCATGAATCTCCTCTGTAGAGAGGTCTGTCCCGCCGGACAGCATCTCTTCTTCCAGTTTTTCCCGGAAGCTGTCCCCGTCAAAGCCCGCTGATGCCCGTCCATATCCATCCGCGCCTTCAATGCTCAGCTCAGTATAAGGATCGAGAAGGATTTCCTCAACACGATTTCTCGCAGCCATAAAGAGGGCATAGCAAAGAACCCCTGCCGTCAGCAAAAGTAGAACGACAGCGGTAACAGCTTCCGGAGCGGAAAGCCTGGTTCTTCGTCCCGGTCCGGCAAATGGATTTTCCATTTGAATTTTACCCATATCCTTTGCGGCTCCTTTTCATAACAAGGCACCAGCTGTCACACATACACATTATAAACTATAAATATCCAAAAATCTGCGTCCAAAAAAAATCCATTCTGTGAAGAAAAGGTTACTTTTACAAAAAACAAAAAAGCCCTGAGCCAGTTTTCTTTTCGAAAATCTGCTCACGACTGTCATAAAACTGTATCCTTATACTGTTTATGCAATACAGATACAGAATCAATTATCTAAAAAAATCAACTCGATTATATAAACAATGCACCCTGCCTATTTGCCCAGTGCCGTTTTCAGGTGCCAGCATGAAAGAACAAAGGGCAGACAGGGTGCATCAACCATTTCGCACCGGCCAGCCGTTCTCATCCCTTTCATGGCAGCTGCCACGTCGCTGAACCGATGCGCCCCCTATCATTTTCACAGAATCCAAATAACGAGCTGCAGATTACATGAAACAAAGTTCTCACATACCAATCATCTGTAATATGTGCGCTAATTATTTCATGGAGACAATACTTAGCGTGCTAACTATTTTAATTTTACATATTACTATATAATTGTCAATACTCTGTTAACCATATGCAGTAACTTGTATGAATCCAATGAGAAAATGTGGCAATCTTCTATAAGTTCTATAAACAAGAATCTCAGTGCTTTATTTTTATTATTTTTATGCGCCAAACAAACAAAATGGCTCACTCCCGGTTAAATCACAGGGGGGTGAGCCATTACAAAGTACTACAAAATTATCTGGATCCATATCCGCAACGAGTACATTCTTCATGCGCCGGTATCGTATCATAGATTCGATCATGATACTTCTCTTTCACCCATACTCTTGTCGGGTGATGCGGATCCTCTGAATAGTCATATTCCCAATGGCCTTTTTCGTAATCATTAAAACGATTCGTAGCTACACTCTTCTCCGGTACCCACACAACAGGACCACCGCATATAGGACATCGTCTCTCCGATGACCCCGAAACAGATCCTGATCCCTGCCCGCTCCTGCTTGAGTTCTTGTTTGTTTAACTTCTCTTTTGCACTCGTTTATTCAACTTCCATGTTTCTGAAATCCCCGGAAGAGTCATCTATGATATAATTCTTAAGTGAAGTATCATATTCAGAGCAAAAAAGAAGCAGGCCTTTAAGATAATGTAGACCTGCTCTGAATACGATTCTTCACAATTGTACCAGATCGCGTGACTGAAGGCTCAAATGTATGGGGAATGATGTGGGCATTGTACCCGGAAATTACCCTTTAAATATGTTTTT
>CACYTU010000011.1 GCA_902777355.1 uncultured Lachnospiraceae bacterium | reverse complement strand
TGCTTTTACAGCCTGTCTTCTGGCATTTACAACTTATATTTCACTGGATACATTTGTGCTCTCCAACGCATACCAGACCAACGCCACTGAGATAAACCTGTCCTCGATCAGGACGGGGGCGGAAGCGGATACACACCCGGAAGCAAAAGCTGCCGGGGAGGCAGATGAGAACAGCGGAAACGAAGATTCCGCTTCTGCCGTCAGTTCAGCTTCCCGCTCAGGTAAAGGCAGTCATTCCGGATCCTCATCCGAAAAAGAAGGCACTTCTTCGGATGAGAACGGCACTTCAGAGCAGAAAAACGGGACAGACAGCGTGGCTGCCGGGTCTGAATCAAGTCACCGCATAAAGAAGCCCGGAAGCAGATCCGGCGGGCCCGGCAGCGGACATGGAGGCCCTGGCGGCGGAAAAGGCATGGGTCCACAACGACGATAAGAAACTTTGACGAGGAAGAGGCTGAGGCTTCCGCCGCGGAGGTTACGACGGATAATTCCGGCAGCTCGCAGGATTATCAGGACGATAATATCAAAATCACCTACACACAGTACACGACGAACGATACGACCATTCATGTCGCCGATGTTCAGCTCAGTTCCGCGGAATACCTGAAGACTGCCTTCGCAAATGACACATATGGCAAAAATGTGACGCAGACCACTTCCGATATCGCTGCCGCCAACAAAGCCATTCTGGCAATCAACGGGGACTATTACGGGGTTCAGGAGAAAGGCTATGTGATCCGCAACGGAGTGCTGTACAGGGAGGAAGCCGGTTCAAATGATGTGCTGTGCATTTACGGCGACGGAAGCATGAAAATCGTCGATCCCTCTACCGTCACCGCGCAGGAGCTCCTGGACCAGGGTGTCTGGCAGGCATTTTCTTTTGGACCGGGGCTTGTGGCAGACGGTCAGATCCCCATTTCTCTGGACACTGAGGTCGGCAGGGCGAAAGCCAGCAACCCCCGCACGGCGATCGGTATTATCGATGACCTTCATTATGTCTTCGTGGTCTCAGACGGCCGGTCGGATGACAGCGAAGGACTCTCCCTCTATGAACTTGCGACTTTTATGCAGCAGCTCGGCGTCAAGACAGCCTATAACCTGGACGGCGGCGGATCCTCCACAATGTATTTCAACGGAGAAGTCGTAAATAATCCGTCATCAGGATTCAGAGACGAAGAGAGAAGTGTGAGCGACATCATTTATATCGGGTGAGTCAGCCGGCTTTTGACAATGACCTGGAAAAAAAATATTCACAGCCGCTGCTCCGGCATGCTTTGCCGGATCTCCGGATCCGGCAGGGCGCCGGGGCGCGCGGAAGGAGGTGAAAGACAGTGGTTACATCAGACAAAAAGACAGCAGCGGAATATGCGGACAAACTTACCCGCTATTCTTTTATATATCTGGCGGCGGCCATATTCTGCGCCCTTTTCGGCGCCGTTTATGAATTCTTCAGCCACGGCGTGTTCTCCTTTTTCATGATTTACGCCTTTGCGATTCCGCTGGCGGCGGGAACTTTTCCCCTGCTCTGGATCGCCCTGAGGACGAGAAAACATATTGGAAATGAGGCCGGCCGGAACAATGACGGCTGGGACGATGACGGAATGAGTATCTATGACCTCTGCCATAATGAAGTTGAGACAGACATTGACACCCCAAAAAGAATGTTTCATTTTCCGGGCAGCGTGGAACTGAATGCCTGGGAATCCGGAATTGCCGCCATGACGATGGGAAGCATTTTCCGTGGGGTATTGGATATTTATGGTACGACTAATAAGCTGGTGATCGTCTATCCGGTTGTCGGCACTGTGATGATGACTTTCGGACTTGTTTCATTTATCATGGGAAGGGCGGCGATTCACAGCGCAGCCGTGAAAAAAGCGGCCTGACCCACAGCTTTGAGTATTACTTATTATTCTCCATTGTGTAATATCCGTGAATTATCGAAACGGCGCGTAAACCCCGGCCGACCATAGTCGTCCGCGGGTATATCACCGATTTATCGGTTATCGCGGCAAGAGTGGAACTGTTTACAGAGACATGGTATATTCATTACGCGGAATTGATTCAGACATAATCGTGCTGATCGACTCACTGTTCCGATGAAGAATACCGAAAGAGGAATCCCCGAAACGGAAAAAATCCCTGAAGCATGAAAAAACTCGAAACAGGGGAGAAAAGATTCGTAAAAGGGAATAATCTCCATAACAGAAAGATAATTCGTGAAACATAAAAAGAAGGATCCGGAAAGGAATAGAAGGGGTAAGATACATAAATGCTTGAACAGATTTATACGATAGACTTTATGATTCTGGACTGGATTCAGGAGCATCTGCGCTGTGGGTGGCTTGACTGGCTCATGCCGAAAATCACTTTTCTGGGAGAGGCAGGGCTGATCTGGATCGTTTTGGCGCTTCTGTTCCTGTGGATGAAACCACGGCGGAAATGTGGACTGAAGATGACAGTTTCTCTGGTAATCTGCCTGGTACTGGCACTGCTTATCCTGAAAAATGTTATCGCACGGCCAAGGCCATGCTGGATCAATACAGAAATGGAAATGCTGGTGAAGGTGCCGAAAGACTATTCTTTTCCTTCGGGACACACCCTGTCCGGTGTTGCATCTGCCCTTATTATTTTCAAAGCCGACAGACTGATCGGCATTCCTGCACTAATTCTGGCGGCCGTGATCGCCTTTTCCAGGCTCTATCTGTACGTTCATTTTCCCACAGACGTGATTGCGGGAGCGGTCCTGGGTATCCTGCTGGCGATTGCAACGGAAAAAATTGTCGAAAGCCTTCTGCCCAGGATGCCGGCCAGGCTGGTCTCATTTATTAATGCGGGAGATCCTTCGGAGGAAACTGCCGTAGACTGCTCGTCTGAGCCGGAAGAGAAAACAGAAACTGCCGGTGGAGGGGCTGAAACTGCCGGTGGAGGGGCTGAAACTGCCGGTGGAGGGACTGAAACTGCCGGAAAAGAGGCTGAATCTGCCGGTAAAGAAGATATGCCTTCCGAAAAGCAGCAGGAGATTTCATAAGAAGACGGACAGAAAAGCAGCAGGAGATTTGGTAAGGAGAATGATAGAAAAAACAGCAGGAATTTGGTAAGGAGACGGACAGAAAAAGCAGCAGGAGATTTCGTAAGAAGACGGACAGAAAAAGCAGCAGCTGATACCGGAAATGAATATCATGGGATCCACAACGATCCGTGAAATGAATCGCGGATGAAGGTGGATCCCTTTTTTTATGACACGGCCTGTGCAATGTGGTTTCCGGCTTTCTGTAGATATATGATGGAAAACCTGAATGACCTGTGTTAATTTCCGCATTTCTGCAGAAATATTTTCCTTATTTCTACAGAAATATGTTGACAACAAAAAAGGACAGACGTATCATATAAACAAACATATGAATAAATGCTCATATGTTTGAAAAACGAAGTCAATGAGGAATATTATGGGAAATGATTCTAAAAGAATGATGCACGGAGTCGAATGTTGTGAAGTGGAGGAAGTGCACGCGGACAAAGTCAAAATCGTGAGCGATCAGATGCCCCCTGAAGACAGACTCTATGATCTGGCGGAGCTTTTCAAGGCATTTGGCGATACGACAAGGATCCGCATCCTTTTCGCCCTGTTCGAGGCGGATGTCTGTGTGTGTGATCTGGCGGCTTCTCTGGGAATGACCCAGTCTGCGATTTCTCATCAGCTGCGGCTTCTCAAACAGGCCAGGCTTGTCAGCGGAAGACGCGAGGGAAAACAGATCATCTATTTTCTGGCGGATGACCACGTGCGGACGATCATCCAGAAGGGAATGGAACACATAATGGAGTGAGTGCCATCCCATGTTCACAAAGGGCAGGACCTGGAGCCGGGTCCTGAAAACGGATGTCTGCGGAGGGGCGCCGCAGACAGTACCGAAGAGAAAGAGACGCTCCGGGAATGAATGGAGGAGATCATGAAAAAAACTTACAAGATCGATGTGGACTGCGCCAATTGTGCCAACAAGATGGAAGAGGCTGCCAAATCGACAGCCGGCGTCAAAGACGCTGTCGTCAACTTTATGGCACTGAAGATGAAAGTCGAGTTTGAAGACGGAGCGGATGTCGACGCAGTCATGCAGAAGGTAATTGAAAACTGCAAGATCGTTGAGGATGACTGCAAGATTTTTCTGTAATGAATTATAAAAGCAGCACTGTCAGGAATGTATTACAGCTTCCGGCCCTGTTTTTTCAGGGGATGGAAGCTGTAAAGTGTTTCCGGCCCTGTTTTTTCAGAGAATGGAAGCTGTAAATGTTTCCGGTACTGCTTTTTCTGGAAAAAGAAGCTGTAAAATGCTTCCGGAGGCTTTAAGTGATGAATGCGAAGCAAAAAAACACATTAAAGAGAATCATCGCTGCTGCGGTTCTGATGGTTGTGCTGTCCGTACTGCCGTTGAAAAAGTATCCGATCCTGCGATTTGTGCTTTTTCTGATTCCCTATTTTACGGTTGGACATGATATCCTGCGAAAGGCAATCAAGGGGATCAAAAACCATCAGGTATTTGATGAAAACTTTCTGATGGCAGTGGCGACAATCGGAGCCATGGCCCTGGGCGAGTATACAGAGGGCGTCGCCGTCATGCTGTTTTATCAGATCGGCGAGCTCTTCCAAAGCTGGGCGGTCGGGAAAAGCCGCCGCAATATCAGTGACCTGATGGATATACGGCCGGACTATGCCAACCTGGAGACAGAGGACGGCATAGAAAAGGCAGACCCGGATGATGTGGAGCCCGGGGCGGTCATTTTGATTCAGCCGGGAGAACGCGTGCCTATTGACGGCGTGGTTATCGAGGGAAAATCGTCTCTGGACACTTCGGCGCTCACCGGGGAATCTCTTCCCCGTGATGTAGCCGAGGGCGGGGAGATTCTGAGCGGTTCGATCAACCTGTCCGGAGTCCTGCGGGTGAGGACTACAAAGGAATTCGAGGAGTCCACTGCTTCCCGGATCCTGGACCTGGTCGAAAATGCGGGTTCCAACAAGGCACGTTCGGAGCAGTTTATCACTAAATTTGCCAGGTGGTATACACCGGCGGTGTGCTACGGCGCCCTGGCTCTGGCGATTCTGGGACCTGTCGTAAGCATGCTCTTTCTCCATAAGCCGGGCGGATGGGAACTGTGGTCAGACTGGATCTACCGGGCCCTGACATTCCTGGTCATCAGCTGCCCCTGCGCGATCGTTGTCAGCATTCCTCTGACTTTTTTCGGAGGTATCGGCGGGGCCGGCAGCAAGGGTATTTTGATCAAAGGCTCCAACTTCATGGAGACTCTGGCCAATGTGCGGACTGTGGTTTTTGATAAGACAGGAACGCTCACAAAGGGAAATTTTGTCGTGACGAAGATCTGCCCCGCCGGGGCTTCCCGGGGATCCGCGGAGCAGCCCGGTGCACAAGGACCCGGAGCTCAGAGCAGAAGAGCAGGCGGAGATGAAGACCGGGGAAGTGAAAAAGAAGCGGCAGACAGACTGCTGGAATATGCGGCACTGGCTGAGCATTTTTCCAATCATCCCATCAGCAGAAGTCTCAGGGACGCCTATCTCAGGAATGCCGGGGCTGACAGGGGGACTATGCATGGCAGCAGCGCCGCGGAGGCAGAGATACAGAATAGTGAAGATTCACCGGCAGCAATAGAGGGACGGTCCGCATCCGGATCCCCGAGCGCCGGTGACGCCACACTGGCTCCCCGCCTGGGCAGCTCGGAGGAAATCAGCGGTGAGGGTGTCATCACAGAGGTTGACGGCAAACGGGTCGCCGCGGGAAATCTTAAGCTCATGCGGACGCTGGGAATCGAGATCGCGCCGGAAGACGACCACTCTTCCACTGAGACCGGCACGGTTGTGCATGTCGCTCTGGGACAGGAATATCTGGGACACATAGTGATTTCAGACGAAATCAAACCGGGCGCTGCACAGGCAGTGCGTGAACTGAAAAGAGCAGGTGTCGAGCGGACCGTTATGCTCACCGGCGATGCGGAGGGGATTGCCTCCAACGTCGCGTCCGAACTGGGAATCGATGAGTATCATGCCCAGCTGCTGCCGGAAGATAAGGTCAGGCAGGTGGAGACCCTTCTGAAAAGGAAGGAAGACGACGGGAAAGGAACCCTGGCTTTTGTCGGAGACGGCATTAATGACGCGCCTGTACTGTCCCGGGCGGATATCGGGATCGCCATGGGCGCACTGGGATCCGATGCCGCGATCGAGGCGGCGGATGTTGTCCTGATGGATGATGACCCGGCCAAGATCGCCAGGGCTATCCGGATCGCGCGAAAGTGCATCCGCATTGTCAATGAAAATATATGGTTCGCCCTGGGAGTCAAGGCCGTCTGCCTCATCCTGGGTGCTCTGGGTATCGCCAATATGTGGCTGGCGATTTTCGCGGATGTAGGAGTCATGGTACTGTGTGTGCTGAATGCCATCCGGGCCCTGATTATAGGGTGACCTGCCCGCGGAGGGACGCTGATTATAGGGTGACCTGTCCGCGGAGGGACGCTGATTATAGGGTGACCTGCCGCGGAGTGATCCTGCCCGGGAAATCTGGAAAACACTGGTTGAAAAGACCTCACAGGCTGCGAAACCAGTATACAGACAAGACAGATCCGACACCGGACAGTCCGGTGTTCTGCTTCAGGAAGGCAGATCTTCTGATTGCGAAAGGTAAAGATGACGCGCTGGAAGAGGAAATTGACCAGTCCGGGGAGCACGGCAAGATCAGTATGCCGGAAGCCGGTGCGGTCGGTTCGGAGGAAAAGGACTTTTACCGGGCAAGAGGCCGCTATCTCAAGCTGCCCACAGTGAAGCAGCTCGGACCGGACCGGGAATATATATTCCTCTTTTCCATGGACGGCGGAGCTTTTTTCCTTCTTTGCGAAGAGATGACAGACGAGCAGATCCCGGATGGATTTGAATTTAAAAATATCCGGACTATGCGTTCTGAGGCTTATGGTCCCCAGCACCGTCTGTTCGCGGCGATCACAGCCTATCAGCTGGCCAACTGGTACCGGGACAACCGCTATTGCGGAACCTGCGGAACCCCTACGGTCCATTCCGAGACAGAGCGCGCTGTGTGCTGCCCCAAATGCGGCAGGACGATTTATCCCCGCATCATCCCGGCGGTCATTGTCGGCGTCATCAACGGCGACAAAATCCTGCTCACCAAATACGCGGGCAGGGATGTTCCCTTCTATGCGTTGATTGCCGGCTTTACCGAGATCGGCGAGACCTTCGAGGAGACTGTGCAGAGGGAAGTCATGGAGGAGGCTGGCATCAGGGTCAAAAACATCCGCTATTATAAATCTCAGCCTTGGGGGATCGTGGATGATCTTCTGGCAGGATTTTACTGCGATGTGGACGGAGACCCGACTATCCATATGGACCGCACAGAACTCAAGGTGGCTTCGTGGTGCACGCGCGATGAAATCGTGCTTCAGCCCACCAATCACAGTCTGACCAATGAAATGATGACACGCTTCAAAATGGGACTGGAATGCTGATCTTCCCTGAGGAAAGACAGCAGGCCATTCGAATGAAGCAGGTTTCCTTTTCCCTGCAGGTAGCGGATTGAAGCTGCAAAAATCCCCATGGGCCGTGAAAGTATTCATTTTCACAAACCCATGGGGATTTTTTTGTTCTTTACTCTTTAAAATCTTTAAATTTAAAATCTTTAAAGTCTTTAACCAGCCTGACATGGCCTGTCCGGATTTACCGGATCAAAGGTCATAGGATCATGAAATGATCATGGCATCACTGCACGGGAGTGAGCGGATCGCCCTGGGTGCTGTAGGTAACACCGTCGAGTGCGAAGGTGTCCATATGGTCGCGGATGATGAAGATCATGGTCTTGCCGGTGTTGAGGTGGATGCGAGTATCATCCTTGTAATAATAAGTGGTGTGCTTATGCACATCTTTGCGCCACCAGTGTGCGGGCACGCAGCGTCCCTCAGTCAGGACATAGGCATTACGGCCGCGTGAGACGGTGTCCAGATCGACATATCCATGGTTACCGACAGTTCTGAACCTGGCTTCCTGAATGATGACATTGTCAAAGGCCATCTGCTCGCCGGTCACAGCATCAACCTGAGGCTCGCCATAGAGGTATTTATAATACTTGTGATCCTCCTCATTGTAGACGAGAGAGGACTGGGTCACAGGGAATGCGCCGCTCATGTCGATGTTGGTTGCAGGAATGGAATCCTCATACTGCTTCAGAGTATTGCGGTCATTCTCATCGTTGAAATAGAACTGACGGCTGTCATAATACTGCGGACGGATGGAAAGTGTATAACCTGCAGCCGCGCATGCATTTTTGATGTAATCGGAACTGGTGTAGGCAGTGTGCTCCATTGCCTTGCCGTTGTCGACGCGGTAGAAGGCGCCGTAATCGCCGCCGAGGATGCCGCCGACACCATTGAGGTTGTCCAGATCTTCGCGGTCGGTCACGGGTTTAAGCCAGTCAATGGGGCCGCCGAAGTGGATCATGATGGGGTCATAGCGCATTGCTTCAAGAACGAAGTAGGAGCGTGTGCTGCGGATGTTGCCGATCTGGCCGATATTCTGCCAGTCCTGGATGATACCCATCTGGCGGCTCATGTTGCCTTCCTCGATCATCTCGTAAAAAATGTCGACGTTGCTCAGGCCGTACTGAGGCTGTGCCTCAGGGTTGATGGGATACATGACAGCGATCGGACGCTGCTTGGCAAGCTCAGGATCGATTTCCTTATTGGTCAGAACGCTTCTGGTGACAGTATCCTCTTTTTTCTTTTTGGATTCGGTCTTTTTCGTCTTTTTGGGAGTTGTCTTGGTGGAACCGCCTTCGGCAGCAGAAACTGCTGCTTCCTGTTCAGCCCTGACTGCTGCGGGAGCACTGGCTGCGAGTGCGCTGCTGCCTGTTCCGGCTATGGCAAGACAGAAGGCCGCCGCAACAGGAATGAGCATAGATAATCGTTTCTTCATGTTGAATAGTCCTCTTTTTCTATAAATGAAAATGGTAAATGGAAAGGGTTGATGTGATCTCTGGTGTACAAATGAGTACAAATGTGGGGTACAAATGAATACAAATGCACGAATGAAATGCACAACAGATGCTTTTTCACGGACCGCCCGGAAGGATAAACCTTGAAAACTTCCTGGACAATTTCCCGGGTCATGAGAACACGGGAAAGAAAATGTCGTCAACAGATGAGTTGGACAGTGAAAATATATATGTCCAGTGAAAAAGGGGCGTATCCAAAATCTTATTATAACGGAACTGATTCAAATTGGCAATGAAACTATTGTATATTCGCGTGTGGATTTCAGGGTGGACTTTCAGCCATTTTGACAATTTATACCCGGCCGGGGACAGAGGAGTATGGCCGAAGCGGGGCGGGGTACGAATGTGTGGAGCATTGCGGGAGCGCCAGAGCGCGGAGCAATGCGTAGTTTATTCATATATGTTTGTGAAGATAAGGTCATGGCCACAAGTATGAAATTCCATGCCTGATCTGGAACGTAACAGATCATATAATCAGTTTACAGAATTTCGTGAAGTGTCCGTGAAATGTTGGTGAAATGTCATTGTAACAGTTCCCACAGACCCGTCCGACTGATGGTATAATAGAGAAAAGCCGGCAGATTATCAGGGAACAAGAGGGCTGCAGGATTGAAATTCCTGAAGCCCGGGACAGGTGTTTTTGCGCGTCCTTCGGCGAAAAAAAACAGGGTTCACAATAGGGAAAACATATAAAAAAGACGGCAGATCCTGGAGGCGGAACGGATGAAAAAAAGGATGACCATAAGGGGGATCAGCGGTTTGGCCGCACTGATCCTTGCAGTTTTTCTTTCTGCGGCATGCTCACCTGCTGCAGCCCCGCAGACCCGGCCGGCTGAAGAAACGGGAATAGTGGAGGAAACGGTAGAAGCGGTAGAAGCGGGACCGGCGGTGGAGGCAGCGGCCGGAAAGAATACGGAAGCACCTTCTGCCGCTGCAGGGCTGCATGGAGAACCTGAAGAAACGGGAAGAGCGGAAAAGCCGCAAGAGACGGGCGAAACGGGACCTGCAGTGGAAACCGGAACCGGGCAGACTGCTGCCGGCAGTGAGAAGCCTTCCCCGGAAATGCTCTGCTTCGGAATTCCCGCGGATTTCGACCCCGCAGCTGTCCCGGCAGTCGGACGTGATGCCTGGGCAGACATCAATGATGACGTTCCTTTTTTTACAGAAAAGGAAATGGAGGATGCCCGCAGTATGGCGGCGGCGGCTTCAGCAGGGGCCGGCGAGCCTCATGGCTACCAGATTTACGGCCCGCTTGACGAGCTGGGACGCTGTACCGGGGCGTGTGCCCTTGTGGGGACAGAGACACTGCCCCGGGAGGAAAGAGGAAATATCAGCAGCGTGAAACCAACCGGATGGCACAGGGCCGAGTACGATCATATAGACGGGGGACTTCTCTATAACCGCTGTCATCTGATTGGTTTTGCGCTGACAGGTCAGAATATAAATGAGCAGAATCTGATCACGGGGACCAGGTACATGAACACCGAGGGCATGCTTCCCTACGAGGACTCTGTACTGGCTTATGTGAGAGGAACCGGGAATCATGTTCTCTACCGTGTGTCTCCTTTGTTTGAGGGAGATAATCTGCTGGCGTCAGGAGTCCTGATGGAGGCGCGCTCGATCGAGGATCCGTTGGTTCAGTTCTGCGCCTTCTGCTATAATGTCCAGCCCGGGATCGAGATCGACTATGCGACCGGGGAGAGCAGATTGATGGAGGAGAGCGGGGAAGCGCCTGCCAGATCTGTCCCTACAGGCGGGGAGGCAGAAAACGGGGAGACTCCCGGCGGCAGCACAGGGAGTTCCGAAAACAATTCCGATAGCGGGAGCAGGAATCCGGCGGGCGAAAACGGGGAGACTCCCGGCGGCAGCACAGGGAGTTCCGAAAACAATTCCGATAGCGGGAGCAGGGGCCCGGCAGTAAGCAGCGGGAACTCACAGGAGCAGCAGGAATATGTGGTCAATGTGAGAAGCAGGATCTTTCATCATCCTTACTGTGACTCAGTGAAAAAAATGAAGGAAAAGAACAAGCAGAATTTTACCGGGCAGAGGAATGAACTTATTGATAAGGGATACAAACCCTGCCAGAACTGTAACCCCTGAGAAAGCATATTTGCGGAAAGCCGACAGAGGGCGGAATTCCGAATACGCAAGCGATAAAAAAACAATGGAGGGCACGTAAATGAATGAAGATATGCTGAATGTTTTTTTGAACAGGCACAGCGTCCGCAGCTACACCGGGGAGAAGATCCCGATGGAAAAGCTGAACATGATCATCATGGCGGGACTTTCATCCGCCTCCGGGAGTGCGATCAGACCCTGGGAACTGATCGTCGTGCGTGACAAACAGAAACTGATCGATATGTCCGGATGCCGTCTCCGGGGGACTTCCCGCATGCTTGCAGGAGCCGATGCCGCTATCATCGTCGTCGCTGATGAAAGCCGCTCGGATGTCTGGGTGGAAGACAGCGCCATCGTGATGGCCAATATGCATCTGATGGCTTCCGCGATCGGTGTCGGAAGCTGCTGGATCCAGGGAAGGCTGAGGGAAGCGATTGACGGAGAATCGACCGAGGATTATCTGCGCTGCCTGCTCCAGTTTCCGTCAGAGTGCCGGCTCGAAGCGATCCTTTCCCTGGGAATTCCAGATGAGGAGTTTCCGGCAAAGGCTCCCGAGAGTCTCCCCTTTGAAAAAGTCCACATCAACAAATATTGACCGGAAGCGCGGCAGAGTTTCAGATACAGCAGGTATCCTGTAGCGGGATCCGGGCAGCAGGTATTCTGAAGCAGGATCCGGACAGCAGATATCCTGTAGCGGAATCCGGGCTGGCGGGCATCCTGAAACGGGATCCTGGCTGGCGGGCATCCTAAAGTGAGCATACCGTAAGTGAGCCTGGAACAAATGAAAAAATGTCATCCCACCGGTCATGAAAACCGGGGGATGACATTTTTTATGGGTCATAGTCTGTTTATCCGTCGTATTAATTCGTCGTATTAGTTCTTTATATTAGTTCGTTATATTAGTTCTTTATATAGTTCGTCGTATTGATCCGTCGTATTAATTCGTCGTCTCGCAATACCCATGACTTCGGCCGGGAAATCCGGGTACGGAAAAAGGAAAACCCCTGTTTATTTCTCATTTACAGCTGCTTCCAGGGCGTCATGGGCAGCCTTCCAGTTTTCCAGGACATTCTCATCCGCGACGGCTGCTTTGGCAGTTTCCAGACAGCCGGCATCACTGAGTACGCCCTCGATGTCAGTGAAACTGTCAAGCATAGTCTCCACATCGTAGGAGATGAAGGACCAGTTGTTCTGCAGGTTTTTCTGCTGCTCATCGGATAATCTTTTATATTCTGTCTCAACAGTTTTGAAGAGAGCTGCTTTGTCAGCTTTTCCTGCACCTGCCTGGTTGGACCAGTCCAGAATCTGTGTGGCTGCGGCAGCCGCGTGCAGGGAGCTTCCTGTGGACTGCCCCCAGCCGGTGCACTTGACAAGAGCCTCGGACAGCAGAGATTCCTTCAGGCCGGTGTCTTTGCCTTTGCGCTCGGGCACACCATCCTTCAGGGCAGCTTTGGCAGTGCGCTCGCCTTCAGATTCCGAGGGAGTTGAGGCAGAGGGAACAGGAGGAAGTCCGGGGAGAGCCGGAGCGGCGCTGGTGGCGCCTGTGGCTCCTGAATCAGACAGATCCGGTGCAGCGCCTGTGGCTCCTGTGGTCCCCGAATCGGACAAATCCGGAGCTGAAGCAGAAACGGTGCTGTCCTCCTGCGCGTTTTCCGGGAGCGGATCCGATAATTCGGAAGTGCTTCCAAAAACAACGGGGAGCTGGTCGTCAGTGCCGAAAAGCAGAGCTTCCTCAGCATCCGAGGAGGTCGAGGCATCCGGAGCGGAGTTCTCTGCAGAAGAGATTCCGGAAGAAGATGTCTCCTCAACAGAAGAGGGTGTTGTCACACTGCTCTTGCCGCATCCGGAGGCGGCTGCTGCGACTGTAGCTGCGAGTACAATGGAAAAAGCAGTTCTTGTAATGATCAGGCCTGTTTTTTTCACGATATTGTCCTCTCTATAATTGCTTACGCTTATTCTGCGACCGGTATCTCAGACATGCCGGGTCATGATTTAAACAGAAATCGCACCGGCGGAAAACAGAATATGCAGATGACCTTCTGCAGAGTGTTTTCTGTCGGAATCTGAGGGATCAGAAATCCGGGTCATATAAGCGGCGGAAATCAGGTGTCCGAATCATCAAATTCATCGGCTGTATCAGAAGTGCTGTCGGCACTGCTGGCATCGTCCGGGTCGTCATCTGAAGTCCGATTGGAACTGGAGGTCGAAGACGATGACTGTGAACCGGTATTTTTTGCGGCATTTGAGGGCTTATCATAAGGCTCTGTGTAGAGATGGCCGCCAAAAGGATCGGAAGCAGTGCTTCCCACGGGGGTCACGAACAAATCGGGTGAATTGGTATTTGACCCGGTGCTGCTGTTAGTCCTGTTGGTGGGGGTTGTGCCGGTGCTGCTGGTCCTGGTGGTGGGAGTTGTGCCGGTGCTGTTGCTGGTCCTGTTGCCGGTATTGCTGGTGCTGTTGCCGGTGTTTGTGCCGGTGCTGCTGTTGGTCCTGTTGCCGGTGCTTGTACCGGAGGTTCCATTGTTTGTACCGGTACTGCCGTTGTTCGTACCTGTTGTGGCATTGGTCCTGTTGCCGGTGCTTGCTCCTGCAGTGCCGTTTGTTCTGTTAACTGTGCCGGTGGAACTCTGTCCGCCCTGAGTCCCTGCAGGTACGCCGGAGTTGGAGTTCTGCCCGGACGTGGTGCCGGGGGTGGTTCCTGCGGGAACGGCTGAGTTGGAATTCTGCCCGGACGTGGTGCCGGGGGCGGTTCCTGCGGGAACGGCTGAGTTGGAATTCTGCCCGGACGTAGTGCCGGGGGCGGTTCCTGCGGGAACAGCTGAGTTGGAGTTCTGCCCGGATGTGGTGCCGGGGGTGGTTCCTGCGGGAACACTGGAGTTGGAGTTCTGCCCGGATGTAGTGCCGGGGGCGGTTCCCGAGGGAGTGGTGGAAGAGGAATTCTGCCCGCTCCTGAATCTTTCGGGGACAGAGGAGTCCTGCCCGCTCTGACCATCGGGAATTACAGCCTGACTGTTTCCGCTCGCAGGGGAAGAAGCAGTACTGCTGCTGCCGTTCTGATTCGCATTGCCGGATGAAGGAGATCCGGATGTCGATGAAGGATCATTCAAAGGAGTGATGCTGGTATTGCTGCCGGTGCTGGGAGCGTGAGTTGTAGTAGTGGTTGAGGGTTCCTCCGATCCGGGTTTTCCGATCGGCGTGGAGCTGGCATTGGGGGACGTCTGAAATGAAGGAGCTTCCTTGATCTCTTTGTGCCCGCATCCTGCAGCAGCGGTGACAGCTGCTGCCAGTGCCAGAGTACAGGTGATTTTTGTGATTTTACGGAAAATATTATTCACGATTTGAATCCTTTCTGAATAAATTCTATCTGAAAAGAGAGCTGCTTATGTGTAAATTCAAATCCATGGTCATTATAGACGATTATGGAAGAGCCGTGACGGAAGGTGATCCGGGCCGGCTGATCCTGCTGCAATCCTTATTATTTCACTTGTTCATAAAAATGTAAACGCAATAAATAAGCTCCGGTTACAAAAATACATTATTTGCCGGTTTTTCTTTTGGTATTTTAGCCCAAAACAGTCTGTAAAGAATAGAAAATCGGCTTTAATCAGATGAACCTGTACGCTATACTCATAACCACAGGTGCAGCCAAAGCTGCTGCAGATGCCGGGCTCAGGAAAGCACAGGAAAGAGGAGACTTAAAAAAAGAGGGGATTTATAAAATGATCAGAGGTAATTTTCACACGCATACAGTATTCTGCGACGGAAAAAACACCGCGGAGGAAATGGCAGAACAGGCACTGCTTCTGGGGTTTACCCATCTGGGCTTTTCGGGACACATGGACCCGGATATCACTATGGATCTTGCCGCCTATGATAAAAAGATCCGCTCTCTTCAGGACAAATACAGGGGGCAGGTCGACATTCTGCGCGGTGTGGAACTTGACGGGCTCTTTACCCCGCGTGACGAGAATGAAAAGGCGCTCCTGGATGATATGGAATACCTGATCGGCTCGACCCACTTTATAGAATCCCCGTCCGGAGGAGAATATGGATGTGTGGATGACACCCCCGACAGGCTGGAAAAGTTCTGCCGGGAGGAATTCGGCGGAGACTACTACCGCCTGGCAAAGGCCTATTATGAGCTGGAGGCGGAAATATATGAACGGACCCGCTGTACATTTGTCGGGCACTTTGACCTGGTGACCCGCTTTAATGATCAGATGCGGGTCATCGATGAGAATGACCGCCGCTATATATCGCCTGCACTGGAGACCATGGAGTATCTTGTCTCGAAGGGGCTTCCTTTTGAGATCAACTGCGGAGCGGTAAACCGTGGAAGGAAGGCGGAACTGTATCCCAACCGCTTCCTGTTGAGAAGCCTGCGCGGGATGGGCGGCGAGATCCTGATCAACTCGGACGCCCACCAGAAAGAACTCCTGAACGGCGGATTTGACATCGCGGTCAGAACCGCGGTCGAATGCGGATTCACCCATACGCTGTTTTTGGAGCACGGAGCAGAAGGAAAAGTCCGGTTCCGGCATATTCCGCTGGATGATACTTCGGCGGAAACATAAACAGCAGATACACCGCCGGAAACATAAACAGCAGATACACCGCCCGAAACATAAACAGCAGCTGCCGGTCTGTCAGGGAATGTAGACGGGGTCGAACTCCATATCCTGGTAGATTGGTGTGTCGGGCTGCAGCAGGTTTCCGTCGGAGTCGGACCAGCCTGTTATAAAGCCGTTGGCTTCCCGCTGGGGCGTGGACTGCTTTTCGCCGTAATCATAGGTCGGCAGAAATCCCATGGATTCGCCGTCGCGGACATAGTAGGAGAAGTCGTCCCAGGCAAAGTGGAAGACAAGCCTGTGGAAACTGTCCGGATCGGTGTAATAATCATGCAGGAACTGCACGCGCGTCTCCATCAGGGTGCGGACCATATCGGTCCTCTCCTCGTAATTGAGATCCTTGTGCCAGCGGAAGTAGTTGATCTTTGTGATCGTTTCGAGCCGGTCTACGGTCTTGTCATATTTGTTGTCCAGAAGGTCGCGGATGACGGGTTCAAATTCCTCCAGATAGAGTCTGGATACCATGGCGGCGAAATCAGGGTCTTTTCCCATCCGGTGAAGCCACCTTTTGCGACTGTCTTTGAGCCAGAGGGTCTGCGCGGAGGTCCTGTAGTACTCGCCGCTGTTCATGTTTCCCAGGCAGAGGTCGAAATCCCACACAGGGCCGCAGTAGAGCAGGGGATCTCCCGGTTTTTTGTAAAAATAAAAACTGTAGAACTCATCGTCGGACTGGACGAAGAATTCCTGGATCAGATACATGCGGGCCCAGGATTCCATATCAAAATATTCGAAGCAGGACAGACCCGTATCCTCATTGGTCCAGTCCTTTGAAAAAAGAGCTTTTTCAGCCGCGCGGACATAGTCGGCTATATACTCGTATTCTCCGACGGAAGGCTGCTGAGGCGATGCGATGTCCACGTGGTGTGTCTCTGTCGAGAACCATACATCCTCCTTGGAGTAGCGCTCGTCCAGTTCCAGCAGATAGCCGCCGGTGATGTCTGCAGGGTCATTTTCCCATGCATAGGCGACAGATTCATGGCCCTTATTATCAGTCTCCTGGACGATCGTCTCAACATTTCCCTGATCAGCCTGCTCGGAGTTGACCTTTTCATTTTCTTTGTCCAGATTTGTGATTTTCACCGATCCGCCGTTGACATTGAGCCGCTGCGTCAGAAGATACAGACTCTGGTAGCGGCCGTTGAGGTAGAGATTTACGAAGCGGGTCTGGGGTGTGAACTCGAGGCCAAACTTCTCCGCGGCAAGAAAAGCATAGTACTGCCGGGTCTGGGTGGAATCCCAGAAATTCGCGATCAGGGCGTATTTTCTGCAGCTGTTCATGCCCAGAAGGATGTTTTCTTCATCCATGTTGATGTTATAGGGCCGCTTGTCCAGAGACCAGGTGCTGTTGCCCCTGCCTTTGATGGCACAGGTCCCGCTGCTCTCAGGGCTGCCGTCGGTCTTAAAGATCCGGTAGACAGCGCTCTCCTCTGTCTCGTGATGCTTGTCGCCGTCGATGGCTTCCATGGAACCGCTCTCGGTATCGATGTACATGGAGGGGACGCCTTTGGTATAGATAAAGACGACTTCCTCACTGCCCAGGGAGTTTTCGTCACTGTCCAGAATACTGAAAGAATAATGCACATTCTCCGGAAAAACAGGGAGTTTCTCTCCGCAATGAAAAGATCCGGAGATCTTTTTTTTGTCGCTATCCTCACTGTCCTCGCCGGTTTCCCTGATGACCAGGGTCTCCCGGCTGTTCATCTTCAGATGGAGGGCCTTATTCATTTCGGCGGGCACATAGGCATAGCATATATCCGTATCTTCGTCCCGGGTCAGCCGGAAAGAGACTTCCTCCGCCTCGTGCCCCGGGTCGGGCACAGGATTATCCGGAATGCGCGTCTCTGCTTTTCCGCAAAAAGACAGTCCGTCAAAACCAGAGGGATAGTCTTCGGGCCGGGCTTCCGGCTCCAGCTGCCAGTTTGGATTTTTGACATACTCGCTCTCGATCCGCGCGCACAGCACGAACACCGCTGTCATGGCGGCCAGAATCAAGAGCGGGATAAAATGGTTATATGTTTTCTTTTTCATAAATTGATTACACCGGAATGATTGAATCTGATCTGTATTGAGGCAGGGCAGAGCCGAAGCCATACTTTATACAATCGGGTTTATGGTCGGTAAGTGCCGGGATTCTTCTTTTTACAATCGGGTAGAAGGCAGGGCAGAGCCGGAACCATTCTTTATTCAATGGGGTTTATGGCCGGTAAGTGCCGGAGCCATTCTTTATACAATCGGGTTTAGGTCCGGGCAGAGCCGGAACCGTTCCTGCCGTGATCAGGATTGTGACTGATTTCCATGCAGAGCGAAAACCACTGGCAGCCGGGACAGCAGGTCACGAGAAGCTCCGGGCTCATGAGCGGAAATCCTGCGGTTTCCAATCCCCCGGTAAGCAGCTGGCCATATTTATAACCCGAAGCCTGCAGGACAAGCCGGTCGAACAGGGCGGGCTTTTCGGAGGAACATTGACCCTCTGTGAGGTTTGGACAGCATTCGCAGAGGTCATCGGAGCCCTCTGTCAATAGTATGCAGCAAAGGTCCGACAGCGGCTTCTTCATTCCGGAATCCGGTTTTCCGGGATCCGGTTTTTCTGAGGAAACTCCTGAACACTTTGAAGAAGCGGAACTGAACCCCAGGAGCCCGGATACTTCCGTCATTTTTTTTATAAAGGCCGGGCTGTAGCCGTTTCCGCGGAAATTTTGCAGACAGAGCAGGTGATGCGGCCGAAGGCGCACGACTGGATGCCTGTCTTCCGCCATAGAATCGTGTGTCCGGGAGAACGGAGCTGTAACCATATATATGTTCCTCGTATCTACGAGCCCCTCCCGGGGCATGAAATCAGTATACTGCGTTTTTGGCATGACTGGAAGACACCGGCACCAGCGCCTTCCTCCCGAGTCCTTCCGGGCATATTCTGAGCCACTGTTCTATTATATCCAAATACGCAGGTAAGGGGCAATGCGTTTTTCTCAATATGCAGATTGGGTGAGATCGACAGATTGGATCGATGGCTTTTCAGACCGGCACGAAACGCGAGGAGTTTTTCGAGCGGTTTTAGCGGGAAAACCCCGGTTGGACGACGAAAAATGTGCGCTCAAGCGCATTGGAACGCGTTTTTTCTCAAGTTGCTGCTCAAGCCCTCGAGAGGGTTTGAACAGTAAAGAGCCGGGGGATTGCGGCATAACGTTGACTTGGGGAAGATAAATGCTATAATGGCATTTAGAAAAATATCTAAATACCATGTCGGGCGCTGGCTTGCCTGACAATGCGGCAAGGCAGCAGGGCGGTGCTCAGACGGGAAAATCGCTGTAAATGCCGGCAGTAATACTGCATACATGACGGAGTTTTGGCTGAGGGGGAAAAATGGCATTCGCGGAGACGTTCAAAGCTTTATCCGATCCTGCCAGAAGGCAGATTCTGGAGCTTTTGAAAGAGGGACCTATGTCTGCCGGAGAAATAGGGGCACATTTCGAAATGACCGGTGCGACAATGTCGTATCATCTGAAAATCCTGAAAAAGGCGGATCTGGTATTTGAGAGCCGGGAGAAAAATTTTATCTATTATCAGCTCAACGCGTCGGTATTGGAGGAAATCCTGCTTTGGATCACTTCACTCAGGGATGTGGTGAAAGAGGAGGGGACCGCAGGGGAGACTGACAGAGTCACGACGGAAAGCAGACAGGCGAAGGAGAAAGAGGAGAAGACGTCAGGGGAGACTGACAGAGTCACGACGGAAAGCAGACAGGCGAAGGAGAAAGAGGAGAAGGCGTCAGGGGAGACTGACGGAGTCACGACGGAAAGCAGACAGGCGAAGGAGAAAGAGGAGAAGGCGTCAGGGGAGACTGACGGAATCACGACGGAAGGCAGACAGGCACAGGAGAAAAAAGGGGAGCCGAAAGCCGGAGTGTCCGATTCCGGCGAGGACACCTGATTTATTTGATGAGGAGGTGTTTCAGATGATTAAAGAGAATCGAAAAACACTGATTATAGTAAGTATAGTGACTGTATTGCCGATCCTGGTTGGTGTGTTTTTCTGGGACCGCCTGCCGGATCTGATGGCTACTCACTTTGGATTTGACAATCAGGCAAACGGCTTCAGCAGCAAACCTGTGGCGGTTTTCGGGATTCCCCTGGTCTGTCTCGTTTTGCTCTGGGCGGCAGCCCTGATCACATCAAGGGATCCGCGAAGAAAGAAGGTCAGCCGGAAAGTGACCACGCTCATCTTCTGGATTGTTCCGGCGGCCTCACTGATCTGCGCGGCGGTGATTTATCCCTATAACCTTGGGATAAATATGGACATCTCATTTATCATGGGTATTTTCATGGGAGCTTTGTTCGCGGTGATCGGAAACTTTCTGCCCAAAACCCGGCAGAATTACACGATCGGGATCAAGGTGCCGTGGACACTTAATAATGAAAAAAACTGGAATATGACACACCGCTTCGGCGGATATTTGTGGATGGCAGGCGGGTTCATGATGATCTTGCTGACCCTGGCCGGTCTGATGAAGCCTGGCCTCATGATTGCCATTTTCCTGATTATCAGTCTTGTACCCTGCATCTACTCGTGGTGGCTGCACTCCGCCAGGGGATATTGATACTCGGCGGCTGCACTCTGCCAGGGGATATTGACACTCGCGGCTGCACTCCTCCAGGGGATATTGACACTTGGCGGATGCACTCCGCAAGGGGGTATTGACACTTGGCGGCAGGAAGGAAAAAACTATATGAACCGAAGGAAAAAACAGGAACTCAAAAAGACAATACTGATCATGGTTCTCGCGCCGCTCCTGATCGCACTGGTCCTCTTTGCAATCATGGACAGCAGGTCAGCCCGTTCAGGCGCGCGGTCTTCAAAAGAGCAAAGTTCCGGCAGCGGCCTGAAGGATTCCGGGGTTGAAACAGCCGGAGGGAAAGACGGCGGCGGGGGCGCCGCCGGTGCCTCGGCAAAAGACGGCGGTTCCGGGGGATCAAAATCCTCCGGACAGGCAGGCGCTGAGGGAAAGAATGAGGACGGGAAGTCCTCTAATCATGGGTCCAATGTTGTCAATCCGGTCGATCCCGTGCAGGAGATCTCTTTCACTGCCGCCTCGGAAGATAAAAATGAACTTCAGAGGTCTATCCCGGTGCAGATCGACGCCGTGATCCTGGGCGGAGAAGCGGGGACACAGGTCTGGGCTCTCTTTCTGCCTGCGGAGATGGCAGCCCACCCCCGCATCCTTTTTTCAAAATATGAAAAGGTTTCCCTGGAGCCTCTTTCAGAGCATCTTCATCCGGCGATCGACGGACCGGAGAACAGGGACGATGCGGCAGACGGAGACGGAAATGGCGGCGCAGTGACCGAAAGGCGGGAATATTCGTCGGAAGACGAGGTCGCCGGCCTCACAGATGACAGCGCATTCCGGGTGACAATGACTTCCGCGGACGGGACTGAACAGTCGACGGACCTCTATGTTTTTTCCTGCAATGATACTGCCTCCATGTACCTTGACACGGAGAGCGGATCCATGGAGACGGTTGACGCAGATCTGACCAAGGAGACTACCGAGCAGGCAAGATTTTATATTTTCAGGGAAAACGGAACACTGGATTCCGCCGGCGGCTGCACTGTGTGGGGACACGGGAACAGCACATGGGCCAGAATGAAGCGGCCATACAACCTGAAAATGGAGAAAAAGCAGAGCGTGCTCGGGATGACAGAGTGCAAAAAGTTTTCTCTTCTCTCCAATTCCTTTGATTCGACGAATCTGCTCAACCGTATCTCAACGAAACTGGCAATGGAACTTGGACTGCGGGATGTCCCCGAGGGAGAATATGTCAACCTGTTTCTGAACGGACAATACAACGGCCTCTATTATCTGTCCCAGCGTCCCAGGACGGGCGGCAGTGTGAACATCAGCAAGCTGGACGACGAGATCCTGGAAGCAAACGGGATTTCTCCGGAATCCGGGGAAGACAGTGTGACAGATGGCGATTTTGGAGATTTCGCAGATTTCGGAGACGGACCCGGGGAGGACGCGGACGGCAGGACTCTTTCTAAGACCGGCTCTGAGAGCGGTCTGGATGCCGGAATAAGCTCGGACCCGGGAGAGGCTGACGGCGAAGGAGGCTCCGGGAGCGGGGAAAGCAGCGGAAACAGCACTGGCATCAATTCCGGCACAATGATCCCTGAGAGAGTCGCCCTTCACGAGGACGGGAGCAAGCAGTACAGGTGGGCATACAACTGGGAAAAGGAACCCAGAAACAATACGGGCGGATATCTTCTGCAGCAGTATGAGAAATATGAGGGCGAGACCGCCTGGTTTTCCACTCTCCACAGACGATACCGGATCATGTCTCCCTCCTACCCGACTGTCGGAGAGGTCAATTATATTGCCGATTATATGACGGCGGCCGAGCGGGCAATCTACAGCGAAGACGGGACAGACCCGGAGACGGGGAAACACTATGACCAGTTCCTGGACATGAATTCCTGGGAAACCATGTTTCTGCTGGAGGAATTCTTTGTGGAATGGGACGCGGAGAGATGGAGCTTTTATATCACAAAGGATCGCAACAATCCCCTGCTCTACTGCGGACCCATATGGGATTTTGACCACTCCGCCGGCACGATGATTTACGGACAATATCCCGAGACAGCTGTATCCATGCTGATGCTGCGCGACACACGTCACGGATGGCTCAACCAGCTCCTTTCACACGACAGCTTTGTCAAGAGCCTCCGCAAACGATGGTCAAAGGAAATATCACCGGTTATACACGCATATCTGGACGAAAAAATAGAGCAGGAAATCAGGGCCATTGAGTCTTCCGTCTACATGAACGATATCCGGCGCGCGAATTACATTTTTTACCGGCATGAGGCAGATGCCCTGGTCAAATGGCTGGGCAGAAGGCTCGCCTTTCTCGATGACTACACCGGCGCCAATGGGAACAAGTCCGCTTCCTCCAACTACATGCGCGTGCTTTTTAAGTTCCCATGGGGAGACCTCTCCCATTATGTGAAACAGGGAGAGTCTCTGGGCTATCTCCCTCTTCCCGAATACGGCGAGAAGCAGTTTGAGAGCGATACTATGAACAAAAAGATCATTGGCTGGAAGGATGAAAACGGAAAGGAGATTGACGCCGATGTGGTGATCAATGCTGACAGGGTTTTCGAGCCGGTCTACGAGCAGTGACAAATGCGTGCAAATGCTGCCGTCACCTTCTATCCGGGAGGTGGCGGCAACTCTGTCCCGGGAGGCTGAGAAAATCCTACAGTCGCCGCTTCCCCGGTCTTTACAGATGCCGCACCATCGTGCCTTAACCCTAAGCCCATGCCGGACACAGAACCAGGGTTTGTGGGGAGACCAAAAAAACATTTTTATATTCATCGCGCACTACCCGTGACTTCAGATATGGAATAACTGCGCAAAAAAGTGATACTTACTTCATCGGAAAGACAATCCCGGCATTGAGAAACAATAATTCGAACAATGTAAACCTATAGTTAACATTTTGGTTGACAATCTGTCTGTTTCTGTGTATCCTGCAATTAGAGCCGGTAGCTCAAATGCGGGATTTTTCCTTATTTTACTATCAGGGGTTACGTTTCATCTTTATGTCAGTCACAATATCCTCACTTGGGATACCGGCTGTTCTTTTTAAGTGATAGAAGCATTTTCCCGAAGGCAGAGATATTCCGGCTTAGAAACTTCTCGTGTCCCGGAACAGGCGGATCTTCCGAATCTGCCCCGCGGACAGGAGCTGAAAAGAGGCTGACAGATCTGTCCGGCTGACGGATGTCTAAGCCATCCGTCTATAAATCATGAAAGAAGGTTAAAGAAAATGAAACAAAGCAATTCTCTGTCCGATACCGGCAATATGGTATTGTGCGCCGTATGCGCCGCAATCACATGCATACTGGCGCCCCTTTCCATTCCTCTGGCGGGCGGTGTCCCTATTTCTCTGGCGACATTTGCCGTCATGCTGGCAGGTGTCCTTCTCGGCGGTTCGCTGGGTGCAGCCAGCCAGCTGATCTATGTCCTGCTGGGCGCTGTGGGTCTTCCTGTGTTTGCCGGATGGACCGGCGGACTTGGAAACATCCTGGGAATGACCGGCGGATACATTATCGGCTATATTCCGCTCGCATGGCATACCGGCCTTATTTATAAAAAATACGGCAGCACTGCCAGGATGCCTGTCCGGATTGCCTTTATGATTATTGGCATGATTGTCGGAAATATTGCGCTCTATGTGATCGGAACCGCCTGGTTCATGGTTATCACAGGCATGGACCTCGGTGCTTCCCTCGCTGCATGTGTGATTCCCTTCATCCCCGGCAACTTCATCAAAATGGCGGCTGTCTGCTTCATCGCGCCTCCTGTGGAAAACGCGATCCGCAGAACCCGCCCCAGCCGGGTTGTCGCCTGACAAAAGCCGTGAGCAAGTAAAGGATTGCGCTATTTTATAAGCGGGAAAAAATATTTAAAAACAAAAAAATCCCCCATGATAAAAAGACTTCCTCTGAGAAAGCTATACTTAAGGACAGTATGGCACTTTCAGAGGAAGTCCCTTTTTTTGCGGCTTATGCCGCCGTCAAGTTATTTTTTCTGTTTTCCTGCCGATGGAATTCTATTTGCGGCGGCTTATGCCGCCGTCAAGTTATTTTTCTGTTTCCTGCCGATGGAGTTCCATTTGCGGCGGCATATGCCGCCATAAGTGTTTTTGCCTGCTTCCTTCCTTTTCCGGGAGGTCCGTCTGCGGCGATTATTTTTCAGAGCAGCTCCGTGATCTCAGCCAGCGAAGGAAGAATGAAGTCAGGCCGGAAGTCGTACTGTACGAGATCCTCCATCTGAGTCTCTCCTGTCAGAACCATGATAGAGAGGGCACGGGTCTTGTTGGCAATCGCGATATCCGTGTAGATCCGGTCGCCCACGACGGCGATCTCCTCTTCGGCAAAACCTGTGTGCCTGATGACATAGTCCAGGGCGTGACGGGAGGGCTTTCCGTAAAAATCGGGGAAGCGTCCGGTGGAGCGCTCGACCAGCCGGGCGATGGAACCGCAGTCCGGGATGTAATCGATATAACCGTTGTTATCGACAGGGCAGTTGTAGTCCATATTGACGCCGTAATAAGGCGCGCCCCGCATCAGAAAACGGCAGGCCAGTGATATTTTTTCATAATCCAGTGTCATGTCAAAACCCAGGATGACCACAGGAAGTCCCTGCTCATGCGGCGCCCCTTCGTCCTGGCGCAGAAGCTCCGCATAAAAGCGGTCACGGTCTCCGCTGGAAACAGCCTGGTCCTCGCAGACCTTCAGGCCTGCCCTTCGGAAGGCCTCGGACAGGTTGGGCGTGCCGACGATATAAAACAGCTCGTCCGGATGCAGGCGCTGCATCTCCTCCAGAATGACCTGCGTGGACAAAAAGATCTGTCCGGGATCTGCCGGAATTCCCATTCCGGACAGTTTGTCTATATAGTTCTGCTGGTTGCTGGAGGAGTTGTTGGTAAAATAGCAGAAATGCCGTCCGGTTTCCGAAAGCCGGTTCAGGAAAGGCTTTGTGAAGGGAAAAAGGCGTTTGCTCAGATAAATGGTGCCGTCCATATCCAGCACAAAGCATTTGACCTTTTGGATCCTTGACCGCATCGTTTCTTTTTTCCACTTAAAATAAGTATCCTGATGAGACTCAGGCTTTTCATCGGAATAAGTATCCTGATGAGACGCCTGAGAAATCGCTTTTTCATCAGCTGACAAATCAGTCGAAGAGGCACTATCTCCGGGGGAAAAATATTGGCAGAGCCGGTCGGCGCAGGTCTCCAGAATGCCCAGATCCCGGAGCAGCGACAGGAGAGAATAGCAGTTCCGGCCGCTCTGCCTTTTCTGACGGCCCTTCTGACTGCTTTTCTGACGGCCCTTCTGACTGCCCTCCAGACTGCCTTTCTGACCGCCTTCCTGACAGTCTTCGAGGTCCCGGGTGTCCCGGAAATCTTCGCTCAGGATTGACTCTTTGACATCTTTCAGGGACAGTCCGATCTGTTCCGGGTTGACAGGCGCGTCGAGGGAGAGAAGGAGTGTTTCTGCCGCTTCCACAGAGGGAAAATCCTCCCTGATTGCAGACAAGATCTCCGGAAGCAGATCACGGGCCGCAGCCTGGCCTGAGTCTGCGGCTGGTCTGAAAGCTGCAGCCGGATTCCTGACGGGCGCCTCTGCCAGCATGAGGTACATGGCCAGAGCCGCTACTGCCGCGAGCCCGGTTGCTGCGCCGGGCAGGAAAGGCACTTTCCCATGCTGCATGAATCGATTTTCCCAATGTCGGGAGATGAAATATTCACACCCCGAAGCAGGCCGGGAACTGTCGACAGAGGCGGCAGCCAGACCTGACAGGATGAGTGCCTGGGTCAGGGCGCGGACTGCATCCGGGTTACGGTCTTTCAGGCCTTCTCCCCGGCCCTGGATCATCTGCAGGGAGGCTCGCATCATATCCAGGATCTCCGGGCAGCAGTATTCGCCCGTGATGATATGGGACAGCTTCCAGTCCAGCAGATCGACAGCCTTTCCCGTGATCACACCGAGCCCCGCTGAAATCAGATCCATGGGGGCCTGCGCCAGAATGTCAATGTCGGCGATGACAGCAACAGGAGTCCGAGTGGCAAACGCCTTTTTTTCTCCATTGACGATCAGCTCAGAACATGCGGGTATAAAACCATCCGTGGAGGGCGCGGATAAAACTGCGGCGCATTCCACCTGACGGGAGAAGCTGAGATATTTGCACATGTCAACGACCGTCCCGCTTCCGACGGCCAGCACAAGGTCCGCGTCCTCGGGGAAATGTAAAAATATTGAGCCGACAGTCTTCTCGTCTGCCACGGGAGTCTCTTCCTGCAGGATATATTTCTCAAAAGGAAACCCCGCCGCCAGGAGCTTACTGCAGACAGCCTCTCCGACTGCGTCCAGGGTCCGCAGGTCCGCGACCAGGAAAGCCTTTCTAAATCCCATCTTCCTGAGAAGACCGGGAAGCCTCTTCAGAGCTCCCGGCTCCGCGTCGATTTCCCTGACGCCCGTCCCATGCCTGCGCCCGCAGACACAGTCCGTTTCTTTTTTCAAAAATCCCCAATAGTGATGTAATCTGGAATCCATTGCTGTAGACATAACCTCCTGATCAAACAAGACTCGCCCGCCGTGGCTTAATGCGCTGTTTCGATAATCTAAAAAAAATATACAGCGAAACTCCCTCTACGGCAACTGCCGGGAAAAGGTGTGAAAATCGGCGCTGAAAATCCGGGCTGAAAATCGGCGCATAAAGTCAGGCACATAAAGTCGGCTGAAAAATAATAAAAAAAGGTGTTGAAGTTCTGAGAGTTTTCTTGTATGATAGTTAAGTCATTTGAAAAAACGCATGGGGGCGTAGCTCAGTTGGGAGAGCGCTACACTGGCAGTGTAGAGGTCATGGGTTCGAATCCCACCGTCTCCACTTGAAAAGTACTGTAAACAAAAGGGTTTGCAGTACTTTTTCTTTTTGGCAAAATATGGATTTTGCCGACATTGCCGACATTTTGCCGACAACTTAAACACTGCCAATGCTTCACAAGGATATGGAATAGATGTGTAACGATAGATTGTGTAGAAATCAGTATAATTAAAACAGTACATTTGCCATTGCCTGACCTGTCTGTAACTGATTGTGTGCGCAAGTCCTTAGATAGTATTTTGTAGTGGTTTCTACACTGTCACCAATCCACATTGCTATATCTGAAAGACTGATACCCCGATGTGCAAGGATAGATACACAAGAGGCTCTCAGATTGTGGAGATGTAATCTCTTGTCTAACGTGATACTTTTGTCTATGATTTTGCGGAAAGATTTAGATAAATAATCTGGTGTTATTGGTCTGCCATCCTGCCAAACAAATATATAGTCTGTATCACGGTATTTATTGCCAAAAAGTAACTTATTTCGCTCATGTTCCTGCCTGATCTGGTCAAACATCTCTTTGATTTCCGGCAGTAAAGCGCAATGCCGTTTACTGGCATCGGTCTTTGCATAGTCCTTAGCAACGACTGTATTAACTCTTGTAATTGTATGCTCGATATAGATATTACCATTACGGATAGCAGACCATTTCAGACCGCATATTTCCGAACGTCTCAGACCATAAAACAGACCTATCATATATGCATACCTAATTGTTGCATATTGGCAATTATCCTCTAATAGCTGTCTAAAATCTGCTATCTGTTCTTCTGCTATGTATGGCTCATCATCCTGCCTACTTTTTACCTTTGGCAATTTAACACTTGCACATGGATTAGCTTTATATAAGTGTCCGTTGATTTGTGCGAATGAAAAAACTTGACTGCAAGTTTTGAAAATGTCTCGGATACTAACGTCACTTAATGGATTGCCTTTTGTGGAAGTAACGTTGTGCAAGTAGTCAATGAATGATCGAATAACACTTGCATCAATATCTGCCAACGATAAATCCATATCTGCAAAATACTTGATAATATATTCTGCTTTGTAACGGTATGCTTCTTTGGTACTCAACTCTAAATCATGTGATTTGTTAATCTCTTTTACCCAATACTCAACATACTTATCAAATCTTGTATCCTGACCTATTGGTGTAAACTCCCTAATAGCTTGCGTTAACTGTTCATTCGCTAAATTGATATTATTGATTTTGCCTGTTTTACCACCTACCTTTAATCCCGTTGGAATCCTTTTTGTTTGATACCTCTTTTTTCTCTCTGTAGCAGTATCGTCTACTAAATTTAGTCTCAGCCAATAGTAGACGCTACTGCCGTTTTTCTTCTTCTCGATTGTGCCCGATGTGCATGTAAGCATGTTACGCTCCCTTCTTTGCACTGTCAGACCAATCATCAATGCCGTTGTCATTATAACATGAATCTATGAAGTCCTGTAGGTATCGTTTAGGTATCCTGTAAAGTTTGCCGATCTTGATTGCGTGCAGCTTGCCTGACTGCAATAGCTTGTATATCATATTCCTGCCAATGCTCAATACCTTCATGGCTTCTTCTGGCAGTAAAACATCTGGATAATAGTCCAAACATCTCTCGTTCATATTATTAATTCCCCCTCAATTACTCATAAAACAAACTTTTTATTTAATACGAAAATGGCTATTATTGTGGTCTAACTCACACATGGCAGAGGGATGTTAATCATCACCCTCTGCATTATGTTCTGTATCGGCAGAGGGACTGCCCTTTTTTAACAACTCTGGCAAGCCAAATACCTTACGCCATGCCCTTTTACCCTCTGCATCCATACTGTTATATAGTTGTAAATCAAGCTCATCCTCTGACCAATTATTTTTATCTGTCATTGTTTCTTTTTCCTCTTCTGTTTATTGTTGGCAGTGACTTCTGCTTTATATTCTGGATGATCTTCAAAAAAATTTGCCACAAATGTATCCCATCGCTTAAACACACTCCCTTTTAACTGCTCATTCTTTTCTGGCACTGTTATCTGCTTTGTTGTCTCTATCATTCAATCGCTCCCTAAAGATTTTGCTTGTTTTTATTTTCAGTGCGTATTTTGGCTCGTAAGTGATATATTCACCCTGAAAACCGTTATAACCTTTTGTCCTTTTCGACTTGAATGTGTACAGCCTGAAAAGATTTGTAAGCGAAAACTCGCCATATTCTAATAACGATTCCTCAATCACGCCAATAAACAAATCAACGACCTCTGCAATGATAGACCTTGCAAGCGGATTATCTGGATGAGTCTTTTTATACTTGCGTGCGATAATATCTGTTATCTCAGTTTTTTTCATTTACTACCTCATTGATTCTCGAAACAATACTCTTGCCCAACTTCACTTTAATTTTCTTTTTTGGGGAATACTCCATCACTTTATTTTCGTTAGGGTTATAATATTTGCGTGAACCTTTGCCATCAGTAACAGTGATCTTAATTATGTCCCTTATGCTAAACACGCCATCACGTATTAATCCATCTGTTATGACTTCTGCCATGATGTCTATAAGCCAATCGACAGTGAATTGATTTATCATTTTGCTGTTCACGAAAGCTACTTCCTGAAATTTTTTGCATACTTGTTGTTTGAATTCTGTCCTTTTCACTTGTTTCCCCCGATAAAAATATTGAATAAATCTGCTATTTGTCCGATAACTGGCAATCTTAGCCAATTAATGAAAGATGTTGTGACCTTCAAAACAGGCAATTATTGCCTGTTACCGATAATGTATATTTACATATTGGCGTTATTGTTCGCCTCTATGTCTTTTAATATTTATAATATTTGTATTGTATATATTATTTCTGTATCATAGTTTGCCCTACCCTGTATCATTATTTACCCTACCCTATATCAATATTTGCCCTACTCTGTATCATTATTTACCCTACCCTGTATCAATATTTGGTTAATCTGGTTTCTGTGTGATTTCTCGAAAACGATAATGATTTGCTCCTGTCTCAATCAAATAGCCACACTCCACCAATTCATTAAACGCTTTTCTATATGTGTTTTTTGACATGCCACAAATAGCCGTACAATGTGCTTTGCTAAGTCCATAGGTATAACCGTCTGCATTAAGATTCATATAGAACCACAACTTGAATGCGTTTGGAGTCAATCTGTTTAGTGTTTCATATCCATTTTCAACATGGGTTTTCGAATACACTTCCAAAAACTCTCTTTCATATTTTGCCTTTTCTGTTGTTATTATTCTCTGATTTTCGAATGTTGTCATTTCTGGCATCTCTTACACCTCTCTTTGCTTTATTTTGCTCTCTCTATGAATACTCATAGAAATACAAACAAAAAAAGAGCCTGCACCAATAACACCCCTTGCGGAGTGATTGATACAGTCTCTAACTCATCGCCCGACAGTAGATTTTGCTACCGCACTTCTATTGTGGCACTTGATAAAACAGTACGCCACACATAACTATCCACCTCTCACACATCAAGTTATGGAATATGTGTGATCATAGGTATTTCAAACAATTATAATTAATATACGCTTGCCACTGGCTGTAATAATATACGACACGGCAAGTCTTACATCGTATATCAGCAACAAATGAGTTTTAACTATATATCGGCTATATCAGACCGATTTGCTTGTATTTCTAATCAATACTATATCATGCTATAAATAGCTGTGTAAAGTATATAATTGTTAAAAATGTATAAAAATAGGTTGATAACAAACACAATAATTGCACATGTTGCACAAATAAATATTGACATATTTGTCTTAGTGTGATAGTGTCGAAACAAATCTAATAATACACGAAAGGGGTGTATATGTTTTACGCAGGATATGGATATTTGAATACAGATGTAGCAGTCTTCAAAACGGAACGCCAACGTGATGCTTGGATAAATGAATGGTCTGTATTTGATCGTATGGCTTTATCAGAGGGGGATGTGTGGTTTATTCTGGACGGCTCACCTGATAGAGCTATACGGCAGAGGGATGACTATAATGATTCTATCGTTTGGCTAATAAATCCCCTCAATCGCAGCTTATAAGGGTTCGTATCAAAAAAGGCACTGGCTTCTTGCCAATGCCTTTTTGATTACTTTTTAACCAATAAGCCATTTGCAATCATTTCGACTCGAATCTCTTTTTTATATTTAAGCAGTGTTGGCTCAGAGATGTTGCACATCAGTTTCAGTTCCTCATTTGTGAGTGTGCCACCGAATGATTTGGAGTGTTTGCGGATGATTGCTTTGGCTGTCTCGCCCTTCTTTGTGGAATAGCTTTTGCCCTTGTTGGCATTACCGCCGACCGCTTTACCGCTCAATCTGGCTGTCTGTATGCCCTCTTTGGTTCTTGTGTGCAAGTCCTCAACTTCTTTTTCGCTCTGCTCGAATGCAATCCTGATTTGCTTTTCTGCAAGCCTGTTAAGGTACTTGTTGACACCTTCAAGAATAAAATCAACATCGTCACCTGTCATAGCGATCTGATTGTTTAAGGCTTCTTTGTATGTATCGGTATTGATGTAACCTTCTTTCAGGAACACAAGATTGATACCCTTATTATACAAGTCCTGATATAGCTGTATGCCCTCATCAGCGCTACGACTCATACGAGAGACGGAATCAAAAACGATTGTGTCGCCCTTCTGCACTTTGCTTAGAATCTTTTGGAGTTCAGCACGCCCCTGATATTTAGTCCCAGTATAAACCTCTTTGCGAATATCGGCATCGGGATAGCTTGCAAGAATGTTCCTGACCTGTCTTTCGATGCTCTGCTTTGCTGTACTAATCCTGCAATATCCGTATGTCTTACACATGATGTACTCCCTTCATAACCACAAATATTAACGAACGTCATTTCTTTATGTATATATTAGCACGCATAGACCGCCACCGTCAACAAATATTTTAGGTTTTTGTAATGGCGTTAATATTTTGGGTATTAGGGATATGCTGTATTCTGGCAGGGGGGGTATTAAAGTTTTGGGGGATGTGAGATAACTATGCAAATGATCATCGTGCTCTATTTTTCTCTCACGAAAAAAACGACCGCTCACAATGCCCTGTAAGACTTCTGTTATCAGGACGATGAAATAGACGGCAGAGGAATTAAGAGACGGCAGAGGGGGTTATATGGCTCTTAAAATGGCATTGATGACTGCCGACTAACTGCCGACATGTGTCTGACTTCCGACTTTTTGCCGACACATAATGTGCAATAATCACAAATATTAATAACTTTGAAAACTCAATAATATACAATAACAACAAATAACACCGTCTAAAACTACCTAAAAAAACTGTCATATTTCTGGCAGTGTAGAGGTCATGGGTTCGAATCCCACCGTCTCCACTTAACAGAGGCTTTTGCATTAGCGTACATAAATGTACGGCAGTGCAGATGCCTCTTTTTTTGTGCCTGATCATTTGTGTCTGAACAGGATCTATGCGTCCACATACATGTTTTGTGTCCGCATAGAAGCCGCACATCTACACTCCTGTAAACACGTCTTTATGAGAATCCGTTTTCCAAAAGCATTACACTTCTTTTCGCTCCCCATAATTCGATCTTCTCTTTCTTCTCCTTGCGTACTGTGAGCTCCGTGTAATTAAAGCCGTGCGCAGCTTCTCCCTCCCTGTGATGCTGTCCTGCTACGGTTATTACGCCCGGGCAGTGGGCTGTCAGCCCACCAAATGAAACCTTATTCCCGATAGAATGATGACAAGACAAGAAAGAAGCAGAGGCAAAGAGTATTTCTGTTTCACATCATTACTTATTGCACAAGGGAAAGAGGAGGTGCGGTGTATGATATGTCCTGCCTGCGGAGCACATCTGGATGATGATTCAAAGTTTTGTGAAGTCTGTGGAAGCCGGATCGATTTATCGAATCTGACTCCTTCAGCAGTATCGGAAATGCCGGAAGCAACAGAAGGAGAAAAGGCGCCGACTGCAGAAGAACCGGAGACAGCTGAAGCCGAAAAGGCATCAGCAGCAATAAAGCCGTATGCAGCTGAAGCTGGAAAGGTATCAGCAGCAATAAATCCGTTTGCAGCTGATGCTGAAAAAGCATCAGCTGCGGAAAAACCGTCTATGGCAGAAAGAGAAAAGGTATCAGCAGTGGAAAAGCCGGCTGGTACTGCGGCATCAGCTGCAAAGGAAGTGATTTCCGCTCATCCTGCCCCGAAAACAGGGCGAGGGAAAGGAACCGGAGATGCTGCCTCGTCCCCGGGGAAACCTGCGGACCGGAGGCTTAAAATCATAGGCCTTTCTGTCGGAACGGTCATAATGATCATCGGTTTTATACGGATTGCCACGGCCGGAACATCTATCTCATCCACATCATTCGGTGCGGATTTTTATACCTACACATATCAGGGGATTGTGGCAGTGACAGAAGCGCTGGCAGCTATTGAAGTGACTCTGGGATGGATTCTCGTTGCAATCGGAGCGGCTATAGATGTCCTGTCTCTCCGTTCCTGATGCAGGGGCAAAAATTCCTGATACAGGCACCAGAACTCCCGGTGTATGCACAATAATTTCTGGTGCAGGCACAAGAATTCCCGGTTCAGGCCTAAATATGTAAAAGAGACCCTGACGTTTGCAGGCACAAGAATTCCAGCTTACAGATGAATGATGTCTGCGTGAATCGGCCGGCAGGCACTTGTGAAGGAGAAGCTGCCGCCGAGCAAAAAAGTTCCGGTTTAGGAGGTAAGCATGAGATTTTGCAAGTATTGCGGGAATAAAGTGGGGGAAGAGGACACAATCTGTCCCGCGTGCGGAAAAAATATTTCCCCTGCTAAAAGACCAGGAGGGCCGGATTCCGCGAGAGTAACAGCCGGAGGGCCGGATTCCGCGAGAGTAACAGCCGGAGGGCCGGATTCCGCGAGAGGGACAGCGGGAGAGCCGGATTCCGCGAAAGTAAAAGCAGGAGAGGCGGATTCCGGGACAGGGCAGTATTCTGCCGGAACAAATCCCGGTGCGATTCAGCAGAAAAACAGTCTGGTTGAGGGGAAGAAAAAGTATCTGATCATTGCGGCCATAGCTGCCGCCGCTGTTCTCCTGGCGGTTCTGAGTCTTTTTTCAGGGAGGTGCCGGGCGGATGAGTGCAATAACAAGAAGGCGCCCGGATCGGACTATTGTTACAACCATAAATGCAATGTGCCGGACTGCCGGAACCAAAGACTGTCTTTTAGCAATTACTGCTATGAACATTATGACCTCTACGATGACGATGCAAAGGAAGAGAACGGCGGGGCCTACTCCTGGGAGCTGAACATTTCAGATGTCAGGGTTTATTCGGAATACAGCTTTACATATGCGGAGGGAACGCTGAAAAACAACAGCGATTCGACTGTTAAATATGTCAGGATCAAGGGTGCTTTCAAAACGCGGATGGGAACTGTAGTTGATACGGACTGGACCTATGCGGTGGGCAGCGAGGGACTGGCGCCCGGCGAGTCTTGCAAATGGAAGATGTCTGTTACAAAGGATCCTTCTATCACAGACTGCGACGTGACGATTTTGGAAAGCAAGTGATCACAGACTGAGAATGACTTATGACTAAAACGTGTAAGCCATTTCGTATAAAAATAAAATACCCGGAGTATCCGGAGAAAGGAAAAGTCCAACCACCATCGTCGATGATTGGACTATGCGAGAGAGTATGTATTGTAAACATTGTGGAGCCGTTTTGGCAGACGACGCTTTATTCTGCGAGAAATGCGGAGCAATCATAGCTTCCAGAGCAAGAACCGGGCAGAAGGTTACTGAGGAGAGAGATGCTGCCGAAGAGGCAGACAGGGCGGACTCCGCATTCCAAAGGGCTGCCGAAGAGGCAGACAGGACAGAGGCAGGATCTGGGAGAACTGCCAAAGAGGCAAATCAGATGTCTGTGGAATCCGCAAGTCCGCAAGGGAAAACAGAGTGGGCAGACGCAGCATTGCAAGAGGCTGATAAAGCAGCAGAACAGGGGACGGATGCAAATATCAGCCAGCCGCAGGAACACATGCCGCAGGCGGAACCGGAACAGGTCAGCCAGCCGCAGGAAAACATGCCGCAGGCTGGACCGGAACAGGCCGGCCTGCCTCAGAATATGGCACCGCAGGCTGGGCCGGAGCAGGCCGGTATGCCGCAGAATCCACCGAATACTCCGGCAAAGAAAAAAGGCACGCCGCTTGTGATCATCGCTGCCTGCATAGTGATTGCGGCAGTCATCGCGGCGGCTGCTCTGATGGGAGGACAGGAAAAGCCGCTTATAAAAGCGGATCTGATGTCCCAGAACAACTTTAATAACGGGGCGATTTTTGCCTATGATGACAGCCATCTGTATTTTGTCGCGGATTATGAGGGGGAATCTCTGGAAAACGATCTGTATTCTACAGATTACGACGGAAACAGCAAAAAGCTTCTGTTCTCCGACGGCTATGTCCGGAAAGTCAGAGTGACAGACGGAAAGGTATTGTTTACTTATACAGACAAAGAGGACAGCGATCATTTTTACATCGGAATGATCGATCCCGACGGAGCAGAAGCGGTCACAATCACAGATCTGGAGGCAGAGATAACCGACTATGACCTGAACGGGAAGGAACTGCTCTACCTGGCTGATGAAGAACTCCATTCCTGTTCCCTGGATGGATCAAATGATAAAGTGCTGCTGTCGGGTGTGTAAAAATTTGTCAATGCGGGAAGTATGCTCTATTACGCTTCCTCCGATGGCGTCTACTCTTACACCAGAAAAAAAGAAAAAAGCACAAAGCTTTTTGACGGGGAAATATCCGAACTCTGCTGCGGGGACGGCCGGTTTTACTTTAGAAGGGATGATGCCTATTTTTTGACAGATACTGAAGGAAATGAGAAAAAACTGGTGGATGACAAGCTGGTACATTTTATGCTGTTCAAAGGAGAATACATCTATTTTATCCGCATGTTTGATAAGGGAAAACTGGATGTTCTGCTGGGACAAGGCTGGGAAGACACAGACTCCAAATATCTGGTCGGTGTGGGAACTCCGATTCGGATACCAAAAGAGGGAGGTGCGCTGGAAGATCTGGGAGATAAAAGTAAGGAAGACATCATTGTCGGGACTACCCTTTTCGGCTATCCTGACGGAATGTATACGAGAGGAACTATAGTTTTAAATACCTTAACACCCGTGGAAAACGTACCTGCTGATTGAGGTTTCTGATGATACGTGACTTGGGCAAAATGCCTCCCGCCTGCACCGGGAGTATCGGGAGTATCGGGAGTATCGGGGCCGCTTTCCCGTGTCGAAGTCACCAATAAAATGTAATTCGATCGGCATGGGGAGTACCGGGACAGGTGGGAGACAGACAACACATTCTTGCAATCAAAAAATCCGGCTTGTGCCGGATTTTTTGATTGCGTCCATAAAGCTGATCTACAAAACAATTTACAAAGCAAATCTTAAAAATCAAATATACCAGGGATGTTGGCCAAGGAAATCAGCAGGCAAATCCACAAAGGAGATCTACAAAACAGCCGCAAAGTAAAGGAGGCGGCTGACATTGTTATTCTCTACTCTCTAAGATATACTTTTTACATACGTGGAGCCAAACTAAAGCGGGGAGGAGGCTGAAAAGTGAACTGTTTAAGATGTGGAAAGCAGCTGCCGGAGGGAGCTGTCTACTGTGGATATTGTGGTTTGGAGCTGGGTAATTCTATTTCCGGAGAGCAAAATACGGGGTTTTCTCCTCAGAGCTCTCAGCCGGAGAATTCTCCCAAGAGGATCCGGCCGGAGAATCAGCAATCCCCGCAGGGCTTTCAGCCGGGAAATCTCCCACAGGGCATTCAGCCCGGGCACCAGAATACTCAACAGGGCTTTCAGCCCGGGAATCAAAATCCTCCAAAGAAGCTGAAAAAAAGGGAAAAGCCTGTGAAAAAAGGCAAAAAGACAGGTTCAGCAGCGCGTTTGCCTTTGCCCTTAGTTGCACTACTGGTACTGCTGGCGGCAGCTTCTTTGGCGTTTGTATTTGTTTTTTACTTTTTCCATTTGAAGCCCGGAAAGGACCTGGACGCCCTGGCGGCGGGATGGAAGCGGGGAGAAATAGGTATGGTCGTGGGCGTGTCCGACGGAAATCCCGAAGAAGATAAGGAGGGGTTTAGCTCGAAGGAAGATGAGGAATTTTATAATAACCTGATCGATGAATATGGGGATATGCTGCTTCCAGAGAATCCGGAAGAAGGTATTACAGAGGATTCCTATACGGATGAGGACTCTGGTGCGCCGGAGGATTCCGATACGTATGGGGATTCAAGTGCACCGGAGGGTTCTGATACGCCGGAGGGGGCTGGTTCAGACAAGGGAAGCCGGGCAGAGACTTCCGGGCAGGAGAAGAATCCTTTTCTGAAACTTGTGCAGGAACACTCAGAGATCTCTATAAAGAAGCCTGTATTTGTAAAATATCCATGTGATACTGTGGTGACAGTCGAAGGCCCGGATATGGTGAAGCTCCTCGAGAAACTTGACTACAGGTCGTATGAAAACACTGAGGAACTGATGAATCGAGTGATCGCGGAACTTGATAAAAATAGTTTCGAGACCAGAAAGACAGAGATTCCGGTACAGATTGAAAAGGAAGCAGATGGAAGTCTCTGTCTGGCAGAGCCGTCTTTTCAACTGGCGGACGCCTTGTATGGCGGAGTTCTTTCTTTATACGCACAGGAGGAATATTCATTCTATGAATCATTATTCGAACAATAAGCGCAATTCCGCTTCCCGGATGTGCCTTAAAAAGATGTTTCTTATGTTCCTGGTGTGCGGAATATTCCTTCAGACCATGTTCCCCTGGCTGACCGTATATGGATCGGATCAAAGTCCGTCTCCCCAAAAACTAAGTACAGTTCCGGACGGGGATGTGAAAAACTATAATCCCGGAAAAGACGACTATTTTGCTTATCTTCCGGTGCGTTATGAGAAATATGGGACCGCTGTTACAGAGAAAGGGATAAAATACCAGGAAATCCTGCTTCCGGTTATGATTACTCAGAACCATGTGCTCGTGGATGTGGATTTTTTTCAGGAAATTACCGGAGTTGAAGTAAAAAGAAGCCCGCTTCCTTCCGGGCAGCAGAGAGCCCGGATCTCTGTTTTCCAAAGGAACGCATTACTGACGGAAGGAAAAGAGGAGCTTCTGTATTACCTTGGAAATGTAAATCATTATCAGCGTCGGCTCGATCAGGCTTCCTTCACACTGGGGATACCGCCGCGGGTGATCGGTGAAGATTTCTATGTTCCTTTGATGGACCTGCTGGCCGTTCTGCAGATTTCTTTCGACATTCTAAAGACAGATAAAAAGCAGATGTTTGCGGACTGGAGTGAGCGGTTTTTGCAGATCGATCAGCCCTGGAAAACGGTATATGACGTTTTGGCGGAGATCAAAGACGATGACAGTAAGTATCCTTTCTCATACAAAGACGCTGATTTGACAGCAATGCAAAGCTCAGCGGAGTTGAGTACGACTGTTCACGGTTTGCTGAAAGGAGACGCTGATGCCTGGAAAAGTAAGATCGCAGAGGGATCTATAATTTTTAAAGATCAGGAACAGGAAATCCAGGATAAAAAATGGTGTAAAGAACTGACGAAGAAAATCCTTACCACGGATGAAAGAGAAAGTCGGTTTCTGGACGAGATCAACGCACGAAAAGGAATCCAGGTCACACAATTTTTCATGGAAGGACTGGTGGAAAGCCGGAAGCAAAAGGCAACTGCTCAATATCTGGAATCGCTTTATGACAATCTGGACCGGCCCTGGTCAAAACTGAGAGACTATATTATCGACAGTAATCTTCGGGATTATGAAGATGTTTGTGCAGATCTTGCTGACTCCGAACAATATTTTAAGGAGATTGACAAGAAATTAGATAAAGTATCGAATAAACTGCTGGCCTTACAGATGACAACAGACTGGATTGGAACTATTTACACGTATCATAAAAGGGACAGGATCGTCAGCAATGGAATGAGGGATATGTTTTCCGATGCATTTCAAAAAAAATACAACTATACTTTGAAAAATCTCGGGAAGAAAAATCTGGACAGGATGGAGAAAAATATTTCTGAAATAGAGAAAGATGTTTTCATGTATTCGGCGACAGAAACATTAATAAAATATGCGCCGGAGATTTTTGAGGCGGTGACTAAAATCCAGGACCCTTTTATTTTTGCTTACCAGCTGGTAGCTGAACATGTCCCTGTCTATGGGGATATTTTGAAGGCTATGGATAATTTTCTTCTTTCTCGTTATGCGGTACCATTTCAGGAGGATGCAAGGCTGGCCGCTCAGGGCAGCCTGAAGAATCTTCGTCTGGGAACTTCCAGTAAGGAAGAGATCATGGATAGTATAGAGCTCACTTATATGTATCTGAAATGCTGCTATGTGGCTCGTGACAGCGCAATGAAAGCGTTTCTTTCAAGCGAGGGGAAAGGAAAATGGAGGACGGAAAACGATACGGTTGCGCAGAGCATGGCTGTTTTAAATGATGGCTATCGTATAGACAGGGACGATTCCAAAGTCATTCTTCCGCCGACAGCGTCTGATCTTCACAAGGAGCTCTCCGAGAAAAAAACAGAGGAGGAGCTGTTTTCTCTTCTGATTCCCATGTATGTAAAAGTATATGGAAAAGTACATCAGAAAACTGACAAGGAGAAGCCGGTCGAGGATGCGGACTGCTGGATCACATACAGTGGAGAAAATGTGGGTGCTTTTTCAGGAACGGAAAAAGGCGATTTTTCAGTGTATATCCCCCTGCCGATTCCCAGAGAGATCAAAACGGATATGTCAGTGCTGGAGCGCAGGAATATTACCCTGGGATTCTCATCTCCGACAATAAGGGGAAATGCCACCGTGGAATTGGCTGTGGAGCCCGGGGAAGAGGTAGATGCAGGGATAGTATATCTTGGAGGCAACATAATCCAGGGAATAATCCTCGATACAGATACCGGTTTTCCGATTCCCGGAGTTGAGGTAGTCATCGTCGACAAGACTCATCCCGCCCTGTCCTGGACTGAATATACGGATGAGAACGGGAGATATTCCTTCGTAGATATCCCGGAAGGGAAATACAAAATGCTTTTAACGAAGGAAGACTATGAGTATGGTTCGCTGGAGTTTGATGCGGATTCCGCTTCGGAAATCTGCGAGATGGAGGACATTTATATGGACTATATCTCCGGCCTGAATGTCTATTATCCTCCGAATAAACTGAAGGAGTTTGACGGCCACTCCTATCTCCTTGTATATGAGACAAATAACCTGTGGCAGGATGTTACCTGGAGACAGGCGGCAGCTGCCAGCAGAGAACTGGGAGGACATCTGGTCACGATCACCAGCGAGAGCGAGCAGAAATTTGTGGGAGAATTGTATGCCGGAACTGCTGATATTCATGAATATCTCGGAGGATTCGAGGCCTGGATCGGTGCTGTAAAAAAAGACCATGACTCATCCTGGAGGTGGGTCACGGGAGAAGATTTTTCGTATTCACAAGAGGTAGAGCAGGACCTCCCCGATGCGGACCCCAAGGGGCTGTTTTATATGGAAATGAAAGGCCCGTCAATGTATTTTACCAGCTATGAAGATCCTTTTAATAACTGGTATGCCAGTGACGGAAGCGAGGAAGATCACCCGCATTTCTTCATTGTCGAGTGGGATAACTAATACTTAAGCAGGACAAGTAAGATTCAAGATTTTTTGGCAAGGATTCTCGGTGATTCAATCTCCGAGAGGCTGACGCTGAACAATTAGCAGAAATTAGTAGAGCGTGGAACTGATAAACACAGCAGAGGATTTCCATTCCGCTGAAAAGACAGACTTTTCACGTTTCGACCTGTCATTTCGTCCGCCATGAACGGTATTTAAAAGAGCATCCATTGCACTTTGTACAGGCAATGGATGCTCTTTTGTTACGGACCGTGGATGAATTGATTAGTTTTCAGCTGCCCGCCACGTCGGATGAATGTGTGACGGCAGTCCACTCCGGTTTGAATTCAGACTGCTCCATGCCGGCAAAGCGCTTTTCAACAACACTGTTGTAGTCTTCTTCCGTGATGGAGTTTCCTTCGGCGTCTTCATAGGAGGTTTTCTCCTCTCCGGAATCTGTCATCCGGATGTCCATGCAGGCGAGATACTCCCACTCCGCCACGCCGTCCCTGAGCGAGAGAGCAGCGGTCTGGGAGATGCTGTGCGCCGCGCCGTCCCGGGTGGTATTTGTGCAGACGTAATAATAGCAGTCCGAAGCAGAGTCGTAATAGCAGGGAATCGATTCCATAACAACCTCCGGCCAATCGTCCGGTCCCTCGACCTCTTCATCGGCGTGATAGAGGTTTTTGATGCCGGAGCCGTCCGGCAGGACTTCATAAAAATGGGCGTAAGTGAACATACCGCTTCCCTGGGTGGAGGCGGCGAGAACTTCCAGAAGGCCGTTGTGGTCCAGATCGGTAAAGGCATAATACCAGTCAGGTGAGTAATCCTCTTGATCAAAAGTCCAGAGGCTGCGGTTGTCCTCCAGGATCCGGCGCTGCTCTTCAGCGGTCAGCGCCGTTTCCGCAGCCTTTGCAGTGTCACCGGCCAATGCTGTTTCGGCAGCCTGCGCGGTGTCATCAGCCTGCGCCGCTTTCGCAGTCTGCCCGTTTTCATCAGCCTGCGCCGCTTCCGCAGCCTGTGCGGTATCAACTGCCGGAGCCGCTTCGGCGCCCTGCATGGTTTCGGCGGCCTGTGCCGCTTCCGCAGCCTGTGCGGTATCAACTGCCGGAGCCGCTTCGGCGCCCTGCATAGTTTCGGCGGCCTGTGCCGCTTCCGCAGCCTGCGTGGTATCACCGGTCTGAACCGCTTCTTCTTTCTTTTCAGCTTCTCCATTCTGTGCCGGGGCAGCGGAAGAATTGTTCTGTCCGCATGCCGTGACCAGGGTCAGCATTATCACCAAAACAATAGATAAAAGATATCTTTTCATTTGTTGGACTCCTTTCCGGGCAGGCTGTTCTGTTGACAGACTGTTCCTTTGCAAGGCGGTGCTTTTGAAAAGCCGCTCCTTTGAAAAGCAGTTCTTTAAAACTGCGCTCTTGATCGCTGTGTGCTCTTGATCGCTGTGTGTTGTGATTGAGGCGGGAAGCTGCAGGTATGGATCACTTTCCCATTTTTTTGACCTGCAGAGTGTAGTTGACCCTCGTGGAAAGATGTTCGCCCAGAAGCCGGGAGATGGCAACGACCGCGTTCATTTTGCGGCCGGGGATGACGATCATCTTACCCCGGAGTGCGCCTTCCACGCCTTCCCTGGCGACCTGCCTGGCGGAGATCTGTTTTCCGGAGACTTTCACTCCGGAATTGGGATTAAAGTCTGTCGCTGTCGGGCCGGGGCACAGACAGGAGACCCTGACGGAACTGTGCAGTCGGCGCAGCTCCTCGTGGATGGCTTCCGTCAGGCGGACCACATAGTTTTTGGAGGCGTAGTAGCTGGAGAAAGTCGGACCTGCCATAAAGCCGGCACAGGATCCCACATTGAGCAGGACGCCGTGTCCGTTTCGTACCATGTCTCTGAGGAAAAGCTTGGACAGAAGATGGACCGAGGTGACATTCAGATCGATCAGTTGCAGCTCCTTTTCCAGGTCAGTTTCCAGAAAATATCCGTACACGCCCATTCCGGCATTGTTGACGACGAAATCGATATTTTCTCTCCCCGCTTTTTCCCTGACCTCACGATAGAGGCGGCGGCATTCCTCCCTCACGGAGAGGTCAGCGGGGATTACCAGGACTTTCTTTTCCGGGAATCTTTTCAGAATCTGATTGCGCAGCTCCTGCAGCTTATCCTCGCTGCGGGCTGTCAGAATCAGGTCATATCCTTTTATGGCGAGATATTTCGCAATCTCCCTTCCGATGCCGGCGCTTGCGCCGGTGACAAGTGCATACATATTTCACCTCCATGGCTGTGTGCCTTAAACTGCATATGAGAAACAATGAGGAACAATGAGGAGGGAGTCCTCCTAACGTATGTGGGCTGCTTCGAAGGCGGTGTGTACCCTTTCCCTGAGTGCATCCGCCCTTACCTTGTCCTTGCTCTTTTCAGCCATGTGCGTAAAGAGCTCCAGTTTGCTCTGTGCGTTCCTGACAGACGGATGATCTCCTGCCCGGCGGGTTTTTTCGTCCAGATCCTCCGGGATCAGCTTCAGGCTGTCCACAGCCATGTCTGCGCAGAGATCCAGGAGCTGCCCGCTGATGTCCTTGTCCGAATCCATCCCTATTGAGAAAATCTGGGGGACGAACCCCAGGGTGGAAGCAGTATACCAGCCGCCGTCAAAGTCGTTTGCATTTTTTTTGACATCGGTCACCCGGGTGTTGATCTTGTTGGTCAGATAGGCCATCACCAGATTGCGCTGAGGGTCGATCATGACAAGAGTGCCGGTCCATCCCTGGTGGCCTATGGTGTCCGAGCCGGCCTGTGAACCGAAATACCAGATCCTCTGTCCGTCGCCCTGGCGCCACCAGCCAAGTCCCCAGTTCGCTGCGTTTTCCATCTTGGGTGCCGTGAAGAGATCGATCACGTTCTGTGAGAAATAGCGGTTTCCGCCATATCCGCCGCTGAGCATGACAGAGGCGAGCTTTGCCACATCCGAGGCATTCGCGAACAGGCCGGCATGGCCGGATACACCATCCATGCTGTAAAATGCTTTTTCGTCATGCACTTCTCCCTGGAGGGTATAGGTCCGATAGCCGGGATAATCCAGAAGGCCGTCCCGGGTGTTTCCGTTCAGTTCGGTGGCTGCACAGTCATTTTTGGTAAAGCCGTTCCTCAGAGGGTTGTAGGTGATATGTGTCAGACCCATGGGATCCCAGAAAGTCTTTTTGAGCCAGGCGTCCAGTTTTTCGCCCGTGGTCTTTTCGACAACCAGACCGAGGATCATGTAATCCAGATCTGAATACACGGTCTTTGTGCCGGGTTCATACCACAGAGGAGTCCTGCAGATCATGTCGACCGTTGCCTTGGTGGTTGCTTCCCCGGGCTTATTGCCGGCAAAGAGGGGGTTCTCCGGGTAGCTCTCTCCCTCCGGTATGTCATCATCGTAAAGAAAAGGTGCACAGTATTTGGGATCCGGAGGGAAGCCGCCCTGATGGCGGAGCAGATCTCTGATCGTCAGTTCCTTTTTCCATTTCTTGATCTGTTTCAGGTCTGCTTCCGGATATTGTCCCTTCTCATTGGGCACACGGAGAGTCTCCTTTACAAACTCCTTCCCCAGAAAATCCGTGATCTTTGCGTCCAGACTGATCTTGCCGTCCGTCACGAGCTTCTGCAGAGCATAGTTGACGGAAAACATTTTCGTCAGGGAGGCAAGGTCATAGAGGGTCTCTGTTGTCACTTCCGGACTTTCCGTGTCCGGGCTTCCGTCCGGCAGATAGCTGTTGGTCTTTCCCCAGGCTTTTTCATAGACCAGCCTTCCGTTGCGGATGAGTGCAAGCTGGGCGCTGGTGAAGCCGTGGCGGATATCTGTCTCGATCAGGTCCGAGATCATCTCCAGGGCCTGGGCGGAGAAACCTCCCTCTTCCGCTGTACCCGGAAGGATCTCCGGATAAGGGACGCACAGGGTCACGGACCCGTCTTTGACATTGGGGGTGATCTCTGAGATCTGGACCGTGTTCTCTCCGTCTCTGGTCAGAGAGGAGATATCCAGGTCGTATGTTTTTCCGCCGGTCAATTCGGCAGTGTCGACAAGGATCTCGTTGACATAGAGACGGAATCCCGTGACTTTTTTCGAGGGGGCAAGGCGCAGCGAGCCCTGTCCGTGATAGCCGAAAAAGCTATACATATGATTCATGGCGAGGGTATCGTCCACATAGCCTTTCCAGTAGGGGTAGGTCACTTGTTCCTTTCCGTAGGGCTCCTTAGAGGGAGATACTTCCTGAAAGGCCACTTCCACTCCGTTGTCTGCCTTTTTCTGCAGAGCGTTGTATTGGACAATATAAGCCGTCACTGCCAGAATCAGGAGCATACAAATAAAGGCGGCAAACAGGTGCTTTTTATTTTGGCTGAACATGATGATAGCTGAGACCTCCTATTTGTTCTTCATTTTGCTTTACAGCGGGCTGACGGGATGGATATGCATATACCACCTTTTGCCCCCGATATCATAATATCTTTGGATCCTCTAATAATATCTTTGAGCCCTCTAATATCTTAGTATAAAGAAGAAAAAAGAAAAAGAAAACTGACGGGGCGAAAAACTTGTGATCGGGTGTCAGATCGTTACAGTTCGGGCCATGCTGAACACAATACGCCTTTTGTGTATCACTGTTTCGGCGGGACGCTCCCGCTCCGTGAAAAACGTAGCGGATACTAAGCATTTTGCTGCGCCAGGGCTTGCAAAAAGCAAGTACCGGCGTTTTTCAAGGCCCGCCTCTACAGCAATGCACAAAAGGCGCTCCAAGGATCAGGTGGGCCTGAATTGCAACGTTAGATCAGATACTGTCCGCGCCCTTGGGGAGAGAGACTTGCCCTGCCAACTCATAAATCGGGAGAATCTCGATTCTGGTGACGCATCCCGAGAAATGTGCTATGATAAAAAAGCGTTCAGAAAGATCTGCACAAATTCTCTGCATAGAAACTCTGAACAGAGTCTCTGCATATATTCTTTTTTATAGATTCGCTGCAGTATCTTCGCGCACAATGTTTTGATTCCGGAGGTGGACATGAGAGTTTCAGGAAAAGCTAATAGAGTGATTACAGCAGGGCTTGTGTTTTTACTGGCCGCGGGATCCACGTTTATGGTTTCCGCATCGCAGGTTGACCAGGATTCCGACAGGGGCCAGGCCTCAACAGATACTGCAGTGACAGAAGATAGCGCCGGTCTGTCCAGGACGGGCATCACGGATCTTGAATCGATGGCTCCCCGGCCTACAGGGGACAGCCAGGACGAAGATGCGGACCATACAGAGCAGAAAGCAGACACCGCGAAGACCGGAGAAGCGGACAAGGCTGACACCGCAAAGAGCGGAGAGACGGAGAAGGCTGACGCTGCAAAGATCGGAGAGGCGGAGAAGGCTGACGCTGCAAAGACCGAAGCAGCAGAGAAAGCGGACACCGGAAAGACCGGGGAAGCGGATACGGCTTCGTCGACAGCATCGCCTGCGGCAGATGCTGTGGAGGCGGCGGATTCTCAGAACACAGCAGTAGGAAGCACTGCAGTGAATGCCGAAGCAGATCAGGCAGCTTCCGCGGAAGCGGCTGACAGTGATGTGAGCCCCCGGGTCAAAAAGGCGGAAGAGGTCTTTGGCCAGTTTCTGGCAGGTTCGAAGACTGTGACCTATTCTGCGGAAAATGTCTCGATCACAGACTCGACACTGGCTGACATTTTTGAAGATGGGAAAAAGTATACGTTCAAAGAGTTTGAAGCAGCCATTCAGTCTGTCGAGAGTACAAGACATGAAGCAGCTACCGGCGAAATGAAGGCAGGGGACACTGTCACTGCTGAATATACTTTCCTGGAGCAGGGGCCGGCTCCTCTGATGGGACTTCATTTCGGAAACGCCGCCACGCATCCCTTTGACGGGGTGGAGCTTTATTACATTCTGGAATATGACGAGAAGTCGGATGAGATCAGTGTGGTCTTCGGACGAGATGTCTGGTCCAGGGGATATTTGCGGGTCAATAAAGCCGGAATAGTCACTCAGTATGGTGCATCAAGCGCTTTCGAGTATTATTTCTCCTATTATCAGGTCGCGGAAGGCGGAAAAGTCAACCAGCTGTATTCCGCCTCTTACGACAACAGGGAGACTGTGCTGGCCAATCTCAACACCTGGGATCAGGAGACATACCTGGTTATGTACACGATTCCCGGATATCAGGGCAGCGGCTTACCCAAAACAGAGAAAGAAAACTCGGCAGCCGTGACACCGGTCTATGATACTCCCAATATCTATACTCTCCACGGCTTTACCGGAGGAGACAGTACTTTCGTCATCGAGCCGGAAGCTATGTTTGATCCGGAGGATCCTGCTTATAATGTTTACAAGCAGAAGGGATTCACTATTTCAGATAACAACACTGTGATCAAAGCGGTCCTGGACAGGCTTTCCGCCGAAAATGTAAGCCCGGTCATGTTCTTTGCCGGGGAAGCTGAATGGACACCCTGCAAATAAAGATATACAAATAAAGATATAAAAATTACTAAAACTTCCCATTGCAAAAATGGGCGCTGCACCTTGAAGTTACTAGTCACACCCTGACCAGAGACAATATCTACATCTACAGTAAAAAGAGGACAAGTCCGGCGACTTGTCCTCTTTTTTGGTATGCGCGCCATGGGCGCGCTCTAACGGGTGAAAGTCCCGAACACGCCCAGGTAGTGGGAAGTGTATAGCTGAACAGCAAGGGTGTCTAC
>CACYTU010000010.1 GCA_902777355.1 uncultured Lachnospiraceae bacterium | reverse complement strand
CCGGGCGCGACATAGACCTCACAGCCGATAATGGGCTTGATGCCCGCCGCTTTTGCGGCCTTATAAAAATCAATCACTCCGTACATGACGCCGTGATCGGTAATGGCCGCTGCCGTCATGCCGAGTTCTTTGACCCTGCTGACATACTCGGTGATTTTGTTGGAGCCGTCCAGAAGCGAGTACTCCGTGTGGACGTGCAGATGCGCAAAGGACATAACGTCTCCTTTACTTTACGTTTTTTTGAGTTTTCGTTTTCCGTTTTTCAGCTCACCTGAATCTGCTTCTGACAGCCGGAATCACCTTCCGCACTCAAGTCCGTTTTTTTCCGGATCGCTTCATGAATTTCATGAATTGATTATAACAGAAGGGGAACTGAAAATCACCAAAAATCGAATATTCGTTCGATTTTGAATGTGGGTCATGGGCCAGAGGCTGTCACGCAGCCCTCTGTCCCGACTGGTCCGTGTCCGCTGCCAGACGGAAAAGTTCATTGCAAAGACCGTGTCATAACAGGCCGGAGGCAGCCACGCAGCCCTCTGCCCCGGACCGGTCCGTGTCCGCCGCAGTGGCAGAAAATACCTTGCACGAACCATGTCATAAAGAAAAGGCATTCCCGCAGCTGCCTGAACCGTGGAAATGCCTCAATGCCATGTTTGCCCCGCATCATTTCAGATTTCAGAAATCCGGTCACCACAGTGCCTCATTTTTCCAGGAAGGCGTCTCCGATGACGAGGTCCTCCGGGGTTGTGATCTTGATGTTGCGGTAGGTCGCCATGACCATCCGGACGCGGCACTCTCCCGAGAGTTCCGCCACCATCGCGTCGTCTGTCAGGATGATTCCCCGGGACGCAAGATAGTCCTCCTCTGCCAGTGCCTTGCGGTGGGCATTCCGGATCAGATCCAGCTCAAACACCTGCGGGGTCTGGACGATCCAGACGCTTGCCCGGTTGGGTGTGGTCTCCACATCGCAGTTTTCATCCACTATCTTGACAGTGTCCTTGGCCGGCACGCCCGCAACGCATGCCCTGGTCCTCTGTACTGTATCAAAGAGACGTTCCAGCGTCGGCTGATCCAGAAAAGGTCTCGCGCAGTCGTGTATGAAAACATAGTCGCATGGCCAGTCGATCGACTCCAGCCCTCTCGCGACCGAGTGGACCCGTTCCTTTCCTCCCACGACGACCTTTCGGACCTTTTCCCCGCAGCCGTACTCATCCAGAAGTTCTCTCACGACCTCCACGTCGTCTTTGTGAACCATGACGACAATATCCGTGATGATAGGGCTCTCCTGCATGGTTCTGATCGAGTGCAGAAACATGGGCATCCCACCCAGCATCAGATACTGTTTCCTTACCTCTCCGCCCATGCGCAGGCCCATGCCCGCCGCCAGCATTACCGCAGTGCACTTAGTGTTGTTGTCCATAAAAAAGATCCCCTTCCTGATTTAGAGTGATCTTCCGTCAGAAATGTATAAAATACCTCTGAAACCGGCACCGGTCATGATCCAGGGATTTCCAGTCCATCGATTATTCCGGCTTCTGTCACAAAACAGTTTTGCAAAATATTCGATTTCAACTATCATTTACTGTTTACAGTTATTGTTGTCCCGGGCGCAGGCCCGGCACAGCCTCCGGCTTTTCTATCTTTGTCCCGGGCGCAGACCCGGCACAGCCTTCATTTTTTCTATCTTTGTACCGGGCGCAGGCCCGGCACAGCCTCTGGTTTTTCTATCTTTGTCCCAGGCGCAGGCCCGGCACAGCGTTGAGATCAAGGCCCGAAAAATTGCCCTTAATATACTCGAAATAGGCGGCGCTGCCGATCATGGCGGCATTGTCTGTGCAGAGAATCGGCGGAGGACAGAAAAACTCAGCCCCTTTCTCCTCGCACATCTGTCTCATACCTGCGCGCAGGGCATTGTTGGCCGCCACGCCTCCGGCGAGGGCAAATTTTTTGAGGCCGTACTGATCGATCGCCTCGCCGGCGTGAGATACGAGCACATCCACAACCGCCTGCTGGAAGGATGCCGCCACGTCGGGCACATTGACCGTGATGCCCTTCATGCGGCTTGTATTCAGGTAGTTGAGGACGGCGGATTTCATGCCGCTGAAGCTGAAGTCATAGCGGGATCCCGCCACCTTTCCCCGGGGAAATGTGATCGCATGAGGATTTCCCTCTCTGGAAGCCTTGTCGATTTTGGGGCCTCCGGGATAGCCCAGGCCGATTTCCCGCGCCACCTTGTCAAAAGCCTCTCCCGCCGCGTCGTCCTGTGTCTTTCCCAGAATCTCATATTCACCGTAATCGCGGACAAGAACCAGATGCGTGTGTCCGCCGGAGACTACCAGGCAGGCAAAAGGCGGCTCCAGTGTCGGTTCCGCGATATAATTCGCGCTGATATGTCCCTCGATATGGTGCACACCGATCAGCGGTATTCCGGTCGCGAAGCTCAGTCCCTTGGCGGCGGAGACACCGATCAGCAGGGGACCGACCAGTCCGGGCCCATAGGTGACCGCGATGGCATCCAGATCCTCCAGAGTCTTTCCGGCCTCCTCCAGCCCCTCCCGGATCACCTGCGTGATTCGCTCGGTATGCTTTCGGGAGGCTATTTCCGGCACGACACCCCCGTACAGAGTATGGATATCAATCTGGGAGGAAATCACGTTGGAAAGGACCTTGCGCCCGTTGACCACGACAGAGGCAGCTGTCTCATCGCAGCTGGATTCAATTGCAAGTATGGTAACATCTTTTTTTATATCAGTCATTTTTTCCTTTTATAAGCCCGCGGTTCGTTTTCCGGGCGTTTCTTTAATTATACACCATTCTTCCGGCAGAGGCACCTGTCTCGTCTCTGAACGGAACCTCTTCCGCGGAAAGCCCTATTATTTGAAAAAGTGATGTGCCCGCGGACGATTATGGCAGGCCGGGATTGTTACGCGCCGTTTCAGTAATCACTCAGGCGCATTCTCATTGTCAAAAGTGAGGGTGATCGTCTTTCCGTCCTTGCCCGGATAGCTCTGCGGGAAAATCTTTCTGACATCCGGCATAAACTCCTCGGGACGGTTCAGCGAAGGGCTGTAATGCGTCAGCCACATCTGGGCGGGCGCCGCCTTTTTGGCGATCGCGGCTGCCTCAACAAAAGTCATGTGCTTGTGCTCCTTGGCCTTGGCAATCTTGTCCGGCTCTCCGTACATGCCCTCGCAGATCAGAAGATCCGCGCCCGCGGCGTATTTTACGATATTGTCGCAGGGGCGGGTGTCGGTGGTATAGACCAGCTTCAGGCCCTTTCTGGGAGGCCCCAGCACCATATCCGGCGTGAACACGCCGTCCTCTGTCTCTATGGTCTCGCCCTTCTGCAGCCGGCTCCACAGCCTGACGGGGATGTTCTGCTCCTTGGCGCGCGCGGCATCGAAGCGGCCTGCGCGGTCCAGCGAAAAGGCGTAGCCGTAGCATGTGACATTGTGGTTGACCCGGAAGGCGTGAATGTGAAAATCCTTATCCCCGGGCAGTGTGATCTCCTGCTCCCGCTCCGTGAGCTCCAGGAACTGTATCTCAAAAGGGATCTCCGGAGCGATTACGCGGAGACTGTTCACAACGCGTGACAGCCCCTTGGGGCCGATCATCAGCAGCGGTTCCGTCCGCTCCGCGTTGCCCATGGTGAGCAGCATCCCGGGCAGTCCTGAGATGTGATCGGCGTGGTAATGTGTAAAAAGCATGAGGTCGATGGGCTTGGGACTCCAGCCCTTTTTGCGCAGAGCGACCTGCGTGCCTTCGCCGCAGTCCACCATTATTCCTTTTCCGTTGTAGCGGAGCATCAACGAGGTCAGATACCTGTAAGGAAGCGGCATCATTCCCCCTGTTCCGAGCAGACAGACATCAATCATATATCCCTTTCTCCTGCCGCCGCAGCGGCCTGTAATTTAAACTTATTTCCTGCCGCGCGGGCTCAGCGCTCAGGCACGTTAACCTGTTACGCCACAGCAGCGGGCTGCTATTAATTACTGCCCTTCCGGTAAAGAAACAGATCAGCCTGTAAAAGGCCGCCTTATCATGGCCTCTGCCACATGATCAGCCCATCCTCTTTCGGATGATCGTAGTAACCGCGGCGCACACCCTCCGTCCTGAATCCCAGGCTTTCATAGAGGTTGATCGCAATCCCGTTGCCTGCGCGCACCTCGAGGGTAAAGGCCTGCACGCCGTCTTCCCGCGCCTCGCGCATCAGTATATTGAGCATTTTTCTGGAAATACCCTTTCCCCGAAAATCCGGGTGAACGGCAACATTGCTGATCTCACCTTCTTCAAAGATCTTTTTCACGCCGCACATGCCCACGATCTTCCCGGGCTCCATGTTTTCATCCGGTTTCCCGCTGTCCGCAGACGCTCCGGCTTTCAGTATCTCATCCGGTTTCCCGCTGTCCGCAGGCGCTCCGGCTTCCAGGGCATCATCCGGTTTCCCGCTGTCCGCAGACGCTCCGACTTTCAGTATCTCATCCGGTTTCCCGCTGTCCGCACTTCCGCCCGCCATCAGGGTCCCGCCTGAGCTTTCCCTGTTTTCCTCCTCTTTATCCTCTACCGCCACATAATAAGCGGCGTAGGGAAGCAGGAGTGTCGCCTTAAAAATGCTTTTTGACCAGGGGCGGGAAAAGGCAGTCTTTTCGATTTCAACAACCTGCGGAATATCTTCCTCCCGCATCCGGCGAATGATATAGTTCATATTCCTCTTCTCCGTCACACATCCAGCAGCAGGGAAAAATTTCTGCGCTCGCTGTGTTCCTGTTCCGCCTGGGCCAGCCGCAGATATTCAGGTCGGAAATCGTCCACCGAAACCATACAGGACTCCCCCTGCCGCTCCCAGCTGGAATATGCCAGAGACGCGACCGCGGCGGCGCGCTGACGGGCCAGGTGCGGCGGCGCGAATGAATAGGGAACTGTCATCAGTTCAGCCAGAATGTCTTTATAGACCGGAACGCCGTCCCCAAGAAAAACCACTGCCCTGCCCCGGGCATTGAGGTCCGCCGCGATTTCCGCTGCCGGAATGACGCACTGTTCCCGAAGGACCGAGAACTGCGTCTGCTGCCACTCGTAGATTCCGGTGTACACCTGTTGTCTGCGGGCATCCATCAGCGGGCAGATCAGTCCGTCCACCGCGTAGAGATTGTAGGCAATGGAATCAACTGTGGGCACAGGTATGATCGGTCTGTCGACAGCAAGTCCGATTCCCTTGGCTGTCGCCGCCCCGATCCTCAGCCCCGTGAAAGAGCCGGGTCCTTTGGCGATGGCGATTGCGTCCACAGTCTTCATATCCAGTTCCAGCATGCGCCTTATTTCATCAAGCATGGGAACAAGACTCTGTGAGTGTTTCTTTTTGTATTGTACATTGTAGTCGGCGATCAGCAGACCGTCTTCAAGGAGAGCACATCCGGCGACAGGTCCGGACGCCTCAATTGCGAGTATTTTCATAAAATCATCTCCGCCTTTCCAGGCTTTAAGTATACAGCAGATTGCCGATTATTAGTATTAATCGGGGAGAAACAGGAAAAAAATCACACCGGTCTTCCGACGGATATTTTCCTGTAGTCCAGCCCCTTGTTCAGGTCTTTTTCGATCCGTATCACGATAGTGTTATCCGGGAGCAGATCTGCTATGCGGCCTGCCCACTCGATCAGGCAGACACCGTCTCCCTCGATGTATTCGTCAAAACCGATTTCCTCCATTTCTTCAGGTTCCTCGATTCTGTATACATCAAAATGATAAAGGGGGATCCTCCCCTCATCATAAATCTGCAGGATGGTGAAAGTCGGGCTGTTCACAGCTTCCTCGATGCCGAGCCCCTCTGCGAACCCCTTTGTAAAAACAGTCTTGCCGACTCCCAGGTCTCCGACCAGCGCGTACACTTGTCCTGCCAAAGAGGTCCTTCCCAGTTCTCTTCCGACTTCCAGAGTCTCCTCCGGACTCAGAGTCTCATAGACTTTTATGACAGAATCCATTTCAGTACAATCTCCTTCCCGTCCCGTTTTACCGGTCCTGCTCCGCCTTTACCCACGGGCAGCTCCGCGCCCGGCGCGCTTTAATATTTAATACCACAAAAGCCTTCCCGACGCGGCCGCATCACGTGCAGCCGCGACAGGAAGGCCCGAAATTCTTACGATGACAGTAATGGAAGAAATGACAGACAGACTCCGGGGACCGGTCAGCCCTCGATCTTGTCAATTCTTCTCTGATGGCGCTCGCCGTGAGAGAACTCTGTCGCGAAGAATGTATCCACGATATCCAGAGCCACAATCTCGCCCACCATGGACGCGCCGATCGCAAGCATATTTGCGTCGTTGTGTTCGCGTGTCAGGCGTGCAGTGGTTGTGTTGTGGCAGAGGGCACAGCGGATTCCCCTGACCTTGTTTGCAGTGATGGAAATGCCGATACCGGTTGTGCAGATGACGATTCCCTTTTCGCACTCACCGGATGCAACTGCTTCCGCGGCCGCCCGTCCGAAATCGGGATAATCGCAGGAATCCAGGCTATAGGTACCGAAGTCCTTACACTCAATTCCCTTTTCCTTCAGGTGGGCGATCACCTTTGTCTTCAGTTCGAAACCGCCGTGATCAGATCCGATCGCTATCATTTTGTTTCCTCCTTTTTCTCTTTTTTCTTTTTCCTTTGTCTTCCTTTGTCCTTTTCCTTTGTTTTTCTTTTTCTTCCGGTCTCTTTCTTTTTCGAATTTTTACATTCGATTTTTTACGTTCGATTTTTTACGTTCGATTTTTCCCGGAATCAGGCCTGCCCGCCCGCACTCTGCATTCCTCAGTAATACTTTCGGATTTTATCCGTACTTATGCGGACTTATGTACATGGCGGACCAGTCACTTACCATAATAGCACACTCACCGGTTTTATCAAACAAAAGAAACCGTTCGAAAAAAGAAACGCCAAAAGCACGCCAAAAACAGACAGTAACGCAAAAAGAAACGCCAAAAGCAAACATCAAAATAAAAAGGAACGTAAAAAGCAAACAGTTAAACAAAATAGAAACGCCAAAAGCAAACAGTAAAAGCAAAAAGCCAAAAACCGGAGCTCCCTGTGCCGGCAGGGAAGAGGCTCATCTTCTGTGGCTCTGTCCCTCGGTCATGGTGCGGCCGTATTTGATAATGGGGCTGACTTTTTTATAGATCAGCATAGTGAGCACGGAGATGCCCACGCCCTTGATGATATTGATCGGAGCGACCATAAAGATCACGAATGTCGTCAGGTCTTTGACTCCCGCATTGATCGCTTTTCCCATCTCCAGGATGGTCTCCATGGGCATCCCGAAGAGTTCCGAGAATGCCGGGAGCAGGTAGACCGCATTGAACCAGGTGCCGAACACCGTCATGATGATCGTACCCGCCACACAGCCGACGATGGCGTTGCGGCGTGATTTTCTGAACTGATAAATAATCGATGCCGGCAGGACAAGCATGCAGCCGATCAGGAAGTTGGCCAGGTCTCCGACAAAAGCGGTCGATGTTCCCTTGAGCACGAGCTTGACAAGCTGTTTGATAAACTCAACCAGCACGCCCGCGACAGGTCCGAAGGCGAAGCCCGCAATCAGGGCGGGAAGTTCCGAGAAGTCAAGCTTGTAGAAAGGCGGGGAGATCATCGGAAGTGCAAAATCAAAGCAATACAGGATCCCGGCAAGAGCTGAGAACATACCGATCATGACGATCTTGCGGGTCGCCAGGATTCTCTCTGTCCCCTTGTTCCTGGCACGCGCAGCCCTTTCGAACAGGTAAGCCACAAGGACCAGTCCCACGACGACTGCAAGGCAGACACCGACAAAACTTCCGTTATCCATTAACGACTGCAGTAAACCGTTTCCCATAATGATTCCCCTTTCAATTTTTCATTCATCGGACAGGTTTAACAATTGTTTCCCGCGCCGGCCGTCCGGTCGGACGCCGGCAGCCACTTCCGTCAGATAGTTCCGGTCATCCCGGGCAAATCACAAAAAACAGAAAAAGCCCCCGCATGTTACTGCTGCGAGGGCCTCTGAATTGGCAGTCTGCTGTTCACCGGCCGGAACGGGGTCCGTTCCGGTGCCGCGCAAAAAAAGGTTCATCCCACCCGGAACTTAAATCGTCTCTTCTCTACTTCAGTATCAATTTTCTCGATCTCAGCGCCGAGCCTGCGGAGCTTTTCGGGGAAGTCCTCATATCCGCGCTCGATGTACTTGATATCGAAGACTTCGGAAATTCCCTCAGCGGCGAGGGCCGCGATCACGAGGGCTGCTCCCGCGCGCAGATCAGGGGAACTCAGATTGGCTCCGGTGTATTTTTCTACGCCGTCCACAATAGCGCTGTTGCCCTCGACCTGAATGTGGGCGCCCATCTTCGTGAGCTCATCCACATATTTAAAGCGGTTCTCGAAAATGCTCTCGGTGACAATACTGATCCCGCGGGAAAGTCCCAGAAGGACTGTGATCTGCGGCTGCATGTCAGTCGGAAAACCGGGATAGGGAAGGGTCTTGGCGTTTGTGGAACCCAGCCGCCTCGTGGCGACAACACGGATCTCATCGTCCGATTCGTGGATCTGACATCCGATCTCCAGAAGCTTGGCTGTGAGAGACTCAAGATGCTTGGGAATGACATTTTTGATCACGACATCTCCCTTGGTGGCAGCTGCCGCAAACATAAATGTTCCCGCCTCGATCTGATCGGGGATGATGGAATAGTTGGTGCCGTGGAGTTTCTCCACTCCCTTGATGCGGATCACATCCGTGCCCGCACCCTTTATTCTGGCTCCCATGCTGTTGAGGAAATTGGCCGTGTCGACGACATGAGGCTCCTTGGCCGCATTTTCAATAATCGTCACACCGTCTGCCATAACAGAGGCCATCATGATATTAATCGTCGCTCCGACGGAGACAACATCCATGTAAATATGAGCGCCCCTGAGGACTTCGGCTTCCGCGATGACCATTCCGGGAGGCGCCAGGCGCACATCCGCGCCCAGGGCACGGAAGCCCTTGATGTGCTGGTCGATTGGGCGAAGTCCGATATTACATCCGCCGGGAAGTGCCACCGACGCGCGGCGGTGCTTGCCCAGAAGAGCTCCGATCAGGTAATAAGAACCTCTGATCTTGCGGACATAGTCGTTGTCCACGATCGCGTTATGATTGATCATGGATCCGTTGATCCTGTAACAGTGGCGGTCGATCTTTTCCACATGGGCTCCGATCGACTGGATTGCCTTCAGGATCGCGCGGATGTCGCTGACATCCGGGATATTTTCAAGTGTCACGGTCTCATTGGTCATGACAGAAGCGGCCAGAATGCCCAGCGCGGCATTCTTAGCGCCTGCGATCTCCACTTCACCGGTAAGGGGATTGCCCCCCTTCACTATATAGTGTTCCATTTATGCCCCTTTTATAAAAATGTGCTCCGGCTCTCCCCTGTTTTTCCGGCAGGGACCGGGCATCGGGATTTATCTTTTTTATTATCCTTTTCTTTACAGGTGCGGTCTTCACCTGCTCACGGACGGCCTTACAGCTTTGATCCGCTTTTCAGCGGGCCTTGCGCTTCTCCGGTTTTACAGCCCGGGTCCGCTTTTCGGCGGCCTTGCGCTTCTCCGGTTTTACAGCGCGGTTCCGCTTTTCAGCGGCCTTGCGCTTCTCCGGTTTTACAGCCCGGGTCCGCTTTTCAGCGGACCTTGCGCTTCTCCGGTTTTACAGCCCGGTTCCGCTTTTCGGCGGCTTTGCGCTTCTCCGGTTTTGCGGAGGCTTTCAGCAGATCCGCGGGCTTGCGCCTGTCGGCTTTTTCCCGCTTTTCCGCCTTCGCTTTTGCAGATTTCGTGCTGCCCATCCTTTTGGCGCCGCCCTTTTTCCGAACGGAAAAGCCGAAAGTGCCGAGCTTTTTCCCCAGGGAGAGGTAAACACCGTGTACATAGGCCACGAGACCCGCGTCTTCGAGCACCAGGCGCCCCTTTTTGTCCAGATACTGCTCGTCCACAGAGACCTGAACGACCTTTGCGATAAACAGGTCGTGGGTCCCAAGCTTCTCGACCGCGGTCACGAGGCACTCCAGGCAGACAGGACTCTCCCCGATGGAGGGTGCGCTGACACAGCGGGAGGGAACCCTGGTCAGATGCAGGTGTTCAAACTTGTCCACATCCCTGCCGGACCTGACTCCGCAGAAATCCGCCGCGTATGTCAGCTGTTCCGTAGTGAGATTGATGACAAATTCCCCTGTCCGGGCGATGATATCGTGAGAGTACCGCTCCGGACGGATGGACACGGAGACCATCACAGGATCACTGCAGATCGTGCCGGTCCAGGCCGCTGTCATAATATTGCTCCGCCCCTCTTCATCCGCGCAGCTGATCATTACAGCCGGGACTGGATATAACATATTGGAAGGGCGCCAGTACTGTCTTGCCATAGCTACGGTCATGACCTCGCAGTATTCAAACTCTGGTTGGATTACAAATCAAAAAATTCACTTCAAATCACATAAGATCCGCTTCCGGACCGGTCCGCGCCGCGAAACAGCGGAATCGGTATCCTTCAAGCGTCAAAAAGAACCTCAGTGCATGGACAGCAGGAGTGTCAGCAGACCGACTCCTTCCAGAAGCTGGATCACAAGGACCACAGCCAGAAGCCCGAAAGTGATCTTCCGCATAAAAGTATCCGCGGGATCGGGACGGGTGCTCTCCTGAAGGGCATCCAGACGGGCACCGAGCTCCTGTGTCTGTTTGCCGAGCTCAGCGATCATGGATGCCTGAATATTTCTGTATACTCTGACGTTCTCTTTATGATTGAAGTCGTCGGACTGCTGCTGCAGTCGGGCGTTCTTTTCCTGTGCCTGCTCAATGGCAGTCACGACCGCCTCCTGCGAAGTGCCCACAACTGCCGAGACCTCTTCCTGCAGTGCCTTCGTATCCGTGCCCTGCAGTGCCGCCAGCTTTTCCGAAATCCTGTCGTTGTTCTCCTGCAGGAGACGGCGGATCTCTTCCGTCTGGCTCCGGTTCATGAACTGAAGCTTCTGCACCAGCTCATTGTTCCGGTCATAGAGATCGCGGAGCTGCTCGATCACCTGAGTATAATCACTGACCTCTTCCCGAAGCCGGTCCGTCTGTGCGGCCTCCGCCGCCCCGTTGGCGCGGATCAGTTCATCCGGATCGTTCAGTTCCATAATAGGGATCGTGTTGCGCATTACAGCCCTCCGATAATGAATGGCGTTGAAAAAATATGTCCCTCCGGCCACAGCAGACAGCACCGCCGCAGATGCCCTGCGGACACAGAAACAATGCTCCGGACCGCTTCCGGCAGACGCGCAGCCTGTGTGAGGCGGCGCCCGCAGCTTCTCTTCCTGCTGTGCCATAAAGCCGAAATTTGTATTCAGCCTTATGAGAAGCCCTATATATTGTAGTCATGCCTTGGGATTACACATATGATAACATCATCCGTATCCTTTTACAATTGAGAACATGTGGTCTTCTCATTTTCAGACAGTAGTCCCAAATATCCTAAGTAATCTTTCGCAATTTCGACAATATCGTCAAAATCCGACTCTTCTTTGAGGAAAACGGATGAAAAATTGGCATAATATTTAGATTAATTACTGACAATTTTTATACAGGCGGATCAGTCCGCGCAGATCGCCCGCGAGAATATTCTGAATGTGCAGATACCGCAGGAGCCTGCCGGGGCTGAACAGTTCTTTTTCCGCCAGAAACAGAGGATAGGTTCTCTCCGCCTCCCGGCTCATCCCCAAAAAGCAGGCATCTGCCATGTTTTCCGGATAGACAGAGACACCCTCATCAAGTGCCAGGCGTTTTTCCTTCTCCAGGCTGCAGAGGGCGCGGCCCCGGGTCAGGGCCATTCTATATTCCGCCAGCTCCCCGTGTCCGGCGAAGGAAGCCGCCTGCGCCAGGTCAGCCAGCGCATAGAGGGGCAGTCCCAGAAGGCGCTGGGCCAGGGGGAGATTTTTATAAAAAACATAGCGGCCGTTTCCCGCCGCAAGCTGACGGTGAAAAGTATCTGCTTTCCATCCCTCTCCGGGTCCTTTCGCATTGGCGCTCCCGGAATCTTTGCGCGCAAAGGGCCTGACGGCCGCTCCCGCAGCCTCCACGGTGCGGTATCCGTACAGAGCCCCGCGAAGGCTCAGGTCCAAGGCCTCGAGGCCGTCGAAGTGACGCTCGTCGAACCAGCCGATTTCTTCCAGAGCTTTCATGCTGTACATGGCGCAGCCGTCGCGCACCGCGAGAATCTCCCGGACTTTTCCGGAGGCAGCGCCCCTGCCTTTCCCGGAGCTCTCACGGCTTTTGCCGGAGGCAGCGTCCCTGCCTTCAGCGGAAATCTCCCGGCTTTTGCCGGAGACAGCGCCCCTGCCTTCCTCGGAAATCCCGCGGACTTTTCCGCTGACACCTTTCCCGGAGGCAGCAGCCCCGCGCTTTGAAGACTCCTCTTCTCCCGGGTCCGCCTGCGGCATTTTTTCCTTTTCAGCTTTCAGAAACAGGGGAACCGCGCAGAAAACATGTCCGGCATTTCCCTCATGTCCTGCATTCCCCTTCCCCTCTTCCGGGTCTTTTTCAGAGCCTTTTTCACGGCCTTTTTCATGGCCTTTTTCATGGCCTTTTTCAGAGCCCTCTTCAAAGTCCTTGACAAAGCCCTTGTCCGGGCGCATAGCTTCCAGCAGTTTTTCTATACAGGATCTGCCGGGGCACAGGTCGGGGCGGATCAGGAACGCGTATTCAGAGCGCACCAGACGCAGTCCCGCATTCGCGGCGTGGGCATATCCCAAATGCCCTGAAAGGGGCAGATACACCGCAGAGGGCCAGTGTTTTTTCACCATCTCAGCCGTTCCGTCCCCGGATCCGTCATCCACGACTATGATCTCCGGCACGACTGTCCCGGCAGATAAGGCTTTCAGGCATTTTCCAAGCTGCTGCCGGCAGTTTCTCACCGGCAGAACCGCTGTAATCTCTTTCATTATCTCCTCCAGATCTCCTCCAGGCGAAAAGCGCGTCTCACGCAATTAAAAGCCCGGTCCGCAAAGCTGCGATGTGCAGCCTCAGGATTCTCAGTGGTTACATAACTCCGGTCCGGGACTTTGCAGATCAACCGGTCCTGCCCTTGTATCAATACGCGGAGTTACCGTATTCCCGCGAAATCAAGACCCGCCTGCGAATCTTGCGCGATGAAGAATAAAAGGACCTGCCGGAACAGATCCTTTATTATTTCTGTCTCTATTTCACTTTCTTACTTTTATTCCAGTTCTTTTATGATCCTTTTTTGATCCTTGTTTACGATTTTTTTATAATCCTTTTTTTGATCCTTTTTTTACGATCTTTTTTTATGATCCTTTTTTACAATCATTTTTATGATCATTTTTATGATCTTTTTTATGATCTTTTTTATAATTTTTTTCTATACTTCTTTTTATGGTCCTTTTTCACGTTTCTTTTCCGGTTATATATTAATCTGCTCGCAAAAACACCTGTCCCGGTCACACCTGCAGGGCATATATCGGCGGAGACTCTTTCAGAACTTTCTCCGGTTCACAAAAAACCCGGTCACATTCAGGCTCAGGGTCGGGCGATTCTCTTAAGTGTCGGGTTCCAGATAATGGTGTATCCCATTTCCCTCACCCGGGCGCAGAATTCTCTGCTGAGCACACCCAACTGATCTCCGCTGTGCATGATATGTCCCTCATAGGAACAGCCGAATACTTCTTTGTAGAGGCCCTGCAGTTCAGGCCGGATCTTCATGCAGCGCACATCAACCGACCAGGCGTTGCGGGTTGTCTGCGCGATCATGCGCGGACCCTCTTCCGCTTCATCCCATCCCGCGAACAAAAGATTGCCCCGCTCATCCAGCATCCCGCCGATGATCCTGTGCTTCTCGTTCAGGACTTTTCCCCCCACGATGCCCACCATGGGTCTGGCAGCGAATATATCGGGGATGTATTCGATCTCCATAATGCCGGTCAGGCGCGAAGGCCGCACGGCCGCGCGGGTATTCCGGACGCGGAAATAGTCCTCCAGGGCCCGCTTTCTGCAGTCGATCTGGTCGGCGGGCGGATTTCCCTTCTGATAGACGTGGCAGAGGACTCTGGGGATATGATGGATTCCGGATTTGGGCGCGCGGAGGATAAAATCGTACTCCGGCGCCTCCTCATAGCCGTCCCTGAAACGCAGCGCCAGAAAAAGAGAGCGGCGCACGATCAGGATCCTGGACATATAGTCAACCGCGAACAGATAGTCAATGCTGAAGTCGGGCTTGAACCAGGGATCTGAAAAATGCTTTCCGCGGGCGTCTCTCCTGTCCTCATCGGCATACAAAATCTCCGCGTCTGTCTGCATGATAGCCAGCGCTGCCTCAAACAAGGCATCTTTGGTCAGGAGATCCCCGCACTCGATCCTTAGGATATAATCTCCTTCCGCCTGAGCCGCCGCGCGGTTGTACATGCCAAGCGGTCCGTTCCCGTCAGAGATATCCAGATAGTGAAGCCTCTTCTCCCTGTACCAGCCGATCACATCCCTTACCTGATCGGAAATCCCGTGGTCCAGGATATACAGCTCAAAGCTTCCGTATGTCTGCTGCAGAACCGATGTCAGAGTGGCTCTGAAAAGACGCAGATCAGGTTCACGCACAGTGATAAAAATGGAAAAAAAGGGTGGCAGCGCTCCCTCTCGCAAAAAGACTGAGGAGCCCAGAACGACAGAGGGCTCCTCGCCCTCCATCATCCGCTCGGAGACAGTCTCCTGCATCAGAAGAACATCTTCCTGCGGGTCTTTATAGGAATATGGTTCTTTCCTGTTGCGTGCAGTAGCGCGCACTGCAGCCGCGCGGATCTGCTCCGCGCTCTTTGCTCCTGCAGATGTCAGTTTATTTCGAATCAAACCTATTGGAGACACGGCTGCACCTCTCTAAAACCCGGTCAGTTTTGTAATTTCTGTTTCCGGCTGTAAAAGAGCTTCGGGTCACTGCTCTGTTTCCAGGGACGGAAGGAACTTCGGTTCACTGCTGTCCTGTGTCAGATATTTGTGGTAGAAAGGGTCATTTCCGTTGCGCAGAGGATGAAGAGCCTTGAGCGAGCTGAGCTCCGCCGGTCTGTTCTTCTCCCTCTGCTCCAGTGTCTCCAGATTTTCCTTGGAGACCGGATCAAAATAATACAGATACATGTTGTTTCGCACAACATTGTAATAACCGTTCTCATAAACCCGGTAGCAGAAATCCACTGCAGTGTAGCAGTCCGGGAAATGTTCTTCGTCAAATCCGCCTGCCTTCGCGAACACCTCGCTGCGCACCATCATGCAGGCGCCCGAAAGTGCCAGCACATTGCGCACGCCCTTGTTGAAGCCGTAGTACCAGACCTCGTCGTTGCTCTTTAATCTGAGCTTGTAGACCGGCCCGTCGGGGACCGATATGATTCCCGCATGCTGGATCACATTGGATTCAGGATACAGGAGCTTTATCCCCACCACGCCCACATAAGGGAGTTTGGCTTTCTCGGACAGATGGGACAGCCATCCCGCCTTGCGGATCTCGACATCGTCGTGAAGGAAGAGAAGAAGTTCTCCGTTGGCGCAGGCGGCTCCCATGTTGTTCATGCGCGCCATATTGAAGGGCATCTTATGGTAAAGATAGACCGCGGACATTTCCCCCGCGTTGATCTCATCCACGAGTTTCTGGGTCTTGCGGCGGTTTTCCTCACTGCTGCCATTGTCCACAATGATCAGCTCATAGGGCACCTTGGCATACTCTATGATAGACCGCAGGCAGCGCTCCAGAAGCGACGGATTGTCCTTGCTGGGTATGATGATACTGATCAGACGGGTGGTGGCGGAAGCCTGACTGAACCTGCCTGTCAGGGATCCCCTGATCAGGTCCGCGTCCCAGGCCTCCGGTTTCTCGCTGGCGTGGAATAGGATCTCGGGAATGTGCCCGATCGGCATTTTCTCCCCTCTGCGCCGTGAAAAACCGCCGTCCGCCTGGGCGACTTTCAGACAAAGCTTACCGTAGATCCAGGACCGCAGCGCCTTATCCGGCTCCGTCCTCCTGGCCTCCTGCTCCTCCACGGCATCTTCCAGGATCCTGGATTCAGGCTCAAACTCCTGCGCCGTGCGCTTGCCCGGATTGATCAGACCCAGCGCCGTCGACCGGATCGCGAATACACTCCCGAAATAAAAAGTAGACAAAAACGTATCCGGCGACCAGTCAGGCTTCAGCCAGGGGCTGACATGGACTCCGTCCGAAACCTGGTCCTCGTCTCCGTAGACCATATTGATATCCGGGTGCTCCGCAAAAAAGGCGCGGATCATCGAAACCGCGTACTCCGCCAGCTCTCCGTCATCGTCACAGGCGATGAGAATGTCCGGCTGGTTTTCCCCGGACAGAATAAAGTTTTTCAGGTGCGAATAACGCACCACTTCCACCGTCATGGCCTCATCGGCTTCTTTAGTCCGGCCTCCTTCTTCAGCCAGTTCTGCCATCAGCTTCTCCTGATGACGCAGAAACCATTCGTGATATGTTTTTGCCTTCATGGCATGCTGCTCCTGATTAAAATGCTCCTGATAAAAATTAAAATGTTCCTGATAAAAAATAAAATGCCGCAGATCAATTTAAAAAATGCCGCAGATCATTTTAAAAATGCCGCAAATAACAATTTAGAAATGCTGCAAAAACAATTTAGTTAGAAATGCTGCAAAAACAATTTAGAAATACACTTCGAAAAAACACTTCAAAGTGAAAAGCCCCAAATACCGACACTTTCCTTAAATACTACTATAAGAGTAGCATTTTTTTCGCTTTTCTACAATGGATACTTGCCGGCACACGACAGGGAGACCAAAAAACGAAAAGCCGGGAGCGGAAATTCCCCCTCTTGAGCCGGCTTGAAAAAGGCTGCCTGCAGAGGGCGTCCGGGCAGGTAATTCCCTCACAGATAATTGACATAAGGACCAAAAACCGATATAGTTTATTTTAGGGAAATTGCCACAAACCTGTGCGGTTTTCTGCCGAAAGTACAGCATATTTTACAGTACTTTAAGCCTTAAAGCACTCAATTTTTACATTGCTCAGGCTTTTTCAGTATTTATCTGAAAGACACAATTCGGATAACAGTAGATCCCCGGCAGGGTGTGTACTGTGATAACTACGTTTGTACAGGCTGTCTTTTTCCGGCATCCGTCAGTACCGGCAATAATCAGGACACCGCGGGCCCGGCCCCTTGTCCTGTGTGTCATGTCAACAATGTTTAATTAAAGAAAGGGTGCATACTATGTATCAGGATGAGTACAAACGCTGGCTGGAAGCTGATCTGATCGACTGTGATCTCCACACAGAGCTTCAGAACATCGAGGGTGACGATGACGCTATCAAAGAGCGCTTCGCGATCGCACTTTCCTTCGGTACCGCAGGTCTTCGCGGAACTCTGGGCGCAGGCACAAACCGCATGAACATCTGGGTAGTCCGTCAGGCAACCCAGGGTGTCGCCGAGTGGGTCAAGACCCAGGGCGGCAATCAGACCGTCGCGATCAGCTATGACAGCCGTCTGAAGGGCTGGAATTTCGCCCGTGACGCGGCAGGCGTCCTCGCGGCCAACGGCATCAATGTCCGCATCTATGATGAGCTGATGCCCGTCCCGGCACTGAGCTTCGCAACCCGCTATTACAACTGCAACGCAGGTATCATGATCACCGCTTCCCACAACCCCGCCCAGTACAACGGCTTCAAGGCCTATGGCCCCGACGGCTGCCAGATGACTGACGACGCGGCAGCGGTTGTCTACGATGCGATCCAGAAGACCGATGTCCTGACCGGCGCCAAGTATATGTCCTTCGCTGAAGGTGTTGAAAAGGGCTTTATCAAGTTCGTGGGCGACGATTGCAAGGAAGCTCTCTATGCGGCAATCGAGGAGCGCCAGGTACGTCCCGGTCTCTGCAAGACCGCAGGCCTCAAGCTGGTCTACTCCCCTCTGAACGGCACAGGCCTTGTGCCCGTGACCCGCATTCTCGGCGACATGGGAATCACAGATGTCACCATCGTTCCCGAGCAGGAGTATCCCAACGGCTATTTCACCACCTGCTCCTATCCCAACCCCGAGATCTTCGCTGCTCTTGAGAAGGGCCTGAATCTGGCCAAGGAAGTCGGCGCGGACCTCATGCTGGCAACCGACCCCGATGCAGACCGTGTTGGTATCGCTATGAAATGCCCGGACGGCTCCTACGAGCTGGTCTCCGGTAACGAGATGGGCGCTCTGCTGCTCGACTACATCTGCGCAGGCCGCATCGAGAAGGGCACAATGCCCAAGAACCCTGTCGCTGTCATGTCCATCGTCTCCACTCCTCTGGCTGAGAAGATCGCCGAGCACTACGGCGTCGAGCTTCGTCAGACCCTGACAGGATTCAAGTGGATCGGCGACCAGATCGCACAGCTCGAGGCAGCAGGCGAAGTCGACCGCTTCATCTTCGGTTTCGAAGAGAGCTACGGCTACCTGGCAGGCCCTTATGTCCGCGACAAAGACGCCATCATCGGCTCCATGCTCATCTGCGAGATGGCTGCATACTATCGCAGCATCGGATCCAGCATCAAGCAGCGTCTTGAAGAGATCTACGCCCAGTACGGCCGTTATCTCAACAAGATCGACACCGTCGAGTTCCCCGGCCTCTCCGGCATGGACAAGATGGCAGGCATCATGGCAGGCCTGCGCGAGAATCCGCCTAAGGAGCTGGGCGGCCTCAAGGTTGCGTCCGTGACTGACTATGCGAAGCCCGAAGAGACAGGTCTTCCCAAGGCAAACGTCCTCTCCTATGTCCTTGAGGACGGCGCAAAGGTCATGGTTCGTCCTTCCGGCACAGAGCCCAAGATCAAGGCTTACTACACCACCCTGGGCAAAGACCTCGCAGCCGCTCAGGCTGAGAAGGATGCCCTCTCCGAGGCCATCAAGCCCATCTTCTCATGATCAGAAGAAGACAGATGTCCCGATAGATGTCCCGCCCCGCTGTTATAAAAAAGGCAGGCATCCCAAAGACCCGCACACTTATCCCATGACTGAAGTCACGGGTATCGGGCGATGAATAGGGTAGAGGCGGCCGCGCCGCCCTCTACCCCCGATCTGCCCGTGTCCGCCGTAAGGCGGAAATATTTATTACACGGGCCATGTCATTAAAAAAAAAAAACTCCTGTACCGCCGTCTGAACTGACCATATCAGCTCCGGCGCGTACAGGATTTTTTTTGCCGCGGATGCATGCCTGAAGCAAGCATTCATCCGAGGCAGTTTTTTTATTGTTCTTGTATCGTTTTTAAGAGTATTCAGATCATCAGGATAACAGAGTATTCCGAATATCCTGTTTATACACCTGCCTGCAGCACCTGCAGGGCGATTCCGGTCAGACAGAAATCATGCACCTGCCTGCAGCACCTGCAGGGCGATTCCGATCAGACAGAGCAGGCCTCCCCCGATGGCGTAGGCCTTTTCACTGGGTTCCACTCCCCAGGTCCTGCCCGTAATATATCCTCCCACGGCGAAAACGCCTGAAATGACAAAGACAGCGCCGAGGAGAACCGGCAGGCGCAGGCGGAGGATTCCACATGCTATGCCGGCAAAAAACCCATGCATGCACAGGTGCAGGGACAGCATCACATCCGCGCGGATATCCACATTTTCCATGCGGTGTTCCAGGAATGTTTTTTTGCGGAAGGCCAAAAAGAGCATACGCACTCCGATTGCTATCAGGACCGTCCCTGCAAACATATGAGCCCAGAAAGTACTCTGGTCCCTGGACATCTCGAACTGCAGGATCCAGGTCCCGATTCCGTATCCGAACAGGGAAGTGACCAGCTCAAGGCCTGCCCAGATCACAGCCATCAGGCTCATCCGGAAATCGATCCGGACCAGATTTGCCCCCCGCTGTACGACGACCCCGTAGATGCCGAGCGCCAGCGAAAGAGATATCAGAATTATATATATAAAGTGAACGTCCATTTGAAGTACCCGTGTTTTTTTCGGAAAAACCTTCAGGAAATCATCCTGCCGGTTCAAGACTTTCTATTCAGAACAGCTTTTTGAAAATCATCCTGCCGGTTCAAGACTTTCTTTTCAGAACAGCTTTCTGAAAATCATCCCGCCGGTTCAAAACTTTCTTTCCAGAACAGCTTTCTGAAAATCATCCCGCCGGTTCAAAACTTTCTTTCCAGAACAGCTTTCAGAATAGTATCCCGTTCAGTTACCGGTCAGTTACTGGTCAGTCCTTGTCAGTTACCGGTCAGTCCTCGTCTGTCTCAATGCTGTCTGTCTTGATGATGAAGCGGACATTATTGTCCGTGTTTTTAAGGGCGCCGCTGAAAGTCTTGTAGGTCTTGGCGGCCTCTTTGATCTCCATCAGGCTGTCATCAAGCGATTTGATGTTTTCTCTGTAAATCTCAGCCAGCTTGCGGATTCCTTCTTCTCTGAACTCGACAACACCGTCGTGGAGCTCTATGCAGCCGTCCAGCATCTCCTGCATGCCGTCCACAAACTGTGACACACCGTCGACTAGTTCCCCTGCGCCGTCATTGAGTTCGTCGGAGTGGCCGCTCAGCTCTTCTGTGCCGTCCGCAAGTTTCTCTGTTCCATCCCGAAGCTGCAGTGTCCCGTCCAGATAAGCCAGGAGGCCTGTATTCAGAGTGGAGATTCCTTCCTTTGCCGAGTGTGTACTGTTGGAAAGGATGTTGGCGCCTTCCGCCAGTTTGTCGGCTCCGCTCTTGAGCGTGTCGGAATTCTGGTTCAGTGCCGCTGTGCCCGCAGCCAGGGCGGCAGCTCCATCATTTATCTGCTGTGTTCCCTGCAGATAATTATCTACACTCGCGGAGACCGCCTGTGCGCCCTCCTGAGCCTCCGCAGCTCCGGCAGTCAGGCTATCCGCTCCCGCGCCGATCGTGAGGGCTCCGTCCGTATACTGTTTGATGCCGCCCTGCAGCTCGACAGAGCCTGCATTGGCCGCCTTGATTCCTTCCGCGATCTGATCGGCGCCGCTCTGCAGCTGCGAAAAGCCGCCGGTCAGTAGTTCATTCTGGGATGAGAGTTTGGACAGCACATCCGCCAGCGCAGGAGTTTCTTCGCTTCCGACATAGAGAGAACCGTAGAGTGCCTGTACTCCGCCGTTGACCTGTTTGGCCCCGCTCTTGACCTCAGCGCCCGCAGCCTTGAGTGCATTCAGATCATCCTCTTTCCCGGTGAGCGTGCTGTGAAGGGCACTGAGACCGCCGCTGACCTGTCCTGCGCCTTCCTTGAGCGCCTTGAGCTGTTCATCTGTCTCGGCCGCCGACAGCTTCTCCTCCGCGGAGACTATATCACCTTTGGCCTTGTTTGTATCGCTGGCGTCCCCGCTGATCGTTCCGGAGTCGCTTTTGAGATCTTTCACAGAACTCTCCATATCGCTTGTGGAGAGCTTGTCGGCTGCTGAGGCCGCGCTCTTGAGTTTGTCAGCAGCGCTCTTTGTGTCTGCGGCTGTTCCTGCCGCCTCGGAAGCCTTCTTCTTTACCGTGTCCGCCGAGGAAGAAAGAGACCCGGCGGCTTTTTCGACAGTACCCGCCGCGTCGGCAACAGCCTTCCCTGCTTCTTCCACATCGGAGTCCGCCCCGTCCAGATCATCCTTGGCCTTGCCGATCTTATCTTTCAGGTCGCTCTCCGCCTTGTCGGCCTTACCGGAAAACGATTCGATTTTTTCATTCTGCGACTTGATCGCACTGTTGGCGCTTTCGATCCGCTCATTGGCGCTCTCGAGTCTGTCCTTGAGCTCGCCCGCGGAAGATTCCGCCTGCTCCTTTGCCGCTTCCGCAGCCGCGTCGGCCGCCTTGCTGATAATAGCATCCTTGTCGATGCCCTCTACTCCATCGAGTTTGTCTCCGATTGCGTCTTCGATCGCGCTCTTAATATCTCCCCTGGAAATATCCACGCCGCCTGACGTGTCGACTTTTTCGATCTCATCAATCGTATCCGGAACGGCATCCTTGAGGTCGCTGATAGGCGAGCTGATGTCATCGACCTTGTCCCTGGCGGAGCTGATCGAACTCCCGGCACTCTTGATCTTGTCCGCGGCGGTTCCTTTGGCTCCGGACACATCTTTTTTGGCGTCGCCGGCAGTGGTTTTCAGAGAATCGGCCGCGTCCTTCACGGCGTCCGTACCCGTTTTCACCTTTCCGGCGGCATCGATCACGTCCTGGGCCTTTTCCGAAGCATCAGAGATTTTGCTTTTAGCCGCTTTGGCATCCTCCACAAAATCCTCTCCGTGCCCTGCGGCGTCCTTGGCATGCTGCGAAGCACTCTTTGCGTGTTCCACTGCGGAAGCCGCCGCCTCGGCAGCACCTCCGGCCCCTTCGCTGGCGATTCCCATCTGTTCCATCAGGCTGCTGATTCCCCCATGGACCTTAGATGCGCCTTCTTTGAGACTTCCCACGGTATCGGTTACCGTCCCGACCTGACCGATCAGTTCGTCTACGCCGTCCACATATGCGGGAGCTCCCTTTTCGTCATCCGCCAGGGCAGCCGCCCCGTCCTTCAGCTTTCCGGCGTTCTCTTTTGCCCCGTTCAGGCCATCGCTGGCAGATGCCACGGCGCCGGTATAGATTCCGAGATTGGTGCCCATCGTGGACATACCCGACTTCAGAGTCTCAGCACCTGTCCCCAGCGTGCTCATTCCTGTGGTGAGTGAAGAGATTCCCTTATTCAGCTTCTCATTATTTTTGTTGAGCTGGGAAATACCCAGGTCCAGAGCCGCCGCTCCCTCTGCAAGCGCTCCGGCGCCCTCCGCCAGACTGTCTGTCCCTCTGTCCAGCGCGTCATTATTCTCGACAAGGTCCGATGTTCCTCTGGCAAGGTCCTCCGCGCCCTGGTTTACCTGGCTGACGCCGTCTGTATAGGAATTGACACCGCCCGAGAGAGCCTGCGCTCCTGAATTCAGAGCCTGCGCTCCCTTATCCAGCTGTTCTGACCCCTCCTTCAGTTCCCTCATTCCGTCTTCGAGCTTCTGATTATTGTCAGTCAGGGTTTTGGCTCCCTTCTCAAGGGTCTGTACGCCGTCGTTGACCTGGTCCACTCCGTCCGTGTACTCGCCGATTCCGTCCGCGAGCTTCTCAGATCCGTCGTAGAGTTCGTCCGACCCGTCTTTTGCCTCCTGGGCGCCATCCAGCAGTTCCTGCGTTCCCTCTACCAGGTCATCGCCGTCTTCCTCGAGGTCCTCGATCGCATCATCCATGGCGTCAAAAGCGTCCTTGTGGTCCTCGTCAAAATCCTTATCATCCTCTTCGTCCATCTCGAACAGGTTGGAGAAAACCATAGTGAGGCAGGTACTCATCTTGAAGTTCTCGGCATCCATGGTGATCTCGACGCTTCCGGGAATGTCCAGCTCATCGATCCTGTCCAGCTGATCCTGCTTGTCTTCGTCATCGATCCTGTTGACGATGGCCTTAGACTCATTGCGGGCTGTCGTCAGGCTGTCCTCCAGTCCCGGGAAAGCCATACCGATGACCATGGTATTCTTGCCCTCTGTGACTACAGAGCCGTTGTCTATCTTGATATTCTTTGCCGTGTCGTTGGCAAAAGCCATCCCCGTCACAGCCACAAAAGGCACGTATACATTTTTGTATTTCACATGATTGGTGTAGTCGATGTGGATTTTCACCTTACCGCTTTTTCCGGCCAGCTGATCGGCGGCAATCTCCCTGCCGTTCAGGTAGTAGGTGATCTTCTCGGTCACAGGGACCTGACGGGACGTCTTGCCCTGATAATAGATATCGTTTCCGTCCGCGTCCCAGACGATGCTGCTGTCTTTCTTTCTGTCAAAAGTCTCGTCGCCCTTCACATTCTCAATATCCTGCAGGATAGAGTAGTCATCGAGTTTTTTCTTTCCTTCAGGGTTCTTGAGCCAGTTCGATACTGTGATATCCCGCTGGGTTCCGTAAGGATCCGTGAAAACATAGACAGTCTCTTCCTTGCCGAATCCGGACGACACGTTTTCGACAGCCTCCCCGATCGCCTGCTCAAGCACAGATGTATCTGAGTCATCCCCGTCCTCATCTGCAGCCAGGACAGTTCCTCCCTGCTGTGCAGCCCCCTGCAGGGCCGACAGGTATGCTGCCCTCTCCGCTGCCAGAGAAGTGACCGCAGTCGCGTTAGTGCCCGCCGTCAGGGCAATCGTCAGCATGAGTGCCAGAAACTGTTTTCTCTTCATTTTTTGCGAAACCTCTTCTTTCCTGTATCCTGCTATTTTCCCGTATCCCGGGAGCTTCCTCTGTCATCTGAGTTGCTGTCATCCGAAATGACTCTTACCGCCGTCAAGATATTTTCCCGTATCCCGGGAATTTCCTCTGTCATCTGAGATGACACTTACCATCGTCAAGATATTTCCCGTATCCCGGGAACTACCCGTACCGTATAAACCAGATATAATTGACGTACCCGCGGGCGGTCACTGCCGGCCGCGGTCATACGCGCTGTTTCGATAAATACAAAAACCGGGCACAAATCCCGGACTTATCATTCACACCTATTTACTTTAATAAAAACAGGCGGTGAAAAAAATATCCAAATGCCGCCTGCTGTTAAAGGTCAATATACAAAACAGCCTTTCTGTATACCGAAATCATATCCCCGTTACCCCGCGCCCCCTCGAAGGGCGGGGGCATATAGCGCTTTCCATCAGCAGGCTTTCGTCAGTCCTCCGGCTCGATGCTGTACCGCTTTCTCTCAGCAGGCTTTCGTCAGTCTTCCGGATCGCTGCTGCACCGCTTTCTCTCAGCAGGTTTTCGTCAATCCTCCGGATCGATGCTGTACCGCTTTCTCTCATCAGGTTTTCGTCAGTCCAGATTTACGTTCAGAAGGTCAATAATGGAATGAGACCCCAGATGGGCATAAATCGTCGCCATCTCCTCAGGAGATTCGGTCATGCCGTTCCTGATCCAGTCCAAAAGAATATAGCACATGGAGTTGGCGTAATATCTGGAGATGTACTCCGGAGTCATCTGCGGGCTGATCTTCAGGTCTTCGTCAATACCCCGTTCCCGCAAAAGATCCAGTATTAGTTTTTCCGCGCATTCCTCCACGATCTGGGAAAAAGAATTCTGTCCTTCGATCTTCTCGATCCTCATGTAGAAATCCCTGTCCCTGCGCAGGTTGGTAAAAATCAGGATCAAAGCCTGCCTGTACATCAGATTCGACAGCAGGATCTTCACCGGATTAAAAATATCGCGGCGGACGATCCAGGCAAGCAGGTCATATTTATCCTGAAAATGGTTATAAAAAGTCACGCGGATGACCCCTGCGCCATCCGCAATCTGTTTAATCGTTATTTTTTCAAAAGGCTTCTCGACGGCGAGTTTTTTCAGACTCTGCGCGAGTTCCCTCTCCACATCTCTGCTATCCTGCAAAAAGAACCTCCACGTTTTCCCTGCCTGTCATCTGCCTGCAGGGGATGCCAGTGCTTCTCTATGCTTCTTTTTGTGCTTATCCGTATATAGCCTCTGCGCTTATCCGCTCTTCTCTGTGCTTATCCGTATATAGCCTCTGCGGCTTGTCCGCTCTTCTCTGTGCTTATCCGTATACAGCCTCTGCAGCTTGTCCGCTCTTCTCTGTGCTTATCCGTATACAGCCTCTGCGGCTTATCCGCTCTTCTCTGTGCTTATCCGTATATAGCCTCTGCGGCTTATCCGCTCTTCTCTGTGCTTATCCGTATATAGTTTCTCTGCTCATCTATGTTCTTCTCAAAACGGCTGCTTCAGGCTGACCGGCTGTCCCATCACAGCGGCAGTTAGATATCGCTTACTTGTACTCTTGTATCATTATACACATTTTTCTAAAAAATGCACCCCTAAATACTGTCCGCAAAGTCACACATGAAATCAGCCACACGAAATCAGCCACATGAATTCAGCCACATGAATTCAGCCACACGAAGTCAGCCATACGAAATCAGCCATACGAAATCAGTATGATCAAACCTGCCTGATCAGAACAGAAGGACTGTCAAAAGATACAGGACCGGCTGATGCAGCAGATAGAGCAGCAGCGAATGCTTTCCCATCCAGTTCACTACAGGAACCCTGAGGCGGAAGGCAGGATGGGAAAACCACCCTCTTTCCATCACGATGCCATGCAGGTAAAAGCCCGCCCGGAACAAAAAGAACCAGGGCAGCAGGGAAAAATAATCGGTAGAAAAAAAGTCCTTCATCGGAAATCCCACTGGCGTGAGAATCGCGCCGCTGATTCCCTCCCGGTACAGAAACTCCGGCAGGATAATGCTCCTGCCCGGAAGGACCTGCAGATATCCGATGTTGACCCAGCGGAAAACATAAAACAGAATACAGCAGAGCACAAATCCGGCGAGCGCCCTCCCTCTGCCGCCTGCTCTCAAGTTCCTGCCGCAATCTCCTGCCTCCTTCGATGCGGACAGCATATGCGACTCACTGCTGCCGGGATTGCCTGCGCTTCCAGCCTTTTCTTCAATCGTCCCTGACAAGGCATTGCTGCCCTTTCTTCCACTTAATTGCCTGGCGGCTCCGCTAAGCAGCATGGCAGCTCCGAGAAAGGACAGGACGCCCCAGACGACCCGCTCGTCATACATCCACAGCAGCGTCACTGCGCTCACTGCGAGACCGGCTGCCGATACCTGAAGACCCCTTCGGAAAATGTGCCTTGAAAAAGGTACGCAAAAGCCCGAAAGCAGGATAAATGTCCAGCATATACTCTGCTGCCAGAAAAAGCCCCCCGGTCCCCTGTACCAGTCCTTCAGCGCGCTCATCCGCCCGCCTGTCTCAGAAAGATAAATAAAGTCCCACATCCCGTGGTAGAGGATCATGCTGATCAGTGTGGCCCCGCGCAGCAGGTCGAGGGTATCCAGCCTTCCTCCTGTCCCCGGATCAACCCGGTCTTTATTTTTAAAAGCCATAAATCTCACCTTACAATATTGCGCCGACAGCCACACCTGTCCATGACCGGCTTGTTCACGGCCGGCTGTCCACGGCCAGCTGTTCCGGACTGACGCGCTCGACCGGCTGCTCCGGATCGACTGTTCCGGATCGACTGCTCTATAAAGGCTTGTTCACGGCCGGCTGTCCAGGGCCGGCTGTTCCGGACCGACGCGCCTGACCGACGCACTCCCGCAGAGCTTCTATTGTCCCCCACGGGGACAAATGATAAAATGAGAGCGGACGGTAAACCCGCCCCCACATGTTCATCCAACCAGCAAAAAGGAGATTTTACATATGGAGATTGAACGTAAATGGATGGTAAACCACTGGCCCGATGAGTCTTCAGGGCTTTCCCTTATCAAAGAGCAGCACATGCGGCAGGGATATATCTCGGTACACCCCACCGTCCGCATCCGCGAGGAAGCTGTTACAGGCAGTCCGATCGAATATATACTCTGCTTCAAGTCCTCAGGGACTCTCTCCCGCAAAGAGATCGAGTTTCCGATTTCAAAAGAACAGTTCACCCAGCTGGAGGATCTGATCGGCATTCCGCTCATTCCCAAGACAAGACGTGTCTATCAGCTGCCTGATGGTCTCCACCTTGAGGTCAACCTGGTAGATGAGGGCATGCCCACCGCATTTATGTATGCTGAAATCGAGTATGAATCGGAAGATCAGGCAAACACATGGGTTCCTTCTTCCCCCTGGCTCGGACAATACCTTCAGGATGAAGTCACAGAAGATCCGGCACAGACCATGGGAGCCTTCTGGGTTCGCACACGTCTGAACGGACATGAATGACGGATCACCAATCTTTCTCTCTGAATCAGTCGGACCACCGGTCTGCCCCGGCTTTCCCGGAATAATCCGGGCTGATTCTTCCAGAGCAGAACTGAAGGGCCACCGGTCTGCCCGGTCTGCCCCGGCTTTCCCGGAATAATCCGGGCTGATTCTTCCAGAGCAGAACTGAAGGGCCACCGGTCTTCCTAATCTGCCCCGGCTTTCCCTGATTATTCTGAGCTAATACAAGCACCAGCCCGCAAATGCCATGCATTTGCGGGCTTTTTGCAGTCCGTATACCCACAGGGCTATTGCCCTTACATCATCACAAAATCACACCGGGGCGGCACAGAGGCTGTCTTACTAATATCCTGCCGTTCCCTGATTTACGCGGGTATTGCCTGCCCCGACATCCCGGATCTTCGCAGACTTCACTTATATCTTGCCATCTCGCGAATTGCCTGCATATTTTCAAACGCAACGGGAATCTTGAGTTCACCGCCGCTTCCGCCCACGGTCTCATTTGTGACAGCGCCGTGCAGGATATACTCTCCCCTCTTGACCTCGACTTTGCGAAGCTGTGTCACCGAAAAATCGACATAGCGGGGTTTTCCCATCGTCATGGAGACCGCTTTGTGATAGACGATTTTCTTTTTGTATAAATCGATCCAGCTCTCGCGGCACAGGCGTGTCCTTCCCCATGAAAGGAACCAGGCTGTGGGGAAGGCAAACACGGACGGGATAACATAAATAACTGTAAAAATAAGGATTACTGTCATAGCCGGCCGCGGTATCTTTCCCTCACTCAGAATACCAGCGTTGATCAGGCCGATTTCCGCCGCCGCCAGCAGCAGGCCCGGAAATGTCCAGTTCATCACTTTACGGAAAATCCATCCGTTTCCTTCATCAAAAATGCCTCCATTATATGTCAGCGTCCGCATTCCATTCCCCTCTCTTTGTTTATATTTAAAGCCTGCCTCCACTAGGCAGCGTATTACCCCATATTAATAATCAACGGCAAGGAAATCAACCTCAAACTAAAAAGTCTGACTAAAAAAAGCCCGGCTGCTCCAAAGGCTGCTCAGCCCGATGTAAACATTTGCTGCGAAGGATCAGAAGTTACAAGTCACTCCCCCACCAGATTCGACGTGTTTTTGAGGGCCGGAGTGCTCAAAAACCGGAGTTTTAGGGCGTTCGGCGTTTCGCGAAGCGAAATTGGAATCGCCGAACGCAGCGTTACCGCCACACCCTGGTCAGGGTGTGACGAGTAAGGATCAGAAATCATGGAAATCCTTACAATTCATTGCAGTAATCTTTTTTCAGACTGTATACTGTAATCATACGCAGACATTCTGCGGTACACCGCCATTGAACCGATGATTCAAGACTCGCGAGCGAGTCTTACGCGCGTATCCCACGACTGAAGTCACGGGTATTGCACGATGAAGAATAAAAGGACGGTAATTGTACTATGGAAAAAATCGATCTTCACATGCACAGTATGTTCTCAGACGGAACGGACACCCCCGAAGAAATCGTCCTGAAGGCCAAAAAGGCAGGCATCGGGATCATATCCCTGACCGACCACAACACGCTGGCGGGCATCATTCCCTTCCGCGAGGCCTGTCAAAAATACGGTCAGACAGGAATAGACGGAACCGAGCTGACAACGAAATATCCGGAACCCGGCGCCGCCCTGGAAAAAGACTGGCCGGAAGTTCATGTTCTGGGATATCTGAAGCCTGATACGGATCTGTCCTCCCCCTCTCTCAAGCCCCTCCATGATGTCATCGAGGAATACCGGTGGTCAAAAATCCGCCACAATGAGACCATGGTTGAAAATATGGCAAAGGCAGGAATCGGCCCCGGAAGGCTCTCCGTGGAAGGCTTCCGCGAATTCGCCCGCGTCCTGAGTCCGTCCGGCAACTACAACCGGGTCCACATCGCGCGCTACCTGATCCATCTGAATCTGGCAGATTCCATTGATGACGCCATGAACAAATACATAGGTGAAGACGCGCCTTTCTATGCAATCCGCAAGGCGATCCCTGCTCACACGGCGATTGAAGCCATCCATGCGGCAGGAGGCATTGCCGTGATCGCACATCTTGGCGAGTACTCCCTGGAGGGCAGGAGGCTGGAGGGCTTTTTCGACTACTGCATTGAACATGAGGTGGACGGTTTCGAACTTCTTCATCCCCACAACAGGCCCGAAAATGCCCGTCAGATTCTGGACTTTGCCGACCGCTTCCGCCGGGAGACCGGGCGGGTCCTGCTCCTCACCTCAGGCTCCGATTACCACGGAAAAAACAAGACCGTCCGCCCGGCTTTCCCCTGGCTGGATACCATGTGACACAGGCCTCAAACTCAGACGGACTACATCCGGTTTTCTTCCGGCTCTCATCCCAGTCGCATACGGCTCTACCGGCTTTCATCCGGCTCTCATACCGTTCCTGCCAGGACGCTGTCCACCGCCCTGTGGCTGGCCGTCTCCTCGTACTGCCTGGTGTAGAGCAGATAATAATATCCCTTCTTTTCCATGAGCTCACTGTGTGTGCCCTGTTCCAGGATCTTTCCGTCCCGCACTGCCAGGATCACATCCGCCCCGATGATGGTCGAGAGCCGGTGGGCGATCACAAAGGAAGTCCTGCCCCGGATCACAGCAGCGATCGCGTCCTGAATCGCGCGCTCCGTCAGGGTGTCCACTGAGGAAGTCGCCTCATCAAGGACCAGGATCCGGGGATCCGCCAGAATCGCGCGCGCGATGGACAGAAGCTGCTTCTCCCCTGTGGAGAGCATGTCGCCACCCTCGCCGACCTCGCTGTCCAGGCCCTTTTCCATCCTGTTCACCACAAAATCAGCAGACGCAAGCCGGAGTGCCTCCAGGATCTCTTCGTCCGTGGCATCCGGCTTTCCATATCTGAGATTGTCGCGCACAGTCCCGGAAAAAAGATAGGGCGTCTGCAACACATAGCCGATCTTGCTGTGCAGCCAGAGCTGCGACCGCTCGCGGGCGTCCCTGCCGTCGATCAGCACCTGCCCTTCCGTAGGCTCGTAAAATCTGCATGCAAGGTTCACCAGGGTGGATTTGCCGGCTCCCGTCTCCCCGACGATGGCCACATTTTTCCCCTGAGGGACCTTGAGATTAAAATGTTCCAGTACCAGCTCACTTCCGTCCGGATACATAAACGACACATCCCGAAATTCCACATCTCCCAGAAGAGGCTCCCAGTTCTCTTTTTTGGCGTGAAAATTGTCCCCGTATTTTTCCACCACTTCGGGTGTATCTTTGACGTCGGACTCCTCATTCAAAAGAGCCGTGAAGCGCTCGATGTTGACCTGGATCGAGATCAGCGCGGACAGTGATGTGATGATCTGCTGGATCGGCTCCAGCATGCCAACCGCATAGGTCATGAAAACAGACAGGGTTCCCACCCGGATCACACCCTCCATGGTCAGCACTCCGCCCCGCCACAGAACCAGGGCCAGGGCCATCGATGACAGGAAGGTGATCGACGATGTCAGAACCGCGCTGTGCCTTGCGACACGCACCGCCGTGCCCCGCATTTTTTCCGTCTCTTCCTCAAAATTCCCTTCCATCACGTCCTCGATCCGCAATGACTTGATGCTCCGGATTCCCGTGATTCCCTCATTGAAATTGCCCGTGATCCGCGAATTAATCTCGCGCACCTGCCGGCTCCCCCTCACTATTTTTTTCTGAAAATACAGGATCAAAACCGAAGCCAGAGGAACCATCACAAGCACATAAAAAGCGAGCCTCGCATTGATGACCAGCATCATACCCGCCGCCCAGATAATGTAGGAGACATTCCAGACCACATCCATCATCCTCCAGGCCAGCAGCTCCCCGATCCTCTCCGTATCGCTCATGGTCCTGGCGTGGATATAGCCCACACTGTTCTGATTAAAATAAGAGAAAGACAGGGTCTGCAGATGGGCGAAGGCGGCGTTGCGCAGATCGCGGTCGATCAGGACCTCCACACGCCCGCACTGATAGAGACAGTAATAATTGTCCAGCTCCTGCAGAAGCATCAGCAGAAGATACAGCCCCAGAAAAACCGGCAGGCCCTCCAACGTGCGCTCCGCCACAAAGTGATCCAGGGCCCAACTGTTGAACAGGGGAAAGACGGAATCCGCCAGACTCGACAGAATTCCCAGTATGATCATCCATATGATCGTCCACAGATAGGGACGCACAAAAGGCAGAATCAGGGGCAGGCCGAAGAAAGAAGACCCCCTGCTCCTTTTTTTATTTTTTTCCATATTTCATTTCCATGGCCACGTGCCACAAACTGCGTATGATTAAAGCTGCGCGCTGCTTTTTGATACTTGACTATTGTCCGCTCTTCCATCCCTAATAGTGCCTGAAAACGAGGCTATTTTCAAGAATAAAGAGAACAGAGACAGGGAGAGACGAAGAACCGTCCCCTTCCAAAATAATCCCGAAAAGCACTTGACATATTAAATTGTACGCAATATAATTTTGCATTGAAGAAGAGATAAAAAACAAGCAAGCCCCTTTTAACTCTGAAAAAAATATATATATTAAAAGAACAAAAAAGGAGAAAACAGATATGATCTATGATTACACAATCACAACAGGCAAAGGCGAAGAGCTCAACCTCTCCGACTACAGAGGAAAGGTCATCATGGTAGTGAATACGGCAACCGGCTGCGGATTCACCCCTCAGTACGAGCCCATCGAGCAGATGTACAGGGATTACCACGACAAGGGACTGGAGATCCTCGACATTCCCTGCAACCAGTTCGGCGGCCAGGCTCCGGGTACAGATGACGAGATTCATGAATTCTGCACGCTGCACTTCAACACCACCTTCCCTCAGATGAAGAAAGCAGATGTCAACGGTCAGAATGAGCTGCCGCTCTACACCTGGCTCAAGTCTCAGAAGGGCTTTGAAGGCTTCGGCAAGGGTCCCAAGGCCTTAATGATGAGCGGATTTACAGCTGCAAACTCCAAGAAAAACGGCTGGGGCAAGAATGATATCCAGTGGAATTTCACCAAGTTCATCATCGACCGGGAAGGAAAAGTTGTCGCCCGTTTTGAGCCCACTGCCGAGATGACAGAGGTGGAAGCCTGCGTCAAGGCATTACTGGAAGAAGCTTAATCAAGGCTTTACCGGAAGAAGCTTATTCAAGGCTCTGCTCTTTAATTTTAGAAAGGTCAATGATTCAAAAATGAATATTGCAGTCAGATATTACACAAAGACAGGAAACACAAAGCGGCTTGCGGAAGCTGTTGCAAAGGCTGTCGGGGCAGAGGCTCTGCCCATCAGCACACCTGTCAGCGAACCCGTGGATATCCTTTTTCTTGGGAACTCCTATTATGCCTTCAGCATAGATCCTGAAGTCCGGAATTTCATCCGCACCCTGGATAAAAACAAGGTCGGTCGAATCGTCAATTTCGGTTCTGCGGCAATGCTGAATTCCACCTGGAAGAAAGTGAAGGCGGAAGCAGATAAAGCCGGTATCAAAATGGACAAACGCGAATTTCACTGCAGGGGCGAATTCAAGGGCCTCCACAAGGGCAGACCCAATGCGGACGATCTCGCGGCTGCTGCGGAGTTTGCAAAAGCAATCGCCAGTGAATAAGCCATCAGCAGCGGCGGGTTTTGCGAAATCAACTCTCTATGGCTAAAAATATCTGACAGAGCTGTCATATTAAGATACTTGATTTAAACTCGATTCAAGATACTCGATTCAAGAAACTTGATTTAAACTTGATTCATGATACTTGATTTAAGATACTTGATTGAAACTTGATTTAAGATACCTGACCAGATATTAACGGGAGAAGCATTGCAATGATCATCCAGACCGGAAACCGCACCGACATACCGGCTTTTTACACGCAGTGGTTTAATAACCGCCTGCGGGAAGGCTTTGTACTGGCGCGGAACCCCTTTAATCCGGTTTCCGTAACCCGCTACAGGCTGGATCCGTCCGTCGTGGACCTCATCGTATTCTGTACAAAGAATCCGGGTCCCATGCTGCGTCACGGTGATTGGGATCTGCTGAATAAATATCATCAGTACTGGTTTGTGACGATCACTCCCTACGGAAAGGATATAGAGCCGAATGTGCCTGAAAAGGCCGCTGTTATGGAGTCGTTCAGGTCACTCTCCCGAATTGTCGGCGCGGACTGTATGTGCTGGCGCTATGACCCGATTCTCATCGACAATACATGGACTGCGGAAAGACACATCAGAGAGTTTTCCGCCATGTGCCAAAAGCTGGAGGGCAGTACACATACCTGCGTGATCAGTTTTATTGATCTCTATGAGAAGGTCCGGCGCAATTACCCGGAAGCCAAGACAGTCCCCTTTGAGACACAAATGTCATTGACAGAATCCTTTGTAAAAACAGCCGCCGGCCATGGCATGACTATAAAGCCCTGCGGGGAAGACAAGCGGCTTGCCATTACCGGCGCGGACTGCTCCGGCTGCATGACTCAGGAAACCTTCGAAAGCGCGATCGGCCAGAATATAAATCTTCCGCCAAATCCCAACAACAGAAAGGAATGCTCCTGTTATATCACCAATGACATCGGCCAGTACAATACTTGCGGACACCTCTGCCGCTACTGCTATGCAAATGCCGATGCCGGGACAGTGCGGCGGAATATGAGGATGCACGATCCAAAGTTGCCCCTGCTTGTGGGCTTCCCCAGGCCAGAAGACCGTATCCGCGACGCCAGGCAGGAAAGCTGGATCGACCCGCAGATGCGGCTGGATCTATGCTAAACAACTTTAATCTTCAGATGGTTACACCAACGAAAAAAGCACTTTGTCAGGCATCTTAAGATGTCTTTCAAAGTGCTCTTTTTTCTAAGTCCGCGAGAAAAAGTCCCCTTTCTTTCAAGGATAGCTTCTTCCTCTTCCAGTGAGTACTCTCCTCTTTTTTCCAGACAACAGCCTTGTCTGCCTTTCAGGCATGTCTATGCGCAGCTTATTTTTTCTTCTTTCTGTGAAGACGGCGGACGTCCTTCACATAAAATTCATCAAAGTGATAGTGGCCCCAGTCAATGAAGCCGGTCCCGGGAATCGCGTCGGCTATTTCCCTGTAGATGTTTCTTGACAGCGTATCGCTCTCGTAGGCCTGTGTGAGCACCATCCTGAGGACTCCGCCGGTCTCGCACGCCACGATCCATAAGGGATAGGAATAGCTGCCCGCGCAGGCAGTCAGGGAGGTGACATAAGGATCGATCTCATCCCCGAAACGGATTTTTCCGGCATAGGAAATGCCGTATGTATAGATCTCCCTGTCCAGCTTCCGTCCGCCGTTCGTGATCATGGTGGTCTTGAGACCTATGGGCAGGGGCTTTTCAGCAACCGCCATGATGGCGTCCCTTGCGTATTTTACTTTCATGTAAAGGTTTTCCGGCTGGCTCTGGATATCCAGAATGCTTCTCAGGTACATGGAACGCTCATTCAGATCATAGCGGTCCATCTTTTCCGTATAGGGGATCGGGAAATTGGATGACGAATTCCCGCTGTTCTCGAAATGGAAAATCGGACGCAGGTCAACCGGTGTGTAACCGACAATGATCTTCTCCCCGACATCATAGGTTTTGCGGATCGCGCGTCCCATGAAAGCATGGATCGTCGGTACGACAGAGCTCTCGTTCCCTCTTGAAAGGGCAAGAAGAGGCTCAATAGGGACATCAATCTCAACGATGTGCTGCATGGTTGTCTTGTTCCCGAAGTTTTCTTCCGGAATATGGAAAATGTCATGATCACTGGGATTAAACATTCCGAGCGGCTGTCCGGGCGCTCCCGCTTCAAGAATATTTTCAAAACACGGAATCGCGTCTTTGCTGTCAGGCTCAGGCAGCTCTATACCGGTCTTCCCCAGTTTGTGAAAATAAAACCTTAGCATGGTATTCAGAAATGCGCAGAATCCGCGAAAGTCCGAAAGACCGTGGAAAAAGTGCAGCGTGATATGATTCTCATCATAGGTGACATAGAGCATCAGTCCCCTGGTGTCATCCGTACCCATATGCCTCACGCGGCCGTCCTCCTTAAAAAGGGGCGGATTTTTCACATCACAGACCGCAGCCCGGAACATGTTCCCGACAACGACCGGGCGGATCCGGAAATTGGTATGTACCCGCAGAGCGTCTCCCAAGGCGACCTTTAATTCCCTCGGAACCACACTTTTGTTGAGAGTACAATGGACATCCACCACAGTAGGCTGTTTTCCCATGCGCAGCCAGTAAAAGAGTTCATCTGAAAAAGGTATAGGTCTGATCTTCATTTTCTGCCTTGTCTCCTGTGTATTGATTTTTTTAATCGTTTTATACCATAAAAATGCGGAAATATGTCATAAAAGTGCGGAAATATGTCATAAAAGTGCGGAAATATGTCGTGTTCCAAAAGAAAAATGTTATTCCATCTCTCCCCCGGTCTGCAGGGCGTTGACACGGCTGTAATGGCCGCCTCTCGCAACCAGCTGCTCGTGTGTCCCGTGCTCAGAGATCCTGCCGTTCTCCAGCACGAAGATTTCATCCGCTTGCTGCAGGGTGGTGATCCGGTGGGCGATCAGGATGACCGTCGCGCCGGATGTGCCTTTCCTGAGTTCCCGCCGGATCTCAGCATCCGTTTCGGCATCCACAGCCGAGAGCGAATCATCAAAAACCATGATCGGCGTGCGGCGCACCAGCATCCTGGCAATGGCCGCTCGCTGCTTCTGTCCGCCGGAGAGGGTGACGCCCCGCTCACCGACAAAAGTATCATATCCATCCGCAAAGCGCTCAACAGTCTCGTCCAGGCGGGCAATTTCGGCAGCCCTCCGGATCTCGCGCATGCGCGCTTCCTCGGTCATGAGCTCCTCTTCCTCGGTCTCCGAAATCTCATCGCCGGGATTCCATTCCGGAGTTTCTTCCGGAATGCTCTTCTCCGGAGTTTCCGCTCCCGGGTCAGGCATAGCGATAGCAATATTTTCCATCAGGGTACGTGAAAAAAGATAGGGTTCCTGCTGTACGATGCCTATATTTTTCCTGAGCCATCCTCGGTCTATACTGCGAATATCCCTGCCGCCGATCGTTATTTTTCCGCAGTCTTCCTGCAGCTCCCAAAGGCGGTCCAGCAGCAGGACCAGAGTAGTCTTTCCAGAACCCGTTGCTCCCAGAATTCCCACCGTTGTTCCCGCCCGGATTTTCATGGAGAGATCCCGCAGAACCCATGGGCTCTTCTCATTATAGCGGAAGCTGACATGCGAAAACTCTATATCCCGGTCCATGGGGACCCGGTCCGCAGGGATTTTTGCTTCCGCAATTCCTGCCGCAGTTTCTTCTGCTGTGTACTCTCCCACGGCAGCTTTTTTTGCTGTGTGCTCTCCTGCCGCCGCGGACTCTGCAATAGCGTGCTCTCCTGCCGCGGAATCTGCCATAACCAGCTCTCCTGCGGCGGATTCATCTGCAATAGCGTGCTCTCCTGCCATGAGCTTTTCTTCAATGAGCGTTCCCGTCCCATTCTCTCCTGCCGGCGCTGTCGGCGCCTGCTCTTCCTCCTGGACCGCGTTCATAATGTAGCGCAGACGCTCCAGAGACACGCCCGCCTTGGACATATCCACGATTACGCGTCCGATTCCGCGGACGGGCAGGGACATCAGGGCATTGTATGACAAAAAGGCGATCAGGCCTCCCGCCGTCAGCTGGTCCTGCACACAGAGCACAGCCCCATAGACTGCCACTGTCATGTTTCTGACTGTGGCGATCACATTTCCGGACACCCAGAAAGAAGCCAGCACCCGCATCAGGCGGATCCAGTGATTGGTATAGAAATCGTTCTGTTTTTCGAAGCGCTCCCTCTCGAATTTCTCCCTGCCGAATGTCCGCACAACGCGGACACCTGTCAGATTTTCCTGGGTGATCGCGGACAGCCTGCCTTCCTCGCTGTCGACGGTCTCGAATTCATTGCCGATCAGTCCGTAAAAAATCAGGGAGCTGATGATCATGATTGGAATAAAGACCGCGGCAGCCAGGGTCAGCCGTGGCTGGATCGACGCCATGAAATACAGGGACATAAAGACCAGAATGAAAACCCTCAGCAGCGAAGTCAGCTGTTCGGATACGAATATTTTGATCGTCTCGACGTCCGAAGTGCAGCGCTGGATGGTGTCCCCCGTGCTGTTCTCCCCGTGCCAGGCATAGGGAAGGGACATGATGTGACTAAAGAGCTGATCCCTCATCCTGCAGACAAATGTCTCAGCCCCTTTGGCGTTGCTGACTCTGAAAAAATAGCGGCAGACCGCTCCCAGCGCCGCGGCTCCCGCGACGGCAAGTGCTGCCGCCCAGAGGTGTCCTCTCAGGAATCCGGCGCCTCCGAACCGGCTGACCAGTCCGGAAGCCCATGCCGGCATAGCACCCATATTTCCGCCAATCACCGCATCCACCGTGAACTGGATCATCCTGGGAATGATCAGGTCAAACAGCGCGACAAGACAGGCGCACACCGCGCCTGCCAGAAAGTAAAGATAGCTTCCCTTTAAAAAGAAAAAAATGAGACTGGCATTGGACGAAAAGCGCACTCCTGCCGCCATCTCCTTTTTTTCCAGGGCTTTACTGCCATCCCTCATCTTCTGCCTCCATTACACATCTGCTTTCGCTGTTTCTGATCTTCTTCCGCTATCTTTGAACGACTTCCAGTATTTCTGAACGATTTCCAGTATGTCTGATACGATTTCCGCTGTTACTGATTTCTTCCGCTGTTCCTAATCTTCTTCCCCGGAATAAAAAAGCCTGTATCGGCATCATCCTGTAGACACAGGCCCGATACAGGCCGTATTTCTTTCCTGTAGGTCACTACTTATGCTTTTATGCACCCGGCATCAAATCCTGCCGGTACCCATGCCTCCGAAAGCATCAGGCATCAGGATCAGGCAAGCAGATCCTCGCCGGGACCCATCATGGGGATATCCACGGCTGTTGCATCCTCAAGGTGGAAAACCATCATGTGGTTGCCGGTCTTCTCATTGTAGATGTCCTTGAGCTGGGGCATGACCTCAAGCGCGGCAGCCTCATACTTGGGATCTGTGTCAAAGACTGCCTTTCCGGTGTAGCGGAGCCAGTGGCCATCCGGCTTTGCAGCGACAATCTCGACCTTGGGATTTGCAACCATCTGTTTGTAGACATCTTTGAACTGGCCGACACCGAACATAACCTTTCCGTCCATTTCCATATGGAAGCCCAGAGGACGAAGCTTAGGCTGATCACCGTCCGCTGTTGCCAGGAAAAATACGCCTGCCGCTGTCAGAAAATCATTCACTTTACTCATTTTTTTCTCCTTATTGAAAAAAAGCCAACGGGCATGCAGCCCGCCTAATCCCGATACTGTTTATTATTTTATTCCTAATCTGCCGCCTGCGCAATATACAGAAGAGCCTCTGATAGCGTAAGGTGTTTGTAGGAATACTTGGGCTGAGATGCCCCGATGTGTTTAAGAGAAGAATAGAACCTTCCTGTACACTTTATCCCCTGGTCACCT